>JAGPVD010000009.1 GCA_018067145.1 Methyloceanibacter sp.
CGGATCCGTGGTCTGCGTCCGACTGAACAGCGGCGCTGTCTAAAAGCAGCCTTCGTGGAACTTTCTGAGTGACCTGGGGGAGGGATGCTGTGGATACATCAGGTGGGCTGCCTGCCGTAAGCACGATCGACGCGTGGGCACCGTTCAGGTGGTTGGGGGGCGCTTGGAGCGACCTGTGGAAGGCGCCTGGTCCCTGCTTCGCCTACGGACTCATCGTGGCGCTGCTCAGCTTCGGGCTTTGCTATGCGCTCGTTGTCTCAGACGCGGAGTTCTGGGTTTTGGTGCTGACGATTGGTTTTGTTTTCGTCGCGCCCATGCTGGCCATGGGACTTTATGAGGCCGGGCGATTGATCGAGCTCGGCGAGAAGCCCACGCTTGGGCAAATGCTCTATGTTCGCTCAGCACTTCGACAGGACATTGCCTATCTCGGCCTTTTCTTGGTGCTGATCTATCTATTTTGGGGGCGCATTGCGCAAATCGTCTACGGCTTATCGACTTATCAATTGCACCGGACGGTGGAGGATTTCGCGGACTATGCCATCGGCACGCCGGACGGCCACAACATGCTGATGACCGGCTCAGTGGTCGGTGGGGTGATCGCCTATCTCACCTATTGCCTAGTGGTTGTGTCGGCGCCGATGCTGCTCGATCAGAAGTCCAATGTTTTCGTTGCGATTGTCACGAGCGTCCGAGCCGTGCTGGAGAATTTTTGGCCAATGACGCTTTGGGCTGCGATTATCGTGATCCTCACTCTTGCCACCGCGCCCACGGGTTTTCTCGCCCTTGTTGTCATATTCCCTTGGCTCGGTCTCGCGAGTTGGCGTGCATACCGGGAGCTGGTGCCTGAGCCGCTGGCGGACTAAGCCGCTTGTGGCCTAAGGCGCTCAACGTCAACACGGGCGCGTGTGCCTCGTGATGTCGGCTGTGGGCGCGGCTTTGCGGTAAGCTAAGAGCTTCGTGTCAGACTTTTGCTTAGCCGAACGGCTAAGACGAATTTGAGGGAGAGATGCGATGACCAAAACGCGCGACGTGGTGCTTGCGGCGAACGAGGCCTACGCGGCGGATTTCGGCGACAAGGCGAAGCTGCCAATGCCGCCGGCGCGCCGCTTTGTGGTGCTACCTGCATGGACGCGCGGCTCGATCCCGCCAAGTTCGCTGGCTTGAGCGAAGGCGACGCGCATGTCATCCGCAACGCAGGCGGCCGCGCCAGCGACGACGCCATTCGCTCGCTCGTCATCTCCCACAAGCTGCTCGGCACCAAGGAATGGTTCGTCATCCACCATACCGATTGCGGCATGGAGGCCTTCACCAATGAGGTGATGCGCGGGCTGCTCAACCAGAGCCTAGCTCCTGCGGAAGTCGGGCCGGACGGCTGGAAGGATGTCGGGGAGGGGCCAGGCTCCGACGCCGGCGACGAGATCGAATGGCTGACCATCAACGACCAGGCCGGGAGCGTGACCGAGGACGTGGCCACCATCAGGGCGCATCCCCTCGTGCCAAAGGACGTGGCGATCTACGGCTATATCTACGATGTGAAATCCGGCCGGCTGATCGAAGTGCCTGAGGCCACCGAAGCCGGTAAGGTTTGACGGGCGGGCGCACGGTGCGGAGCGGCGGTACATAAATAGGCGTTCGGGGCCGGGCTCTTCCGGTGCTTCAGTGGAGTGACTTGAGAGATGACGCTCTCCCAGAAGCCTTGTTGACGCGGGCGAGCAACAACCCCTCCTGCAAGCCGCCCATCATCACCGAAATAGCAAGTCGTTCCGATCTAAAGCCATTTATGGCAGTTTGGGGTCGTTATTTCTGTTTGGGACGTCTAGATTCGGGTCTCGGCGCGCGCGCCGGCCAATTATTTGAAATCGTTTGGGAGAAAACCATGTTGAAAGCCGGTATTTCAATCGCACTCTTCGCAGGCCTGATGTCGACGTCAGCCTTTGCCGCGCCCCCGACAGATGCGGAGACCAAATATTGCGCCCATGACTATCGGCAGTATTGCGGGGAGGACGGGATCGGCAGCAATCTGCTCACGCTCTGCATGCGCAAGCACGGCAAGGAGCTTTCGGGCGATTGCATCAAGGCGCTGGAAGCCGCCGGCGAACTGACCCCGGCAGAAAAATCCGAAGCCGACAAAGCCGGCGATTGATCTTAAGGATGAGCGTCTAGGCGCATTGCGTCTGGACGCTTACTCCGCCGCCTTCGGGGCTACGCTCATCGTTAGCCCTTCCCCACCAACGCCTCGTGCTCCTTGAGCAGCGCGTCGAGCTTCGCCTGCTGATCGGCGATGCGGTCTGTGGCGCGCTCTTCGTCGGCCGCGCCGGAATAGGCGGCGGCCTGCTCGATCAATTCGCGCAAATTATCCTCGACGATCTGGATGCGCCGATTGATCTCGTCGAGCGCTGCCTGGTCAACCATGGTTGTCTCCTCGTGTCATGAAACGAAAATCACTCTGCCGCTTCGCTCCGGGTAGGGCGGCCACGACTGGCGTTGCCGCTGGCGGCCTTGCCGCTCGCGATTGTGGCGACGCCACCACGCCGGTCCAAGAGCTGCTTGAGATAGTGGCCGGTATAGCTCTCGGTGGCTTTGGCGACCTGCTCAGGCGTGCCGGTGGCCACCACTTCGCTACCCGAGCAAGAAGCGAAGTCGATCGCAACCCATTTCTGGTTAGGTGTCCCGCAGGGATCTCCAGGGAGAGTGCCGGCCGTGGGCGCAGCGTCTAGCGATCAAAAGTTGATGTTTTTGATCGTCGGCCATCGGGCGACGCCTTGCAGCGATGCAGCTTTGCTCAGCGCCGCGGCCCGTTCGGGCTGAGAGGCGTTTTGAAATATGTCCCAGGTGGCACCAAGGATTTCGTAGTTGCCGCAGCGCGGGCACCCAATAACGTGACCATCGAAATTAGGCGGGGTGAGGTCTCTGGCCTCGCCGGCACAGACTAAGCATTGCATGGTGGTTGTCGCTCCGGAGGTCGGCGCCCGTCGATCTTCAGGCATCGCCAAGGGCGGGCTGGCGCGGCGGTACGTTGACTTCGAGCTAGATCCGCTCGATCTCACTTTCCGCAATGGTGCGGAAGAACGGCTCGCAGCCGCTCTTTATGCGATATTGGAATTGTCCGTTCCGCGCAGGAAGCTGAGCAATCACTTTGTATGGACCAGGCGCGGCCTTTCGGGGCGGGTAGCGTCTGCTGAGCAGCACCTCATGCCCGGTGGGGAAGCCATGACCGGACGGCTCATCTTCGGTCATTGTGAATCTTCTGCTGGGCGCTTGTCGCGGTGTCGGGACAGATTTGGGCGACGGCATGAAGGCGCTCCTGTTGGCAGGCGGGAGCGCAATTTACCTCTCTCAGCCACCGGGGGCCTGTGACGATCGCCCGATGATGCCCTTAGACATGCGCCTTACTGGCGCCGAAAGCGAGTCTTATAGTCAGTCGATGAATACAACGATGCCTTGGAGAACTACTCCGCAGCCTCACTCCGGGCCGGGCGGCTACTGGCAATCTTCGCCTTGCCGCCGCGCCGATCCAAAAGCTGCTTGAGGTAATGGCCGGTATAGCTCTCGGTCACTTTGGCGACCTGTTCGGGCGTGCCGGTGGCGACCACTTCGCCGCCGCCGTCGCCGCCTTCGGGGCCGAGATCGACCACGTGGTCGGCAGTCTTGATGACTTCCAGATTATGCTCGATCACCACAACGGTATTGCCCTGGTCCACCAGCTCGTGCAGCACTTCGAGCAGCTTGGCGACATCATGGAAGTGCAGGCCGGTGGTGGGCTCATCGAGAATATAGAGCGTGCGCCCGGTGGCGCGTTTCGACAGCTCCTTCGACAATTTGATGCGTTGAGCTTCGCCGCCTGACAGCGTCGTGGCTTGCTGGCCCACATGGATATAGCCGAGGCCGACGCGCTTCAGGGTTTCGAGCTTGTCGCGCACGGATGGCACCACCTTGAACAGTTCGGCGGCTTCCTCGACGGTCATGTCGAGCACGTCGGCGATGGATTTGCCCTTGAACTTGATGTCCAGCGTCTCGCGGTCGTAGCGCTTGCCCTTGCACACGTCGCAGGTGACGTAGATGTCGGGCAGGAAATGCATTTCGATCTTGATGACGCCGTCGCCTTGGCAGGCCTCACAGCGCCCGCCCTTGACGTTGAACGAGAAACGCCCGGGTTTGTAGCCGCGCGTCTTGGCTTCGGGCAGTTCGGCGAACCACTCGCGGATGGGCGTGAAGGCGCCGGTATAGGTCGCGGGGTTGGAGCGCGGCGTGCGGCCGATGGGGCTCTGGTCGATGTCGATGACCTTGTCGAGAAATTCAAGTCCCTCGATCTTCTTGTGCTCGCCGGGCAGCTCGCGCGCATTGTTCAGCTTGCGGGCCACGGCGCGATACAGCGTCTCCACAAGAAAACTCGACTTGCCGCCGCCCGACACGCCGGTGACCGCGGTGAACAGGCCGATAGGAATATCGACGGTGATATTCTTGAGATTGTTCTCCTGCGCGCCGACAACTTTCAGCCGCTTGCCCTTGGCGGCTTTGCGGCGCGCTTTGGGTAGGGGGATCTGCTTCATGCCGGTCAGATATTGCCCGGTGAGGCTTTCGGGGTTGGCCATGACTTGGCGCGGCGTGCCCTCGGCGACAACGCCGCCGCCATGGACGCCGGCACCGGGGCCCATATCCACCACATAATCGGCCTCGAGGATGGCCTCCTCGTCATGCTCCACCACGATCACCGAGTTGCCGAGATCGCGGAGCGCTTTCAGGGTTTCCAGCAGCCGCGCATTGTCGCGCTGATGCAGGCCGATGGAGGGCTCATCGAGAACGTAAAGCACGCCGGTGAGGCCTGAGCCGATCTGCGAGGCGAGGCGAATGCGCTGGCTCTCGCCGCCGGACAGCGTGGCCGACCCGCGGGCCAATGTCAGATAGTCGAGACCGACATCGTTCAAGAAGTTCAAGCGCTCGCGGATCTCTTTCAAGATGCGCTCGGCGATCTCGTTCTGCTTCTTGGTGAGATTCTTAGGCAGCGCTTCAAACCAGGCGTGCGCCTGGCGGATCGACATCTCAGTGACCTGGCCGATATGTAAGTCGGCGATCTTCACGGCGAGGGCTTGCGGCTTTAGGCGATAGCCGTTGCAGGCCTCGCAAGGCTGGTCGGACTGATAACGCTCCAGCTCTTCGCGCACCCAGTTGGATTCGGTTTCGCGCCAGCGCCGTTCGATATTGGTGATCACGCCTTCGAAGGGTTTGGCCGTCGCGTAGTGCCGCACGCCATCGTCGTAGACGAAATTGACTTCATCCAAGGTGCCGTACAGCACGATTTCGCGGAAATCCTCAGGCAGGTCCTTCCATGGCTTGGTCATGGGCTGGCGGTAATGCTTGGCCAAAGACTCTAAGGTCTGTGCGTAATAGGGCGACGTGGCGGATGTGCGCGTCCAGGGTGCGACGGCGCCACGCGAAAGGCTAAGCGTGTCGTTAGGCACGACCAATTCGGGCTCGAAGAACAACTCCGTACCGAGCCCGTCGCATTCGGGGCAGGCGCCATAGGGGTTGTTGAACGAGAATAGCCGCGGCTCGATTTCTTCAATGGTGAAGCCCGACACGGGGCAGGCAAATTTTGCCGAGAAGATCAGCCGTTCCGGCTCACCCTTTTTTGGGGGGTCGGCAAACTCGGCGGTGGCGAGACCATCACTGAGGGCGAGCGCTGTCTCCAGACTGTCGGCGAGCCGCGAGGCGATGTTCGGGCGCACCACCACGCGGTCCACCACAACGTCGATGTCGTGTTTGAATTTCTTGTTGAGCGTGGGCGCCTCGGCGATTTCGTAGAACTCGTTGTCGATCTTGACGCGCTGAAAGCCCTTCTTCTGCAGCTCGGCGAGTTCTTTTTTGTACTCTCCCTTGCGGCCGCGCGCGATGGGCGCCAGCAGATAGAGCCGCGTGCCCTCGGGCAGCGCGAGCGTCAGGTCCACCATCTGGCTCACGGTCTGGCTCTCGATGGGCAGGCCGGTCGTTGGCGAGTAGGGGATGCCGACGCGCGCGAACAGCAGCCGCATATAGTCGTAGATCTCGGTGACCGTGCCAACCGTGGAGCGTGGGTTTTTCGAGGTGGTCTTCTGCTCGATGGAGATGGCCGGCGAAAGACCGCCGATATGGTCCACGTCGGGCTTCTGCATCATGTCGAGGAATTGCCGCGCATAGGACGACAGAGACTCCACATAGCGGCGCTGGCCCTCGGCATAGATGGTGTCGAAGGCGAGCGATGACTTGCCGGAGCCCGAGAGGCCGGTAATCACCACAAGCTCCTCGCGGGGCAGGTCCAGCGAGACGTTCTTGAGGTTGTGCTCCCGCGCGCCGCGGATGGAGATGTGCTTCGAGGTCATGCTGTTTGGCAATGTCGGAAGGGATGAGGTCTGGCGAAAGGATTTAAGCCCTGGAAGCGGGCCGGACAAGGGCAGGGGCTGGCATTCAGCTAAATCAATTCCAGCTTTTTGAGGCGGGACCTGATGCCTCCCGCCTTCCGCCCCAGCCCCACGGCAATGGCCCCCACGGTCTCGCCCGCCTGGTAGCGCCGTTTAAGCTCATTCTCCTCGTCCTCGGTCCAAGGGGCATAGGCCTTGCCATGGCTCTCTCTGAGCTGCTCCACGTCGTAGGTCTTGGTGTCCTTGGTCGCCGTCCGGCGCTCAGCGCTCTCGCCCAGAAAATCTTTCTGCCGCTTGGCAACTTCGTCCGCGCCAAGACGCGCCAGAGCATCGAGGGCGTCGTCCGAGGCCCTGCGGAACTCGGCGTCCTTCTCGACCGCGATGGGATGCACCTGCAGGGCTCGCTCGTTCAGTCCCAACAGATGCAGGCCGGCGAGGCTGCGTAAGCGCGACAGTGCCACATAGCCCTGGCCATATTCGAAGGCGCGACTGAGATCGATCACGGCGTAGTCCATCGACATGCCCTGGCTCTTATGCACGGTGATGGCCCAGGCGAGGCGCAACGGAACTTGGGTCACGCTGGCGCGCTCTGTGCCGTTCTCTTCGATCTTCCAAGTGACCGGCTCGGCCACGATGCGTTTTCCCGTGCGGGTGCGCACGACCGGCGATCCGGACTGAGGATCGAAGTCCTCCACGATCCCAAGCGTGCCGTTTACGTAACGGCCAGCAGGATCGTTCTTGGTAAACATCACCACGGCCTGTTGCTTGACCTCTAAACGGTCCGGCGACAGACAGCCGCGCTTCAGCGCCTCTATGGCTGGCTTCTGGCCCTTGCCGGTCATGGGGAAGATGTGCGTTTCCTCGGGCAACTTGGCGAGCTGCTGCTGGTTGATCTCGTCAACGGCGGCGTTGTGGGTGAAGAGCCGCGTGCGGCTGGCCGGCAATTGGTCTCGCTCGATGATGCGCTCAAGCAGCTGTTCCCGGTAGATGCCCGTGCATGCATTGGCACGGATGGCGTCGAGGATTGCCAAGAATGGCTGATCGTTTTGGCGATGCTGCTCGGACAAATAGCAAACCGTCGGATCGAGATCCCGCCAGGCCGGGGAGGCGTGGGCGAACTCCGAACCAAAGCCGCCGTCTTCGTCGGCAAGCTGCAGCATGTCTGGGTCTTGTCTGCGGCGCAGCACGGGCGGCAACTGGAAGAAGTCGCCAACAAATACCACCTGCATGCCGCCGAAAGGTGCCTGCGTCGCCCTGATATGGCGACAGACCGTGTCCACCATGGTCAGGCTGCGTGAGGGCAACATCGAAATTTCGTCTATGATCAGGACGCTGGTCTTCTCGATGCGGCCAGCAAGCCGCCGATTGGCGGCGATCACATCCAGGTCGCGCCGGGTCAGTGCGTCGCGAATACCAATCCCGCTCCAAGCATGAATGGTGGTGCCGTGGCCGTGGGTCGCGGCGATGCCGGTGGAGGCGGTATAGGCGTAGTCGACACCGGAGCCCGCAAGCTCGCGGAGATAGCGGTTGACCGTATGGGTCTTGCCGCTGCCTGGCTGTCCGGTGAGAAATAGGCTGGCGCCGGTCTTCAGAAGTGCCAGCGCCTCGTCTTGGGTCATGGCGCCAAACTCACCCGGTGACGCGGTTCCGTCAAAGGATAAACGGCATTGGCTGTGGAGAGGGATGGTGGAGCGGCTCTCCGGAGTGCAAAGATGCGCGCGTGACACTTACCCGCACCCAGTTCCTCATCCTTGCCGCCATGATCGTCGGAACCGGCACCATCCTCTATGGGATGGGCCATCCGGTTATCTGCAAATGCGGTGACGTAAAATTCTGGTATTTCGACGCGGTGAGTCCGGAGAACTCACAGCACATATTCGACTGGTACACGCCCTCCCACGTCATCCACGGCTTCTTGTTCTACTTCGTGTTGTGGCTGTTGGCCCCGCGGCTCTCATTCGGCACGCGGCTCCTTCTAGCGGTGGGGATCGAGGCGACCTGGGAGGTGGTGGAGAACACCGAGTTCGTCATCAATCACTATCGCGAGGTGACGATCTCCCTCGATTACTACGGCGACAGCGTGCTGAATTCGGTGAGCGACATTCTATTTATGGTCGTCGGCTTTCTTCTCGCTGCGTCGCTGCCGGTCTGGATCACCGTCCTGCTTGCGATCTCGCTGGAGCTATTCGTCGGCGTCATGATCCGCGACGGTCTCACCCTCAACGTCATCATGTTGCTGTGGCCGCTCGATTCGATCGCCCAGTGGCAGCAGGGACGGTGAGGGGCAGTAGCGCCCTATAGCGGGACGTGGATGCCGAAGATCATTCTCACCATGAGCCAGGCGAAGGCCGCTACGGTGGGATAGAAAGTCAGACCGAAGCCGAAGGCCCTCAGATACGGGTTCTTGTGGTAGCCGATCCAGAACAGAACGCGCCCCATCACGAAGAGCGTCGTGAGGATCGGCAAGGTCCGCGCCTGCTCCAGCGGGCAATATATAGCCAGACCTGCATTGGCGATGAAGAACGCGGTGAACTGCTCAAACGTGTTGAGGATGAAGCGCGTGTTGATGTCTAGCGACGAGTTCGGCTTGGCCACGCGCCCCACCCACATATTTGGATTGAGGCGTTGCGCGGCGACAATGCAAATGCCGATCACACCCGGCACAAGGGCGAAGACCGAATCCTTGATGACCAGTGCCAGCCGGTCGGCGATGCCCCAGGCCTCAGGCGTCCAGTCCCAGACATGTTTGCCAATGGCGAAGAAGGCGGCCGCGAACAGCCAGTTGCCCAGCAGCACGGCGATGAACGGCAATTGCCGCGAGGTGAAGCCAAAAGTTTTCGTACGAGGGTCCCGCCGCTTGCCCCGTTTACGCTTCGTTGTCTGCCGCTGTTTGACGGACGTTGTCTGCCGCTGTTTGACGGACCGCTGCATGTTCACCTTCGTTCCGGAATAGGGGGACCCCTCAAGTGCAGGGGACGCCGCCACTATGATCGCTTCGTGTTCTGTTCTTAGCCATAGGGCCCATGCTTTGAAAGCTCAAGGGGTCGAGATGCTAGACGGTCAAGAACAAAACGTGTACATATGTGCTTGTGCCCCTGGCCTGTGGACAGGACACCCAGCTCGCCTGGAAGCGGAGGCGCTGGGAGCGCTAAACTGCCGCCAAATTCAATTCGTGACGCACACCCGTGGGGAGGTCGAAAGCATGGCCGGTTCGGTCAACAAAGTCATTCTGATTGGCAATCTCGGAGCCGATCCTGAAATCCGCCATACGCAAGATGGCCGCCCCATTGTGAATCTCCGAGTGGCCACGAGTGACAGTTGGCGGGACAAGGCGACCGGCGAACGGCGCGAAAAGACCGAGTGGCACCGCGTGGTCATCTTCAGTGAGGGCCTGGCCCGCATCGCCGAGCAATATCTGCGGAAGGGCTCCAAGGTTTACCTGGAAGGTGCGTTGCAGACTCGCAAATGGGAGGACCAATCCGGCCAGGAGCGCTACTCTACCGAGGTGGTGCTGCAGGGCTTCAATTCCACGCTGACGATGCTCGATGGCCGGCGTGACGGCGCAGGCGCAGGCGAGGGCGGCGCAGGCGAGGGCGGCTCAGGCGGTGGCGGCGATTTCGGCCGGTCGAAGCCTCTTGCCAGCAGCGGCGGTGGTGGCGGTGGTTTCAACAAGGAACTCGACGACGAGATCCCGTTCTAGCCACGGCGCAGGGCTGTTGCCTTGAGGCTCCTTTAAGGGCGCCCAGGCGCGGTTTTTGGTCTCTTCTGGGGCAGCGGCCCCGAGAATTTTTCACCCAATTTGAGGCGTTCAGAGGGTTCGTTGGCTCGGGCTTTCGCGGGTCTGCGCGGCGTCCCCTCCCGAGGATTGAATAACCCATTTTTCTCCCCTGTAAGGCATTGAAAAGGAAGTCAAAAACAGCGCATGTATAGCCGCCCTGTCGGCTTGCAGTTGGGGTGGCAAATCAGCTATACAAAGCACTAGAAAAACCGACTCCACCGGCACGTTCGATCTCACGTGAGGGGCATTTTCTCCCTCTCGCGGCGAACTGTTTTTGCCGGGGTCTGACGTTCTCTTAAAAGGCATTCTCCTTCATTGGCAGACGACGAAAACACCGAGGTCAAGGGGCCAGCCCCTTCTGACGTAAGACCCGTCTCGCTCATCGACGAGATGAAACGGTCCTATCTCGATTACGCCATGAGCGTGATCGTGTCCCGAGCGTTGCCGGATGTGCGTGACGGGTTGAAACCCGTGCATCGGCGCATCCTCTATTCAATGCGCGAGAATAACTATACGCCGGACAAGCCGTACAATAAGTCGGCGCGCGTCACCGGCGACACGATGGGCAAGTACCATCCTCACGGAAATCAGGCGATCTACGACGCGCTGGTGCGCATGGCGCAGGACTTCTCCATGCGTCTGCCGCTTATCGACGGGCAGGGGAATTTCGGCTCTGTCGATGGCGACCCACCGGCCGCGGAGCGCTACACCGAAGTTCGCTTGGCCAAGCCGGCCATGGCGCTGCTCGACGATATCGAGAATGACACGGTCGACTTCCAGCCGAACTATGACGGTCGCGAGAAAGAGCCCGTCGTTTTACCGGCGAAGTTTCCCAATCTCCTGGTCAATGGCGCGGGCGGCATCGCCGTCGGCATGGCCACCAATATACCGCCGCATAATCTCAGTGAGGTGGTCGATGCCTGTATGGCCTATCTCGACGATCCTGAGCTGGGGGTCACCGAACTCGCCGAATACATTCGGGGCCCGGATTTCCCCACCGGCGGCCTGATTCTTGGACATACAGGCATCCGCTCCGCCTATCACAAGGGCAAAGGCTCGGTCCTCATGCGGGGCCGCGTTGCCGTGGAGGAAGTGCGTAAAGACCGTGAGGCTCTGATCATCACCGAGATCCCGTATCAGGTGAACAAGGCGTCGATGGTCGAGAAGATTGCCGAGCTTGTGCGCGAGAAGAGAGTTGAGGGCATTTCCGACATTCGCGATGAGTCCGACCGTGAGGGCATGCGCGTCGTCATCGAGTTGAAGCGCGACGCGGTTGCAGATGTCGTTCTGAACCAGCTCTATCGCTTCTCGCCGCTGCAGACCTCGTTCGGCTGCAACATGGTGGCGCTGAATAGTGGCCGTCCGGAGCTGATGACGCTTAAGGATATGGTCCATGCGTTCACCGAGTTCCGCCAAGAAGTGGTCGGCCGCAGGATCAAGTATCTCTTACGCAAAGCGCGCGACCGCGCGCATGTGCTTGTTGGTCTCGCCATTGCCGTCGCCAATATCGACGAAGTGATTGCGTTGATCCGCAAAGCTTCGGACCCGGCGACCGCGCGCGAGCAGTTGATGGAGCGCCACTGGCCAGCGACGGAGGTGGTTGCACTCGTGGAGCTGATCGCCGATCCGCGTCACAAGGTATCCGATGAGGGCGCCTATCGACTGTCCGAGGAGCAGGCGCGCGCCATTCTTGAACTTCGCCTGCAACGTTTGACCGCGCTTGGCCGAGACGAGATTGGCGATGAGTTGAAAGGGCTGGGCGACCAGATTTCCGAGTATCTTGAAATCCTTCGCTCACGTGCCCGAATCGTCGGCATCGTTAAAGACGAACTCACCGCGCTAAAGGAAGAATTCGGTACGCCACGCCGCACCGATCTTCTTGAGATGATCGGTGAGGTTGACGACGAGGACCTTATTCAGCGTGAGGACATGGTCGTCACGGTGTCTCATAAGGGTTACATCAAGCGCGTGCCGCTGTCCGCCTATCGTGCGCAGCGCCGCGGCGGTAAGGGCCGCGCCGGCATGGCGACGCGCGACGAGGATTTCGTCAGCCGCATTTTCATCGCCAACACCCACACGCCGGTGCTGTTCTTCTCATCGCGCGGGATGGTCTACAAAATGAAGGTGTGGCGCCTGCCCCAAGCTGCCCCTCAGGCGCGCGGCAAGGCCATGATCAATCTCTTCCCGCTCGGTAAGGACGAGACCATCACCACCATTCTGCCTCTGCCCGAAGATGAGGCTTCCTGGGGCGATCTCGACGTGATGTTCGCCACGAATGATGGCAACATTCGCCGCAACAAGCTCTCAGATTTCATCGAAGTGCGCCAGAACGGCAAGATCGCCATGAAGCTCGACGAGCGCAATCGCATCGTTGGCGTGGAGGTGAGTAACGAGCAGCAGGACGTGTTGCTGACATCGGCCGCGGGGCAAGCCATCCGTTTCCCAACCACCGACGTGCGCGTGTTCAAGGGGCGTGACTCCTCGGGTGTACGTGGCATCAAGCTCGACGGCGACGACGAAGTGATTTCCATGACCATTCTCGGTCATGTGGAGGCCGAGGCGCCAGAGCGCGCTGCCTATGTACGCCAGGCCAATCTCGTTCGCCGGGGAGGCACTGACGCCGAAGCGGAGGTCGATCCGGAGGCTGAGGATCGAGACACCGTGGCGCTCTCGACAGAGCGTTATGCCGAACTTGGCGCTCGAGAAGAATTCGTGCTGACCATCTCCGAGAACGGTTACGGCAAGCGGTCAAGCGCTTACGAGTTCCGGGTCTCGGGCCGTGGCGGCAAGGGTATTATCGGCATGGTCGTCAATCAGCGTAACGGGAAGCTGGTGGCGTCATTTCCCACCGAGGAAACCGATCAGCTCGTGTTGGTCACCGACCGTGGCCAGCTCATCCGTATTCCGGTCGCGGGCATCAGCATTGTCGGCCGTTCCACCCAAGGCGTGAAAGTGTTCGACACGGCTGACGGCGAGCGCGTGGTGTCGGTGGAACATATTCCCGATGAGGGGGGTGACGACGAAGAGGGCGACGTCGTCATCGACGTCCAGGACGATGATCAGGATAACGGCGATCAAGGTGACGGAGACACGCCCGAGGCGTGACGCCTCCGGCCATCGTTATGGTCTCACTGAGTTTCTAGAATGCGCTGTGTGAACGACTCAAAGCGGGCTAGCTCACGCCGTCATTCATTTAGTGACAGCTGCTCAGACAGTCGTGAATGGCGACATTTCAGCTGTGCTTTGCCCATGCAGCGCCATAAGTGACCGTGCTGCCGGCGTCAATTTGGCGAGGTCGGCGATATCGGGGACTAAGGCCCGGTGCCGATCGGGATGGCTGAGCAGGCCGCTAGACCTTAAGCGCGACATCGTTCTCGACAGCGTATCGGCATTGAGACCGAGATAGTCGGCCATATCGCGCCGGCTGAGCGGCACGTCGAATATCAGGCCACCGCATGAGGAGGGTGAGCCGGTGCGCAAAGCTAGTTCTAACAATAACGTCGCCATACGTTGCTGGCAGTCGAACCGGCCAACGGCCGCCATATGGATGGCTTGGCTTGCGTTCTGCCTAGCTATGGCGCTCGACATATAGTCTGTGGTTTCCGGGTCGCTGGAGGCCAACTCCGAGAAAGCGCTCCAACGCATACGAAGCACTTCACCGGGGCGCACGACCGAAAGCGTGGCGCCGGCATCGGATGGCGCGAAGGCTGAGCGAAATAGGTCCCCGGGATAGAAGAGGGAAACGACCTGGCGTAAGCCGTGGGGCAGAGTGACGGTCAACATGAGCGTGCCGGAGCGTACGACAAAGACGGCCTCGTTGCCGTCGAAGGCAAGGGCGATGGTCTCCCCACGGCGTGTATTTACGGTTGCGCCATGCGCGCCCAGGTCGGTCGGTATTGCGACGGGTGCAAACGGTCGCTTCTCCATCCGGATCGTGCTTGCCGGAGGGATCGGATCCTGGGCCTTCAAGCTAGCTGTCATCACCATAGCGTGCTCCCCCGCGCGAGGCTGTCGAAGTTCAAGCAGTCCTGCGAGGGGCCTTATCGCGCTTTGATATCGATCAATTTGGCTAAGGAGCGCGACACCTTGTCTAGGTGGCGCGCCGCCCGCAACGGATTGGTCCAGTCAAAACTCCGTTACGTGACCGCAAAAGCGGCGAATTGATACGTACACGGCAGATCGCGGCCAATTTGATCTAGATCAACGATTTCGTCGCATGGCCGCAACAGTGGCTGATTGTTACGTACGCATCTGATTTCGAGCAGGAATGCCAGTCCGTCGGGACTGGAACAGTCGCCCAGATCGTTTCAGGATTAAGAGGGCAAGCTTGTCTCATTCGCTCGGTTGCGGCTGGTATCTCAACGCCGACGTGAAGAAGACCTTCATCGATACGAATATCCGTTGGAATGGCACTGGCGTCCGCGTTGACACTGACCTGGACCCGTGGATTTTCTCGGCGGGGGTCGGCTATCGCTTCAATCTCAGAGATATTTTTGGCCATGGAGCACAGATCGTCTCAGTACCCATAAAGTAAAGAAGAGAGTTGGGGTGGGCAGGGTCCGGCCCTGCCGGGCCCTTTTTTGTCCCGAGTTGCCCAGGCGGAACGCCTTTCTAGGAACGATGCGGCCTTGCCGATCAAGGTGCCGCACGGCTAGAAGGGGCTCTGATGCGTTGGCGCCCATCCATCGTGGATGCCGAGCCGATCAGCGCATGGGAGTGTGGGCGCCATGCGCGTTGGTCTTTATCCCGGCAGCTTCGATCCCGTCACGCTCGGGCACGTCGATATCGTGCGCCGGGCCGCACATCTCGTCGACCGGCTGGTGATCGCCGTCGGCACCCATCATGACAAGCATCCGCTGTTCTCCGCTGAAGAGCGCGTGACGTTGGCCAATGAGGTCCTTCAGCCAATCGCCAAGGATGCGGAGCTTTCCCTGGACGTCACCACTTATGACAGCCTGACCGTGGAAGCCGCCAAGGCAGCGAACGCTACAGTGGTCATCAGGGGCCTGCGCGATGCCGGAGATTTCGACTACGAGATGCAGATGGCCGGCATGAACGCGGCACTTGCGCCTAAGATCGAGACAGTGTTTCTGGCGTCGTCGCCTGGCACCCGCTATATCGCCGCAAGTCTCGTCCGCCAGATCGCCGCAATGGGCGGCGATATATCGACCTTTGTGCCGCCCTTCGTAGCGGCGGCCCTCAAGCAGAAATTCACCCCTTAAGTCGGTTCTCATAACTCGCGAGGAGACCCCATGAAGATCAGGGCCATCGTCCTATTCAGTGCCGCGCTGCTGTTCGGTGCCTTAAGCGTTGTCGGAATGGCGCAAGCCGGAAATGTCGGCGATCCGTCGTCGCTCAAAGAGAAGGCGCCAGCCACCTATAAGGCGAAGTTCGACACCAGCAAGGGCACCTTCGTCATCGAGGTGCATCGCGCCTGGGCGCCCAACGGCGCCGATCGTTTCTACAATTTGGTGAAAAGCGGCTACTACAACGACGTGCGCTTCTTCCGCGTGATCAAGGGTTTCATGGTGCAGTTCGGCATCAGTGGCAATCCAGACCTCAACGCCGTGTGGCGTGAGGCGCGAATCCCCGACGATGATGTGACTGAGAGCAATCAGCGTGGCTATGTGAGCTTCGCCACCGGCGGGCCCAACACCCGCACCACCCAGGTGTTCATCAATTTCGGCAACAACTCCGGGCTGGACGGGCAGGGCTTCTCGCCGTTCGGCCAGGTCGTATCGGGCATGAATGTTGTCGATGCGCTTTACGGTGGCTATGGCGAAGGCGCACCGCGTGGCAACGGCCCCGACCAGGGACGCCTTCAGGGGCGAGGCAATGCCTATCTTAATGCCGACTTCCCCAAGCTCGATTACATCAAGAAGG
This sequence comes from Methyloceanibacter sp., assembly GCA_018067145.1. Classification (GTDB taxonomy): domain Bacteria; phylum Pseudomonadota; class Alphaproteobacteria; order Rhizobiales; family Methyloligellaceae; genus Methyloceanibacter. The sequence goes on from JAGPVD010000009.1 coordinate 16,057, forward strand.
CCACGATCGAGCAGTAGCAACCGACAACAGACATTAGGAGGCCCAAATGGCGGCAACCCCAGAAGACACGCTCATCCTCGAGACGAGCAAAGGCAATGTCGTGATTGAATTGCGTCCCGACCTCGCACCCAATCACGTGGCTCGTATCAAAGAGCTAGCCCGTCAGGGCTTCTACGACGGCGTGCCGTTTCATCGCGTGATTGACGGCTTCATGGCCCAGACCGGCGATCCGACTGGCACCGGCACAGGCGGCTCCGGCCAGAAGCTTGCCGCTGAGTTCAACGCCGAACCGCATGTCAGAGGCATATGCTCCATGGCCCGGGCGCAGTCGCCGGACTCCGCCGACAGCCAGTTCTTCATCGTGTTCGACGATGCAAGCTTCCTTGACCGGAAATACACGGTCTGGGGCCGCGTGATCGAAGGCATGGAGAATATCGACCAGATTAACAAGGGCGAGCCGCCGGCAAGCCCGGACGCGATCGTTTCGGCGAAGATCGCCGCCGACGCGTAAGGCCTAAGGGCTAACAGAAGGTGGTATGCCATGTCGGTTCAGGCCGTTCTATTCACGCTTGTTGCGCTCATCGCCGGTGGCATGATCGCCCTGCAGGCCCCCATCAATGCCGAGGCTGCAGGACGTCTCGGCAATCCTCTCGCCGCCGCGACCATGTCGTTCTGCGTTGGCACGATTGCGCTCGTGGTGTTGATGGCGCTGTTCGCGCGACACAACACCGATCTCGGCGCGTTGAAGTCGATGCCCCTCTATATGCTTCTTGGGGGTGGCTTGCTCGGCGTGATCTACGTCACGGTCAATCTGATGTTGGCCCCGAGGATCGGCATCGCGGCGGTCATGGCGCTTGGTATCGCCGGGCAGCTGTTCGCCGCGCTTTTGATCGACCGCCTTGGGCTGTTCGATTTGCTGGAGCGAGAGCTTAGCGTCGGCCGGGTCGGGGGCGCCGTGCTGGTGTTGGTCGGCGCCCTTATGGTGCGGCTCTTCTAGCCGTCATTCGTCCTTTGCGTACTGACCTTTTCGATTTTGATCTCCCCGAGGCACTCATCGCGTTGCGCCCAGCGAAGCCGCGCGACACGGCGCGGCTTCTGGTCGTCAGTGGAGATGTGAGCGAAGGGCTTGCCGATGAAGTCATGACGGATTTGCCTGCGCTGCTGCAGCCGGGTGATGCACTGGTGTTCAATGACACACGGGTGATCCCCGCCGCCCTGAAAGGTAACCGAACAAGGGGCGAGGTGTCGGCACAAGTGTCCGTCACGCTGGCCGAGCGGCTCGACGATGCGCGTTGGCAAGTCCTGGCGCGGCCCGCCAAGCGCCTCGAAGTGGATGATCGTATTAAATTTGGAGATGGCGGAAATGTCTGTGGCCTTGGCGGCCTTGAGGCGACAGTCGAGGCCAAGGGCACGGAAGGCCAAGTGACGCTGGCGTTCGACCTTAGCGGTCCCGCGCTACATGACGCCATCGAGGCGCTGGGTGCTATGCCGCTGCCGCCCTATATTGCTGCGCGGCGTCCCGCAGACCAACAGGATCGCAGCGACTACCAAACAATGTTTGCACGCGAGGAGGGGGCGGTGGCAGCGCCGACTGCGGGCCTGCACTTCACCGATGCGCTGATGCAGGCACTCGATGCGCGCGGCGTGTCTCGGCATTTCGTGACGCTGCATGTGGGCCCCGGCACGTTTCTTCCCGTGCGTGTCGATGAGACGGACGGGCACAAGATGCACGCCGAGTATGGCGTGATCAGTGCGGACGTGGCGGACGCTCTGAACGCCGTGAAGGCCAACGGCGGCCGCATCGTTGCGGTGGGAACGACCTCGCTTCGCCTCATTGAAAGTGCAGCGGACGAGGACGGAACGCTAAGAACTTTTACGGGCGAGACCGACATCTTCATCACGCCAGGTTATTGTTTCCGTTTCATCGATCGGCTGTTGACCAATTTCCATCTGCCGCGCTCCACCTTGTTCATGCTTGTCGCCGCCTTCTCAGGACTAGAAACCATGAAGCGCGCTTATGCCCATGCCGTTGAGGACCATTACCGGTTCTATTCCTATGGCGACGCCTGCCTGCTCAGCCCAGCGGACTGCGCATGATCAAAGCGTTTTCATTCGCGCTCACGGCGCAAGATGGGCGCGCACGTACGGGCGCCATATCGACGCCGCGCGGGGAAATTCGTACGCCGGCGTTCATGCCGGTGGGCACCGGGGCCACCGTCAAGGCAATGTTCCCCGAGGACGTCGCGGCGACCGGTGCCGACATCCTTCTCGGCAATACCTATCATCTGATGCTCCGTCCCGGCGCCGAACGCGTCGCCAAGCTCGGCGGCTTGCACAAATTCATGCATTGGGACCGGCCCATCCTCACTGATAGCGGCGGCTTTCAAGTCATGTCGCTGGCCAAGCTTCGGCGCATCACCGAGGAAGGCGTCACGTTCCAGTCCCATATCGACGGAACCAAAATTAAGCTGACGCCGGAGCGGGCCATCGAAATACAATGCCTGCTCGGTTCAGACATTCAGATGGTGCTGGATGAATGCACGCCGTTCCCGGCGACGCGCGAAGAGGCGAAAGCGTCGCTCGATCTGTCCATGCGCTGGGCCGAACGGTCTAAGGCCGCGTTCACTGACATGAGTGCGCCTGGCCAAGCGTTGTTCGGCATCGTCCAGGGCAGCGTCTATCCCGATTTGCGCGAGATGAGCGCGCGCGGGCTGATCGAGATTGGCTTTCCAGGTTATGCTGTCGGCGGGCTCGCCGTGGGGGAGGGGCAAGAGGCGATGTTCGAGGTGGTCGAGCTGACCACCGATTTTCTACCCGAGGACCGGCCACGTTATTTGATGGGTGTCGGCACGCCACAAGACATGTTGGGCGCCATTGCGCGCGGCATCGATATGTTCGATTGCGTGATGCCCACGCGCTCTGGGCGCCACTGCCAAGCCTTTACTTGGGGCGGCAAACTGAACCTACGCAACGCCCGCTTCGCCGAAGACATGAGCCCGCTGGACGCGGAGAGCAAATGCCCGGCCGCCCAGTATGAGCGTGCCTATCTGCATCATCTGGTGAAGTCAGGCGAGGCGCTGGGCTCCATGTTGCTAACCTACGCCAATGTCCAATTCTACCAAGAGCTCATGGGCCGAGCCCGCGCGGCCATCGCGCAAGGTACGTTCGCCGCCTTCGCCGAGGATGTGTGCCGCCGCTATGAGACGACGGGCGAGGAAGAGGCGGACTAAGCGTCAACCCGTTCTCTTCGGTGTCATTGCCCGGCTCGACCCGGGCAATCCAGTAGTCACCGCGGCCTTTGGAGTCGCAAGGACGGGGTTACTGGATTCCCGCCTCCGCGGGAATGACAAGTCGCTAGACCGGGTCCACGTCGGACGCTGGCCCACCTTTGGCTCCGCCCAAACTCTTCCGCTCCCGCGCCAGCAGATAGAGGCCAGCCACAATGACGATGGCGCCGCCGCCCAATGTCCAGGCGGTCGGGATGTCGCCGAAGACGAAATATCCCGCGAACGACATCCAGATGAGGCCGAGATACATGTAAGGCGCGAGCACTGGGGCCGGCGCAGCGCGGTGGGCCAGGATCAGCAGCCAGTGCCCGAGCCCGCCCCAAAAGCCGAGGCCTGCGAATAGCACCCACAGCCACCACTCTTGTGGCCACTGCCAGGCCGCCAAGCCAAACGGCGTCATCACCAGCACGCCGACGAGCGGCGTATAGGTCTGCGTCACCGCTGGCGGATCGAAGGCGGCGAGATAGCGCGTGGAAATATTGTAGAGCGCGAAGCCGAGCGTCGCGCCGAGCACCAGCAGCATGGCCCAATGAAATGAGCCGATGCCGGGATGCATGACCACCAGCACGCCAACGAATCCTGCGGCGATGGCCAACACCCGATGCCAGCCAACCCACTCCCCAAGAAGTGGCCCGGCCAACGCGGCGACAATCAGCGGTGTCAGAAAGAAGATCGTGACGTTCTGATCGAGCTGCAGATATTTGAGCGCGATGAAGTTGAGCAATGTGGTCGCGATCATGAAGCAGGAGCGCACCACCTGGATCATCGGCTTGGCCGAGCGCAGCGATGGCCGGAACGCGAATGGCCAAAGCACGACGGCGCTGAACAACACATGCGTGGCGAAGCGGAGCCACGTCACCTGCGCCACAGGGATGTTCGTCTCATCCACCAGATATTTCGCCGTGGCGTCGAGCGCAGCGAAGCAGACCGATGCCAGGACCATCAGGCCGATGGCAATCAGTCTGTGGCGTGCATCGGAGGCTTTAGTGGTGGCGGGCTTAAGTGTCATTCGCCTATGTGCACCAATCTTTTCCTCGACGCTATCCGTCGATAAAAGGAAGGGGCGATTTCTATGTGGAGGACAGTGTGGCTGACATTCGCGCCATTTGCGCCATAGGCCTGAGAGGGCAATTGGGACTGAACGGCCAGCTCCCTTGGGAAGGGAACAAGGACCGGGAGTTTGTCGCTGACGTCGCGCGATTCTTCGACGTGACGCGTGGTCACGTCATCATCGCTGGGCCGGCGACGAGCGCGTCCTTCCCGGCATTCGTCCTGAAGGACCGCACCATCTGCGAGATTCGCTCTGACGATGCCCCGGAAGAGGTACTGGCCCGGTTTCCCAACCGCGTGGTCTATGTGGGCGGTGGCCCGCCAGTCTGGGACGTCTACGCGCCCTATATCCGCCATTGGGACATCAACAGGCTGCCTTATGACGGACACGCGGACCGTTGGTTCAATCCGGCTTGGCTGGTGGCATCAGTCAATGGCGCATGATGCAACGATATCGCCGTATTCCTCGACTATTTAAGCCAGCGAATAGATGTTTCGCCCTGGCATGGTGGGGGCTAGCATTCGCCAATGCGCGACCGGGGGTGGAGCGCCGTCCGGCACACAGCCGTGAAACCCAAATTTTCCACTGATCTGTTGGAATGCGCCACGCGGATAACCCGCAAGGAGATCACTATCGCCTCCGCTGAACCAGAATTCTCCTCCGAACAGGTCGGATTGCGTTTCGCGATCGGAACGATATTGCTGGTCGGCGCCTATGCCGCTTGGCCTATGATTCCGATTGTTTTGGCGGCTGATCTCGATCCGGGCGTCAAAGCTTGGCTATCGGGCTTGCTTGGGGCGACGCCCTTCCTGTCCAAGTTCGTGGCGATCCTGATCATGGGCCGCCCTGCGTATTATTTCCTGAAACGTACGGTCTACGACCGCATTCGCCGCAGAATTCAGCGCGAAAGCGTCTGAGCCGATCTGACGGGCTATATGGGATGGTGCAGAGCAGGGACCATTCACGCTATTGCTGCGCGCGCCCCCCTAATTCCTTCAAATACATGCAAATAACCCCGGCCGAGTAAACTCGACCGGGGCTGGCATTTGCCGGAGAGATAGATCCCAAAGGGCTATCTCGTAGTCAATTAGCCGAGCTTCAGCGGCTCCATGACAACGGCCTTCTCGTGGTGGCCGAAGCAGCCGCCGAGACCGATGGTCGCCGAAACGATAATGGCGAGAGCAATAAACAGACGCATGATTGAGTCCCCCGTTTCTTTCTGTCGAATCTGTCCCTGACTATATCCACTTCGCGGGAAAAAGCTGTGACGTTTGGGCCACAGTTATGACCTAAAAAGGCACAAGGGACCGATTTTGCCGACTTCCTGCAAAAAGTACGTTTTTTGGCTTCAGGTCTCGTCTGCGAGGCTTCCGAGCCAAGTGGCAACGGTCGTCTCAAAGACCTAAGGACTTGATTAATATGGTGAGCCCGCCGGGACTCGAACCCGGGACCCTCTGATTAAAAGTCAGATGCTCTACCAGCTGAGCTACAGGCTCCCCACGGCGTCCATATGGGCCGGTAGCCTCGGGCAGGTCAACAAAACTTGGGCCTACGAGCGCGGGCCCATTGCCGCGTCCTTCACTTTCCGGGGCGTAAGCCCCAGAAATAGGCCGTCGCGCTTCGCTTACGCATTCAGTATTGTCGTGCCCGATCCGAGGAATGGGGCGGGGGAAGTGATGACGGACAAGGGCACAAAGGGGCATCTCGCGCGCTATTGGCCGCGATTCTTGCTCATCATCCCGTTCCTGCTCGTGATCTGGGTGCCGTTCTATAACCGGGTCGAGCCGGTCCTAGCCAATATTCCCTTCTTTTATTGGTACCAGCTGGCCGCGATTCTCATCGGCGCGGCCGTGGCGATCGCCGTCTACCTGCTGGAGGTGAGAATTGAGGGGACGGATTCAGGCGACCCCGCCGACACCGATAGCTCAGGGACGCCGGGGGACATGCTTTGAGTTTGAACCTCGTTGCCGCCAGCGTCTTCGTGGCGCTCTTTCTGCTGGTCACCGGGCTGGGATTTGCCGCCGCGCATTGGCGCAAAGCAGACCTCAATCAGCTCCATGAATGGGGTCTCGGCGGCCGCCGCTTCGGTACCGTGGTCACTTGGTTCCTGCTCGGCGGGGATCTCTACACGGCCTACACCTTCATCGCTGTGCCGGCGCTGGTCTATGGCGCGGGCGCCGTCGGCTTCTTCGCCGTGCCTTACACGGTGATGATCTTTCCGATCCTCTATCTGATTTTCCCGAAATTCTGGGCCATTGCACGGGAACGGGGCCACGTGACGGCGGCCGATTATGTGCGCGACCGCTTTGGCAGCCGCCTTTTGGCCCTAGCCGTGGCCATCACCGGCATCTTTGCCACCATGCCTTACATCGCGTTGCAGCTCGTCGGCATGGAAGTGGTGATCGGCGCGCTCGGATTTCCGCACGGCGGCATCGTCGGCCATCTGCCGCTCATCATCGCCTTCGTGATCCTCGCCGCCTTCACCTATACGAGTGGCCTGCGAGCCCCGGCGCTCATCGCCGTGGTCAAGGACATCCTCATCTTCGTGACCATCTTCGCCGCCATAGTCATCATCCCGGCAAAACTCGGCGGCTATGCCGCCATTTTCGCCGCCGTGCCCCCGGAAAAACTGACGCTCACGCCACCATCTGGCGACACGTTGGGGAGCTATAGCGCCTACGCCACCTTGGCTCTCGGGTCGGCACTTGCACTGTTCCTCTATCCCCACTCCATGACGGGGATCTTGAGCGCCTCGAGCGGCAAGGTGATCCGCCGGAATGCCGCGGCGCTTTCGGCCTATTCCTTCGTGCTCGGACTGATCGCACTGCTCGGCTACATGGCCATCGCCGCGGGCGTTGAACAAAACCCGGCTTATGAGGCGGGATTCGCCCAATATGGCGCGACCTTCGCGGTGCCGGCCCTGTTCCTTGACTCGTTCTCCTCATGGTTCGTGGGCGTGGCCTTCGCTGCCATCGCCATTGGGGCGCTGGTTCCGGCGGCGATCATGTCCATCGCTTGCGGCAACCTCTTCACCCGCAATCTCTACAAAGAGTATATGCGCCCGAACTGTAGCGACGCGGATGAGGCGCGCATGGCTAAGATCGTCTCACTGGTGGTCAAAATTGGCGCCGTCGTCTTCGTCCTGGCAATTCCGAAGGCTTACGCCATCCAACTTCAGCTGCTTGGCGGCATTTGGATCATTCAGCTCCTGCCGCCAATCGTGCTCGGCCTTTTTACGCGGTGCTTCAACGCCCATGCGTTGCTGCTGGGATGGGTCGCCGGGATCACAACAGGTACCTATATGGCCGCTACGCGGGGCTTCGTTTCGTCGATCTACCCGCTCGAGATCTTCGGCTTCACGCTCCCGGGCTATGCCGCCTTGTATTCGGTGGTGGTGAACATCCTCGTAGCCACAGCGGTAAATCTGCTCTTCAATCGCCTGTCGGAGCGGGGGCGGGTGTCCTCCGCCCAGTGACGCAGAACCTGCATTATTGGGGCTTGGTGACCTCGACCGCTCCCTGATTCGCCGGTAGATTGTTCAAGACGCGCCGATTCCATGAGAGGGAGGGACTCCATGGCAATGCACAATCCGGGCAGCCGAACATTTCTAGCCATCGTCTTGGCTGGCATCGTGGTCGGTTTCGTGATCGCTGCATACTTCATGTATGGAGGCGATACCGATACCAAAGCCAAGATGGATGCGCCTGCTGCCGAGCAACCGGTTGCCGAACATCAAGCCGATGACGTGACGCCACCCGATGAAATGTCGGACGACATGACGCCTCCAGATGAGATGTCGGATGATGAGGCGATTGCCGATGACGGTTTCACGTCGCCGGACGAGATGCCCGACGACGCCATGCCTGATGAAGCGCCCGACGCGATGACGCCCGCGGAGAACCCGGAAGAGGCCGTATCCGAGGACCCGCCCCCAGCGCCATCGAATCCATAGGCGCAGTTGACCTTGGGCGAAATAAACCCGCGGGCGAAATTAATAGGAGAGAGCTCGGCTGCTCGTCCGTACGCTCGGGAAGGGGGTTCGTTGGACAAACGGCTCGCGGTGGCGCGGCGAGGTCTAGAATGTGTGGGGTTATGTGCACAAAAGAAGAGCCCCGGCGCGGGGAGTGCCAGGGCTCGTACGCTTTACACAGAACGCAGTAACAACCCAGACCGAACAAAACTTGGCTCGAACAGATTGCCGCTGCCCCATTGCAGTCCGATGACAGTTCCTTGTCAGTATTGCTGAATAGCAACAAGGATTTGCAGGCTCGTTCTCACCCCAGACGGGGAATATATTTGCACCGAGTGGCGTGCGTCTTGTTAAGCAGGGGTTCCATTTCAGCGTCTGCCCTTAGCCTTGTGCGGCGCTGCCCCCCATGCACAATGTTCGAAGTTTCGGCAAGCAGCACGAATTCTAGGCGGGGGTACTTATGCGGTGGCGCGGCCAAAGACAAAGCCAGAATGTTGAGGACCGGCGTGGTCAGCGCCGCGGCTTTGGCTTTCCATTTCCGGGTGGTCGCGGCGGCGGCTTCCGTTTTCCGAGCAGGGGCGGGTCCCCGCGACGTGGCGGCGGTATCGGCATCGTCGGCGTGCTCGTCGTTGTGGGCCTCATGCTGTTCTTCGGCATCGATCCCTCGGTGCTTATGCAGGGTGGTGGATCGGGTGGCGGCGCCCGATTCCCTGACATCACCATGCCGCAACAGAGGCCCGACGCGACACGCTTTCCGCAAGGAGGCGGGCAGGCGAGCGACATTCAGCGGCCAAAGACCGGCTCCGACGACGATCTCAAAAACTTCGTGGCCGTGGTGCTCGCCACCACCGAGGACAGTTGGGAGCATATCTTCAAAGGCTTCGGCCAGCGCTACCGCGACCCCAAGCTCGTGCTGTTCACAGGCTCGGTGCGGTCGGCTTGCGGAACCGGCATGGCCGCCATGGGGCCGTTTTATTGCCCTGGCGACGAGAAAGTTTACATCGACCTCGATTTCTATCGTGAGCTGAAGAACAAATTTCGGGCGCCAGGGGACTTTGCCCAGGCCTATGTGATTGCCCACGAGGTCGGTCATCACGTCCAGAATCAGCTCGGCATTGCCGACAAAGTCAGCAGCGCTCGGCGCCGGATGGGCAGGGCTGAGAGCAACGCGTTGCAAGTCCGCATGGAGCTACAGGCCGATTGCTTTGCAGGAATTTGGGCCCACCAGATGCAAGCGGACAAGGGGCTCATCGAACGGGGCGACATTGATGAAGCGATCCGTGCGGCGGGCGCCATTGGCGACGACCATATCCAAAAGCGGACGCAAGGTTATGTGGTGCCGGATTCTTTCACGCACGGCTCGTCGGCTCAACGTGTCCGTTGGTTCCGCCGCGGTTATGAAAATGGGAACCTGAAACTCTGCGATACGTTCAATAGTGACAATCTGTGACTGTAAGACAATTATCTGTGGACGGACGGTCAACCTAAGCGCGTATGGCGTTGATGCACTTAGGGGATTCTGATCGACGAACCTTCGATTGGGCTTGAGCCCCGCGCCATCGACATGGTGTTCGAGACTTTGCGGGAACTGCGCGATGTACGCGGCAAAACTCTCATTCTCGTTGAGCAGAATGCCCGCAAAGGTCTTAGCTTCTCCGATGTCGGTTGCGTGCTTGCGGCGGGGCGGCTGGTGAGGGCGGGGGCGGGGTCCGAACTTCTCGATGATCCTGAGATGGGCCGTCTGTTTCTCGGCGGTCGGGCAACCTAGAGCGCATCGCCCGCGTAAACCGTCGCCGCGCATTTGCGGCCGGCCTTCTTGAACAGGGAGCAGGCGCCTTCGGCGTCTTGCGCGTTGGCAAACGGACCGGCAATCAGCCGCCATTTTCTGTCTGGCGCCAGGACGCGGCGTGGCTGCAGGCCGGCGACAAGCGCTGCATGTTTGGTCAAGAGTTCACGCCATAGCGGGCGTAACCCATCGCGTTTTGAGACCGTGCCGAGTTCGATACCATAGCGGGTCGAACCATCATTGGCCGTGCGCGGCAGGATGGCAGGGTCGAGGGCGGCGATTTCCGCCGGCGCGACCGGCGCCGCTTCGACGACAGTTTCGGGCTCTGGAAGCATCGGGGCGGTGACGACCGACGGCGGATCGACCACGACCGACGGCGGATCGACCACGGCCGGCGGCGGGGTCTCCACGACCGGATTCGGGTCTGGCATCACGAGTTGGGGTTCTGGCTTGGGTTCGGGTTCGCGTACGGGCAAGGGCTCAGGCTCACGAACAGGCGTGGTGTCCGCAGCCGCGATTTGCACCGGCGCTGCGACCGTCTCCTCGAATTCGGTCTCTTCGGTGACCACTTCAACAGGCACTTGTGCGGGCTCCGCCTCGGCAAGGGGTTCTGGCTTGGGCGGGCTCGTGTCTTGGGAGGCCTGCGGTGATGCCCTCTCGGCAGGCTCCTCTGGAATTTCGACCGAATCCAGACGCGTATTGATCGCTGTGATCTGCTCGGAGAGGCTGGCAAGCGAACCCTTCAATCTCGTGACCTGGGCGGCGCTGAGTGGTCCGGTTCCGGATGGGATGGAGACCCCGCGCGCAAGGCCGCCGGTATAGGCGCCAAGGGCAGACGGGTCTGTGAACAGGGTTAAGAGATACAAGCTCGACAATCCGCCCAGCGCGATCCACATAAAGGCGAAGACGCCTCGCGCCCAATTTCGCGCGCCTTTTTGGCGACTTTTGACGACCATGGGCTTTCGAGCCTCCGGAATGCGAGGTTTTTAGCGCAGAAGCGACGAGTATGAGGGCTTACTGTCAGATTGCCAGCCGCTTGGTTCGAAGATTACTCGCTTCGCCCGCACGGTCAATTTCTGCGTAGCAATTTGGTGAGGTCTTTAGCTGAGAAGGCCTGTGGCCCTGGAGGGTTGTTTGGACTAGACAGTCCGCGTTTAGGGAAAGTTGGTACAGCCATGCCACCTTTGGCCTACGAATAAAGAGGCAACGTACAGAACCGAATGACGCATTCATCTGCTCTCGCCATCGTCCTTGCCGCCGGTAAGGGAACACGAATGAAATCTGCGCTGCCCAAGGTGCTGCACCGCCTAGCGGGTGCGCCCATGCTAGCCCATGTGCTGAACGCGGCCGCTCAAGCCGGTGTTGGCCGTGGATGCGTGGTGGTAGGCCCCGGCATGGACGAAGTTGGGGAGGCGGCACTTGCCATTGATTCTCAACTCAAAGTCTTCGTCCAGCCCGAGCAATTGGGCACGGCAGACGCGGTGAAGGCCGCCAGTCCTGCGTTCGAGGGCTCCAATGGGTCCGTGCTCGTGTTGTATGGTGACACGCCGCTGCTCCGTGCCGAGACGCTGAAATCCGTCTTAGGTGAGTTAGACGCAGGCGCCGATGTGGTGGTGATTGGTTTCGAGGCAGCAAACCCGACCGGCTATGGCCGCTTGCTGCTTGACGGTAAGGGACGGCTCGCAGGCATTCGCGAAGAGAAAGAAGCCAACGATTCCGAGCGTGCGCTCACGCTCTGCAATTCCGGCATCATGGCATTCCGTACGAGCGAGACACTGGCCTCGCTGCTCGCACAGATTGGAAACGACAACGCCAAGGGCGAGTTCTATCTCACCGACGCTGTGGCGTTGGCGCGGGAAGGCGGGCTTGAGGCGCGTGTTGTGTTGTCAGACCCGGAAGAAGTTCTCGGTGTGAACTCTCGCGCCGAACTTGCGATCGGCGAAGGCCTGATGCAGCAGCGCCTGCGCGATGCCGTCATGGCGGGCGGCGCCACGCTGGTCGCGCCCGATACGGTCTTCTTCAGCGTTGATACGTCAGTCGGCCAAGATGTGCTGATCGAACCGAGCGTGGTGTTCGGTCCCGGTGTCATAATCGAAAACGGCGTCACCATCAAAGCCTTCTGTCATATCGAGCAGGCCAAGATCGGCCCTGGCGCGACCCTCGGTCCGTTTGCGCGGCTCCGCCCTGGCGCAGAGTTGGCCAAGGACGCGCATGTGGGCAATTTTGTCGAGATCAAAAACGCGGAGGTCGCTGAAGGCGCCAAGGTCAACCATCTCACCTATATCGGCGACACTGACGTCGGCGCTAAGGCGAATATCGGTGCGGGCACCATTACTTGTAACTATGACGGCTTCGCCAAACATCGCACTGAGATTGGCGCGGGTGCCTTCATCGGCTCCAACAGTTCCTTGGTGGCGCCGGTCAGGATTGGCGATGGCGCATTTGTCGGTTCCGGCAGCGTGATCACCAAGGACGTGCCGGCGGATGCGCTGGCGGTCACGCGCGCCGACCAAAAGAACCTAACCGGCTGGGCTGGAAAAATGCGGGCACGGCGGACGCGCGACAAATCCAAATAGCAACCGAAACTGCGGGCCATTGACCGCAATAAAGAGACATAGCTCGTGAATTGCGACGCAGAGCGTTGCCAGCTAGGCAAACGCGAAGCTGTGAGGGAGTAGGGACGATGTGCGGCATCGTGGGCGCCCTGAGTAAGGGTCCAGTTGCAGAATTGCTCGTCGATGCGTTGAAGCGCCTCGAATATCGCGGCTACGATTCCGCCGGCGTGGCAACGTTGGAGAACGGCCGGCTTGAGCGGCGTCGTGCCCAAGGCAAGCTGCGCAACCTCGAAGAACTCCTCAAATCCGAACCGCTTCTCGGCAATACCGGCATCGGCCATACGCGTTGGGCGACCCACGGTAAGCCGAGCGAGATCAACGCCCATCCGCATATGACCGATGACGTGTCGGTCGTGCACAATGGCATTATTGAGAATTTCCACGAGCTGAAGGCCGAGTTGTTGGCCGAAGGCGCGCCTTTCACCAGCGACACGGATACCGAAGTGATCGCCCATCTCGTCACGCGCGAGCTGCGCGCGGGCAAAGACCCGGTCACGGCGGTCTTCCATATTCTGAACCGCTTGCAAGGTGCGTTCGCTCTGGCGATGATTTTCCAGGGCTATGAAAACCTGATGATCGTGGCGCGCCAAGGCAGCCCGTTGGCGGTTGGTTATGGCGACGGTGAAATGTTTGTCGGCTCCGATGCCATCGCGCTCGCACCGTTCACCGACAAGATCGCTTATCTCGAAGACGGCGACTGGGCCGTGCTTACGCGAGAAGGCGTCGCCATCCGCGATCGAATGGGCGCCGGTGTGGAGCGTCCCGTATCGCAGTCACAGACTGGTGGTCTTGTAGTCGACAAAGGTAATTACCGGCACTTCATGGCCAAAGAGATCCATGAGCAGCCGGAAGTGGTCGGCCACACGCTGGCGCATTATCTCGACCTGGCGAATTCACAAGTGAACTTGCCGGCGCTGCCTGTGGACTTCGCGCAAGTCAGCCGCTTGTCGCTGTCGGCGTGCGGCACTGCGTTCTATGCGTGCCTCGTCGCCAAATATTGGTTCGAGCGCTGGGCCAAGCTTCCCGTCGACATCGATATTGCATCAGAGTTCCGCTACCGCGAGACGGCGATGCAGCCCGGTGGCGTGGCGCTGTTCGTTTCGCAATCGGGCGAGACCGCCGACACGCTTGCCTCGTTGCGTTACTGCCGTCAGCAGAACCAACAAGTGCTGTCCATCGTCAACGTGCAGGAATCATCCATCGCGCGGGAGTCCAACGCGGTGTTGCCGACGCTCTGCGGGCCGGAGATCGGCGTCGCCTCCACCAAGGCGTTCACCTGCCAGCTCACGGTGCTTGCGTGTCTCGCCATTGCCGCCGGCAAGGCGCGAGGCGTGATCGGACCAGAGCGCGAGGCCGAACTGGTCAAGGCGCTGGTCGAGGTGCCGCGCCACATGGCGGCCATTCTGAACGACGAGCACGCTTACGAGGCGTTGGTGCATAGCCTTTCGAAGGCGCGCGACGTGCTTTATCTGGGGCGCGGCTCAAGCTTCCCAATCGCGCTCGAAGGCGCGTTGAAGCTGAAAGAAATTTCCTACATCCACGCCGAGGGCTATGCGGCGGGTGAGCTGAAGCATGGACCCATCGCTCTGATCGACGAGGAAGTGCCGGTCATCGTCATCGCCCCGCGAGACGAACTCTTCGACAAGACCGCCTCCAACATGCAGGAAGTGGCGGCGCGCGACGGCAAGATCATCTTGGTCAGCGATGCGGACCCTGCGGCCACCGGCTGCGCGATCCAGACGGCACTGTCAGTTCCGAGCGTCCACCCCTTCGTGACACCGTTGATTTATGCGGTTCCTGTCCAGCTCATCGCCTACCACACGGCGGCATTCATGGGCACGGACGTGGATCAGCCACGCAATCTCGCAAAATCCGTTACAGTAGAATAGTCTACAGCCTCGGATTTGCCTGATTTCTTTGATTGAGCAAGCACATGGCGGATCATCGGAAGTCCTTCCGGCCGCGCCGTCTTGCTTTTGACGGGCGCCTCTTTTCGCGCGGCTGCCTCTTGGGGGCCACGCTGGCACTGCTGTGTACGGCGTTGCCTGCTGAAGCCCAGGATGCGGGCCTGAAGAACGGCGCGGCTTCGCTCAACTCTGGCAATTACAATGCGGCGGTGCGGCAGCTCTCTGCCGCGGTCAACGACAGGAATTCGTCGAAAGGCCAGGCGGCTAAGGCCCTGTATCTGCGGGGGGTCTCCTATCGCAAGCTCAGCCAGCCAGGCCGCGCCATCTCCGATCTCGGTGCCGCGATCTGGCTGGGTCTACCGCAGTCGGACAAGGTGAGGGCGCTGGTCAACAAGGGCCTGGCCTACAAGGCTGCGGGGCTCTCCAGCCAAGGCGATGCCGAACTTGCTCGGGCCCGTAGCGCCTCTAGCTCCGCGACGGTCCAGAGGCTGATCTCAGAAGATGGCGGCGCCGGAGCGGCGACCGCCGATTCGGTAGAAGTCAGTTCCAGCGGCCAATCCCAATCGAGCGAGAGTCTGTGGAGCCGATGGGTCCCGAGTTTCGGTGGGGATGCCACACCAAGGCCAAAAGCAACACCGACACCGCCACCGGCTGCAGCGCCTGAACCATCATCGACCAGGACGGCTGCGGCAGCCCCTACCAGTGGATGGGGCGCACAGGTGAGCGACGGGCCGCCAAAAAAAAGCAGCAGCGGCGTGGGCCGTTGGTTCGGGTCCATCACGGGCGACAGTGCATCTGCTCCGGTCGCCACAGTACCCTCATCGACAACAACCGCAGCACCTAGGACCTCGGCGGCGCCAAAGAAGACCGCCGCACCACCGACTGCGGCCAGCTGGGCGGCCAATACAGAAACTCAGAAAGTGGCGTCGAAGAGCTCAGGTGGCGGTGGCATCGGCGGCTGGTTCGGAGGTTCGTCGAGTTCTAAGTCGAATGCACCCGCACCAGCGGCGGTACCGGCAGGCGGCGGTTACCGCGTACAATTGACTAATAGCCGTTCGCAGGGGGAGGCTAAGGCTCTGTGGAAGCAGGTGCAGGGCAAGAATAGCCAACTCGCCAGCGTTCAGCCGCAAATCGAAAAAGTAGACATTGGCAGTTTCGGCACGTTCTACAGCCTAAAGGTTGGGCCCTATGCTAGCCGGTCGCAAAGTACCAAGGTCTGCAACGCCCTGAAACGAAGCGGCACGGATTGCTCGGTCGTCTCGCCAGAGGGGCCGTGACTTAAAAAACAGATGCGATCTGAAAGTAGGCTTGCAAGCGCGCCTGCATTCAGCCATGCCTCATCCCAAAATCAGGCCCGGCTGGAACGGGCGCCCACCGAACCGTGTTAATCTGAGCAACTTCGTCTTCCAACATTTGCTAAGGCCGCATGACCTCCAAAACGCCTCAAAACAAGGACCCGAAGTTGGGGTCCACGAAGCAAGACCCGAATCAAGACGAGGCCGGCCTATTCGGCGCGTTGGAACCGACGTCGTCGCATCTGGCTGCGCGGCTGCGCGGCTATTTCCTGACGGGCCTCATCATTGTCGGGCCGGTGGCCATCACGGTCTATGTGGTTTGGTGGTTCATCAACCTGATCGATGGCTGGGTGAAGCCGCTCATTCCGCAGGCCTATCTGCCGGAGAATTATCTACCCTTCACGGTGCCCGGCGTCGGGCTGATTGTCGGCATTTTTGCTCTTATGGTGATCGGCGCGCTGACTGCCAATCTGTTTGGCCGTACGATTGTCAGCTATGGCGAAATGATGCTCGACCGCATGCCCGTGGTACGCGGCGTCTACAAGTTGTTGAAGAAAATCTTCACCACTGTGTTCTCCAAGACCGGCACGTCGTTTAAGCGCGTGGGGCTCATCGAGTTTCCCCGGCGCGGGCTCTTCGCGGTTGTGTTCATCTCCAATGAGCCGCCGGACGAGGTGAAGGAGAAGGTGGGCAATGGCGAGGAGCTCATGACCGTGTTCCTGCCGAATGCGCCGAACCCAACCACAGGCTTCGTGCTGTTTATGCCGAAAAAGGACGTTACCCTGCTCGATATGACCGTCGAAGATGGCGCAAAGCTCGTGGTTTCTGCGGGACTTGTTGCCCCGCCTCTAGAGGAGCTCGATCAATTGGCCGATGGCACCAAGGCTAATAAACCCACTCTTAAGGACGACTCAGCCGCGTAGGCGCGGCTGAGTAGATCGAAATCCCGTCTCATGTCATGATCCCGGCATGGACCTAGGACCCACACAGAAACCCCCGGTACGTATCGGCGGGCTCTCTTCCAAGCAGCTCATGTTCTTGGGCATAGCGGGTGTGATTCTGGTTGTAGGCGTTGTCCTCCGTAACGTCGATTTTTCTGGTGAGCCAGACGGGGAGAAGGCAGCGCCGGTTGCGGTCGAGGCCACACCGTCCGAGCCCGCCGAGCCTATGGCCGACACGGCGCCAGTCGTGAAAAGGAACACCGAACGTCTTCCCACGACGGCGCCCGCCACGCAGGAAGCAGCAACCCCTCCGAGCCCACCGGTCGAGCAGAGCACAGATGCCGCTCAGCAGACCGGGGAGGCGGCCGAGCCGTCGCTGCCAGGCGAAGATATGCTCCTGGTCGCCAGAAGGCCTGTCGAGTTGCTGGCCAGTCCATCCGCCGACGCGAGCGTCATGTTCGGCTTTCCAGCGGGCCGGCCGTTCCGTGTGATCGGTGAGGAGGGAGGCTTTGTCCAAATCCGGGACGAGAAAAGTGGTGCGAGCGGCTGGATCGATAAATCCGCACTCGCGGCGGCGCCACCGCGGGTGCCAGTTGTCACAACACGCTCGCGGCCGAAGCCGGACGCAGGGGGGCGACGGTCCTCACCGAAGAAGCCGGACGCAGGGGGGCGAGGGTCCTCACCGAAACGGAACGCGCGGCAGACCAATACTTCCATTGGCGACGAGCTTGAGTCGACCGTCAAGCCGCCGAAGCGCCCCGGATTGTTTGGCGGAGATGGCCTCTTTGGCGGAATTTTCCGCAAATAGCGCGCTCAGCCTGCCCGCATCAACCGAACTGCATCGTCACGCTCGAACAGATAGAGTAGGAGCCGCAAAGCCTCAGCGTCCTTCTCTTTGAGCGTCGGGTCGTGTGAGAGTCGTAGACGTGCTGCATCGCGTGCCGCTTCCAAAAGGTCTCGATGTTCCGGCAGGACGGCAATGCGGAACGCGGGCAGGCCGCTTTGCTTCGTGCCAAGCATTTCTCCGCCACCTCTGAGCCGCAAATCTTCCTCGGCGATAACGAAGCCGTCCTCAGTTGTTCGCATCACCTTCAACCGTTCTCGCGCATTGTCGGACAGGGGCGAGCGGTAGAGCAGGATGCAGGAAGACTCTGCAGCCCCTCGTCCCACGCGGCCGCGCAATTGATGAAGCTGCGCCAAGCCGAAGCGCTCAGCGTGCTCGATAATCATGATCGTGGCGTTCGGCACGTCGACGCCGACCTCGATGACCGTGGTGGATACGAGAATGGAAAGTTCGCCGGACGCAAACCGCGCCATCACCGCGTCTTTGTCTTTGCCAGAAAGTTGTCCGTGCACCAGACCGACCTTTTCCCCGAACTTGGCGCGGAGAGCTGCATAGCGTTCCTCGGCCGCGGCGGCGTCGATCAGCTCGGACTCGGCCACGAGGGGGCAGACCCAATAGACTTGTGCACCCTCGGCCACCGCGCGCCCCACGCCATCGACAGCCTCATCCAAGCGTTGCAGGGGCACGGTGCGCGTAACGATGGGCTTTCGTCCCGGTGGTTTCTCGTCAAGCCGCGAAACGTCCATGTCGCCATAGCTTGTGAGCAAAAGCGTGCGCGGGATGGGCGTCGCTGTCATCAGCAGAAGCTCGGCGCCGATTCCCGTGGCCTTGGCCTGCAACGCCAACCTTTGATGCACCCCAAAGCGGTGCTGCTCGTCAATCACCGCAAGCCCGAGATCGCGGAATTGGATCGTCTCTTGGAACAGCGCATGCGTGCCGATGAGGGTGTCGATGTCGCCTTCCTTCAGGGCTTCCAGGATCGCTTCGCGTTCCCGGCCACGCTCCCTGCCTGTGAGCAACGCCACGCGTAGATTTGCCGCTTCCGCGAAACTGCTGATCGTGGCGAGATGCTGCCGGGCAAGAAGTTCGGTCGGCGCCATGAGGGCTGTCTGCGTGCCGGCTTCAATCGCGCTTGCCATGGCCAGCAGCGCGACAACGGTTTTGCCACTGCCGACGTCGCCCTGGAGCAGGCGGAGCATGCGGTGGGGGCTGGCAAGATCGTCATCGATCGATGCGAGGGCATTCGCTTGAGCGCCCGTCAGAGCGAAGGGCAGGGCATCTTGGATTGTTTTGCGGATCTTGCCAGACGCCTTCAGCCCCCTCCCGGCGCGTTTCTTGAAGCGCTGTCGGACAATGGCGAGCGCAAGCTGGTTGGCCAAAAGCTCGTCATAGGCCAGCCGCGCCCGTGCTGTTGACGAAGGCAGAAGGTCGGCCTCGGTTTCCGGCGCATGAAGCGCCTTGGTGGCTTCCGCAAAAGAAGGCCAATCATATTTTGAGAGAAGATCCGCATCGATCCACTCGGGCAGATCAGGAATCTGGGTGAGCGCCCCGGTGATCGCCTTGCGTAAGGTCATATTGGTGAGCCCCGCAGTCAGAGGATAAATGGGCTCGATGGGAGGTAACGTGTCTGGGCCATCCGCCGCCGCCACGTGATCGGGGTGAGGCATTTGCAACGACCCGTCATAGGATTCGATCCTGCCCGAGATGATGCGCTTGCTGTTCACTGGCAGTAGACGCTTCAGAAAGGAATGATCGGCCCTGAAATAGGTCAGCTCCAGGGCGCCGGACTCATCCTCGACCAGCACCCGATAGGGCGCCCGCGAATTCCGTCGGCTGCCACCTGGCCGATGCTCCGTGACCGTCACGTCGAGCGTTGCCAGTTCCCCGACCGTGGCATCGGCGATTCGCGGAATAAGCGCCCGGTCCACGAGGCCCACGGGCAAATGCCACAGAAGATCGACCGTCCGGGCATGGGCGCCCTGGTGCCGTGGGGCCACCAATCGGTTGAGCAGCCCTTCGATACGAGGCCCGACGCCTTTCAGAGCGCGGGCTGAGGCGAATAGAGGGGCTAAGCGAGGTGGACGCATGGAATTCCCGTGTATAACGGCACGGCGGAGCCGAGCTTTGAATCGGTCGGCTCGCACTCTGTAACCCACCGCTTAAGACTGAAAGCATGGATCATGTCGAGTGATCTTGGAATGCGCCGGCGCCGGGCAGTATGGCGGGCGACTCACCGGGGCTCTAAGGAGATGGACCATCTGCTTGGTCATTATACCGAGCAAACCATCGACAGCATGAACGCTAATGAGATCGCCGTGCTCGAGCGTCTGATCGAGACCGCGGACCCTCAAATCGAGTTATGCTTATATGAGGGCTACACGCTCGACGACGCCGAGCTCGATGCGCTCATGGCCCGCATGCGGCGCTTCCACGGCCTGCCCAAAGCCAGCTAGAGACGAGCTAGGCCCACGATATCGCCATGAGTGCTGTGCCCAATCTTCCATCCTTGCCGGTCGATCTCCTCTTAAAGGGCTCGCGTACGATTGCGAGCGGCGTGCCCGAGGGCTTCGACGCGGTTCTGCTTGGCGAGCTGGCGCGACAGGCCGGTGCGCCGGTTCTGCATGTGGCCCGCGACGCCAATCGGCTCGCGACCCTGGCGGATGCGATTTCCTTCTTCGCGCCAGACCTCCAGGTGCTGAGCTTCCCGGCCTGGGATAGTGTTCCTTATGACCGCGTGGCGCCCAATGCAGAGATCATCGCGACCCGGATCGAAACGCTTGCCGCGCTGACCGAGCGTGCGCCCGACCACAAGTCGTCCCTGGTGTTGCTCACCACGGTCAACGCTGTGCTCCAGCGTGTACCGCCGCCCGCTTTCATCGCCGGGGCCAATCTCAACCTCCGGTCCGGCAGCGTCATGTCGATGCAGGACCTCATCGGGCGGCTGGAAACTTCAGGCTATGGTCGCGCCGGCACCGTGACGGACCCCGGCCAATACGCCGTTCGCGGCGGCATTCTCGATCTCTATCCGCCGGGCGGACAGCCTGTGCGCCTCGATTTCTTTGGCGACACCCTCGAATCCCTGCGCGCCTTCGACCCGGATACCCAGCGGACCGAAACAAGATTGGATTCGATCCATTTTTTGCCCATGAGCGAAGTGTCGCTAACGCCGGACGTCCGGGCGAATTTCCGTCAGCGCTATGTGGAGCTGTTTGGCACCGTCAAAGGCGACGATCCGCTCTACGAGGCGATCTCAGCAGGGCAGCAGCATCAAGGCATGGAGCATTGGCTACCGCTGTTCCACGACAAGCTCGCCACGCTGTTCGACTATCTGTCTGATGCGGTGGTGACGCTCGACCCCCTCGTTGACGACGCGCGCGAGAGCCGGATCGAGCAGGTCGCCGATCACTATGATGCCCGCGCAGAAGCGCTTGAGCGCAAGGCCTTTGGCGCGCCGCCATATCATCCTGTCCCAGCTGACAGCATGTTTCTCACCGAGACAGACTGGCAGGGCGCGCTTAGCAGCCGCCAGGTGGTCGCGCTCGAAACTTTCGAGCGGCCGGAGGAGGGGTCTACGAATGTTGTCTCGTTCGGCGGGCGCCAAGGGCGCACGTTTTCAGCCGAACGGCAGACCGAGGACACCAATGTCTTCGATGCGGTTGTCGCTCATGCAAAGGGTCTGATCGGCAAACATAAGCTGGTGATTGTCGCGTGTTGGAGCGTTGGCGCGCGGGAGCGTCTCGCCACGTTGCTCGCCCAGCATGGCTTGACCGAGACAGTGCGGGTGGAGAATGTCACCGAAGCTGTCGCTGCGCCGCCAAATGCCACATCCGTCGCCGTGTTGCCGTTAGAGACGGGCTTCGAGGGGCCTGGTATCGCTGTCATTGGCGAACAGGACATTCTTGGCGACCGGCTGGTGCGCAAGGCGCGAGTCAAGAAGGCGAGCGACGCCCTGACCGAGGCCTCAAGCCTCAGCGTCGGCGACCTCGTTGTCCACGCCGACCATGGCATTGGGCGTTTCATTGGTCTGACAACGATCGAGGCGAACGGCGAGCCTCATGACTGTCTTGAGCTGCATTACCACAACAGCGACAAGCTCTATCTGCCGGTCGAGAATATCGAGCTTCTGACACGCTACGGGTCGGACGAGTCAGGCGTGCAGCTCGACAAACTCGGTGGTGTGGCCTGGCAGTCGCGCAAGGCCAAGCTGAAAAAGCGCATCCTCGACATGGCCGAGAAGCTCATCAAGGTCGCCGCTATGCGCGAGCTGCGCAAAGCACCGGTCTTCGAACCCCAAGACGGAACCTATAACGAGTTCGCGGCGCGTTTTCCCTATGAGGAAACCGAGGATCAGCAAACCTGCATCAACGCGGTGCTCGAGGACCTGGCGAGCGGACGTCCCATGGACCGGCTGGTCTGCGGCGATGTGGGCTTCGGCAAGACCGAAGTGGCGTTGCGTGCCAGCTTGATCGCCGTTCTCGCCGGCAAGCAAGTTGCGCTTGTTGTCCCGACGACACTTCTTGCTCGCCAGCATTTCCACACCTTTACGGAACGGTTCAGGGGGCTTCCGGTGAAAATTGCCCAAGCCTCGCGGCTAGTGAGCGGCAAAGAATTGATGGAGGCGAAAGACCAGATCAAGACCGGCGCTGTGGACATCATCATCGGCACCCACGCGCTGCTCGGTAAGGGTATTGAGTTCTCCGATCTTGGGCTGTTGATTATCGATGAGGAACAGCATTTCGGCGTGAAGCACAAAGAGCGGCTGAAGCAATTGCGCGAGGACGTGCATGTGCTGACGCTGACGGCGACGCCGATCCCGCGCACTCTGCAGCTTGCGCTGTCGGGCGTGCGCGAAATGTCCTTGATCGCCACGCCGCCCGTCGATCGCCTCGCGGTGCGGACCTATGTGACGCCGTTCGATCCCATGACGTTGCGGGAAGCATTGTTGCGCGAGCGGTTCCGTGGCGGGCAAGCGTTCTTTGTGGTGCCGCGCATTTCCGATCTTGACGAGGCCGCCGCCTTCTTGAAAGAGCACGTGCCGGAGCTGCGCGTTGCGCGCGCTCATGGTCAGATAGCGAGCAGCGAACTCGACCAGGTGATGAACGCCTTCTACGACCGCAAATACGATGTGCTGCTGTCGACCACTATCGTTGAGTCTGGTCTCGATATTCCCTCGGCCAATACTCTGATCGTGTATCGCGCCGACATGTTCGGCCTGGCGCAGCTGTACCAACTACGTGGCCGTGTCGGCCGCTCCAAGGTCCGCGCTTATGCCTATTTCACCATTCGAGCCGACGCGCGACTGACGCCGGCGGCGGCGAAGCGACTGGAAGTGCTTCAGTCGCTCGATACGTTGGGTGCTGGCTTCATCCTGGCGAGCCACGACCTCGACCATAGGGGTGCCGGCAACTTGTTGGGCGAGGAACAGTCGGGCCATATCCGTGAGGTCGGCTTCGAGCTTTACCAGTCCATGCTGGAAGAGGCAGTGGCCACGCTCAAGGGTGGCGACGGGGATGTCGAGGACCAATGGTCGCCGCGCATCAATCTCGGCACGTCGGTGCTCATCCCCGAAGACTATGTGCTCGATCTGCAAGTGCGGCTTGGGCTCTATCGCCGTTTGGCAGCCGTGGAGAGTGCCGAGGCGATCGAGGGCTTTGCAGCGGAACTGATCGACCGCTTCGGGCCGTTGCCGGAAGAAGTGCACCATCTCCTCAACGTGGTTGAGATCAAGGGGCTATGCCGTCAGGCGGGCATCGAGCAGATCGACGCTGGGCCGAAGGGTGCCGTCATCGCTTTCCGCAACAACAATTTCGCCAATCCCGACGGTCTGATCCGCTTCATCAGCGTGGCCGGTAAGAAGGTGAAGCTCCAGCCCGACCACAAGTTGATCTACTACCACAATTGGCCGATCCCAGAGGATCGCCTGGCGGGCACACGCGACCTCCTGAAGCGTCTGGCGGCGATCGCTGACCCTGGGAAGCAGGCAGCTTAGCTAGCGCTCGTCACCGCTGTCCGTATTGTCCTCGGGCTCAAGCCACCACGTGTCGAGCTGATAGCCATAGAGGGGCGTCTTCTCCGGCCGCTTCAATGTGTCCCAATGCGCCACCCATTGCCGGGGCAGATAAAACAAGGGCACGACGTAATCGCCTGATACCAGCACGCGGTCGAGCGCACGGACTGCCGAGATGAAGCTCTTGCGATCCTTCGCCCGGAGCATCGCCTCGATCATAGCGTCGGCCGCCTCGCTTTTTACACCCGGATAGTTGAACGATCCCTCGGTCGCCGCGGCTTGGCTGCCCCAGCGGAACGATTGTTCGTTTCCGGGCGATAGCGACACACCCCAGAAATTCTGGATCATGTCGAAGTCGTAGGTCTGTTTGCGCCGCTGATACTGCGCCGAGTCGACCTGGCGGATTTTTGCTTCGATGCCCACTTGCTTGAGCGCTCGCGCATAGGTGAGGAGAAGCCGCTCCTGATCTCGGGTTGCGGCAAGAATTTCGAATTCAAAGGGCTCGCCTGATTTTTTGTTGACGAGCTTTCCGTCTTTCAACTCGTAGCCGGCGTCCTGGAGGAGCGTTAGAGCTTCCACGCGGGCCTTCCGGTTTTGCCCGGTGTCGTCGCTCACCGGGAAGGAGAAATCGCCGTCCATGACTGAAGGCTTCACAGCTTCGGGGAAGGGCGCCAGGAGCGCGCGCTCGGTCGCGTCTGCCGGATGGCCATGGGACGATAGCTCCGATCGCGCGAAGTAACTTTCTGTGCGCGCATATTGACCGTGATAGAGCGTGCGGTTCACCCATTCAAAGTCGAACAACCGAATAAGAGCCTGGCGCACGCGTGGGTCGGCAAAGATTGGCCGGCGCGTATTGAACACCAGCGCCGACATGCCGGCTGGTGTCTCCACGGGAAGGGACTCTTTGATGACCTCGCCATCGTGCATGGCAGGGAAGTCGTAACCCTCGGCCCAGCGCGTCGGGTCGGTCTCTTTGCGAAGCTGCACCAGGCCAGACTTAAACGCCTCGAACATGCTGCCCATATCGCGATAATAGTCGAAGCGTATCCGGTCGAAATTATAGAGGCCGCGATTGACCGGCAGGTCTCGTCCCCAATAATTAGGGTCCCGCTTGTAGGTGATGGTCTTGCCCGGATCGAGTTTCTCGATGACGTAAGGCCCGCTGCCAATGCGCGGCTCAAGCGTAGTCTTCTCGAAGGTCTCCGCACTCAGCAGGTGGCTCGGCAGGACCGGCATCAGGCCCATGATTAACGGCATCTCACGGTCGCCGGACCCATCAAAGGTGAAGCGGACTTTCCGTTCGCCCGTCTTCTCCACCTTCGCGACCTTTTTGTAATAGGAGCGATGGTTTGGCCGCCCATGGTCCCGCAGGACGCCATGGGAGAAGATCACATCTTCGACAGTGATTGGCCTACTGTCGGAGAATTTGGCCTCTGGGTTCAGCGTGAACTCCACATAACTCCGGTCTGGAGGTGTCTCGACGTCCTCAGCGATCAGGCCGTAAAGCGTGAAGGGCTCGTCATTAGCCCGCGCCAATAAGCTCTCATAGAGATACTCGCGCACGCCGTCTGCCGAGACGCCTTTTACAATCAATGGGTTGAGACTATCGAAGGAGCCCCGCACAGCGAAGGTGGCCCGGCCGCCTCTGGGGGCATCCGGGTTGGCATAGGGGAAGTGAGTGAAATCCTCGGCCTCGCGCGGCGCACCGTGCATGGCAAGCCCGGACGCAGCCTGCGCAGGACCACCGGCCAAGATCAGTGCCATTGCCAAGGCGAGTAACGAAATTCGGGCTTTCAACGGCGACCTTGCATGGCTATAGATGCCCTCGAATTGCACCATGAGGCTTAAGGGTAACATCCCTGAGAATACAAACAGACGCCGCAGCCTATCTCCAAGCTAACGAAAAAAGGTTAGAACTCAGGAGGAGCGGTCGAGAAACTCCTGAGGCCCCGGTACATAGCCATTTCTACGCCGCATTTCGGGTATTGACCCTAGTACAACGAAGTGGGCACGGGGTATTTCCGGCAGGTCTAAACTAGCCCGCAAATAAGAGGAAGGTCGATTGATGATCAGGTCCAAGGATCGTTGGAGCACGCTGAGCCGCAGCGCGGGTCGTTGGATGCTCGGTGCTGGCGCCGGCGCGCTGGCCTTTGCCCTCGTGGCTCCCGTTGCTCTCGCTCAACAGGCGCAGCCGAAATCCACCGCAGCGCCGAAGGCCGCCGCCGCTGTGCCGGCCGCCGGACAGACGGCTGAAGATGCCTGGGTCAAGCTCTGCATGAAGAACGACCAGACAGGCGCCAAGGAAATTTGTCTGGTGAACCATGAGGGGCTCGAGCCGAACACAGGCATGGTTCTCATTGCCGCCGCCGTTCGTAAGGTCGAGGGCGACGACAAGCAGCAGCTTCTTATCAGGGTCCCGACTGCCTATGCGTTGGTGATCCCGGCCGGTGTGCAGCTCCGCATCGATGAAGAAAAGCCGATCCAGCTGCAATACTCGATCTGCTTCCCGACGAGCTGTCAGGTGCAGATGGAGCTGACCGCCGAGCTCTATGAAAAGATGCGCTCCGGCAAGCAGATGGTCGTCGCCGCCATGAACATTCAGCAGAAGACCATGGGCTTCCCCGTGCCGCTGACTGGGTTCAGCAAGGCTTATGACGGCCCAGCGGTCGACAACGCCGAATACGAGGCTCAGCGCAGTAAGTTGATGGAGATGTTCCGCAAGCGTCAGGCCGATCTGGTCGCCAAGGCGAAGCAGGGGCAGCCCGCAGCCGGCGCGCCTGGCAATGCGACTGCACAGCAAAAGAAGGCTCCCGCGCCGCAGTAAGCGTCTGCATTTCTGGAGCTTAAAGATTAAAAGGCCGCGCCGGGTACCCGGGGCGGCCTTTTTGCATGTCGTGAGGAGTCCAGTGTGTGCGCCCTAGTGTTCCGGCACGTAGCGGAAACGATATACACCGCCTTGCAACTCTTCGAACATCTCCGGCACTTGCGGATGACGCAGGGGTTCGTCGGAGGGGTCGGGCACAAGGTTCTGCTCCGATACATAGGCGACATACTCGCTGTCGGAGTTCTCGGCAAGCAGATGGTAGAAGGGCTGATCCTTCGCCGGTCTGACATCTTTCGGGATGGATGCGTACCATTCATCGGAATTGGAGAAGATGGGATCAACGTCGAAGATGACGCCACGGAACGGATAGAGCCGGTGACGTACCACCTGG
Organism: Methyloceanibacter sp.; assembly: GCA_018067145.1. Taxonomy (GTDB): domain Bacteria; phylum Pseudomonadota; class Alphaproteobacteria; order Rhizobiales; family Methyloligellaceae; genus Methyloceanibacter. The sequence goes on from JAGPVD010000009.1 coordinate 42,975, forward strand.
CCGATCTGAAATCGGGCGTTACGGACAGTAGACATTACGCGCATCCCTGTTCTTTGCGACGATATGATCTTGGGTCACTGACAGTGTCAACGCAGATAAAGTGTCGTCTCAGAACCAGCGCCGGTTGGACCACATAAACTGCTCTGGCGTTTCACGAATCCACGTTTCAAAGGAACGTTGGATCGCCGCAGTGATGGCACGAATGTCCTCGGCCTGATTGGCAGTGCGGGGAATACGAAGCTCGTTGACGTTAATGTTGAAGCAGGCGCGGTTGCCGATGCGCACGCAACGCCCGATCCAGATACGCGCCCCAACCCGTCGGGCAATCATTGCAGCGATCGGCATGCTCTTGGCGGGATAGCCAAAGAACGGCACCTCGACGCCGTTGGCGTCATAGAGATCGGAAATGAATCCGAGGCGCCCGCCTTGGCGCACATAGTCCATAATCAGCCGCGCGGTCTTCTGTGTCTCGTCCTGGCCCGCCGAGCGGCCTCGCCCGAACAGGCCTCCGGGATAGAGCGCCACGCGTTGGGAGCGGAGATAACGGTCCACATAAGGGTTCTTCACCTGGCGGTAGACACCGGCGGGTTTCACGCCCGCCAAAGTCACCGGCCACATGCCGATTTCCCAATTGCCCATATGCATGGTGACAATCAGGGCCGGCCCCATCTTGCCTTTGTAACGGGTGACCCAATCGGCGTTGGTCACGTGGAGCCGGCTCGGATCTTTAAGAATGCGATCGATATTCATGGTCTCGACCATGACCCGACCGAGATTGTCCCAGGCACCAAGAGCGATGCGCTCGCGCTCCTCGTGTGTCTTGTCGGGAAAGGCGCGCTCAAGATTCATCATCGCGCGCTTATGGCGCCGGTTGCGTTTGCCGAAGAAACGCCAAGCCTTGGCTGATATATTGCCGGCCACATCGATCGGGAACAGGCGCACGAAGCCAGTCAGCGTCCTCAAGCCCGAATATTCGAGCCGGTAGCGCATATCCAGGGCGAAGGGCAGGTTGAAGCTATTGGCCACAGAGGCGTCCTTTATTGGCTCTTCTTGGGGCTGGCGCAGCGGCGGCGGGTGCCCACCCTCATGGCCAAACTGGCGGTCACCGTCAAGCGCCGAGATGAGGCGCCTGGGCCAGATTTGCCTGCTCAGCCATGGGTCGCATCAGGCTTGGAAGCGCCGCCGGTGGCGCGAGACCGACTCGCATGACCATGCGCCGCAATGGAGGCAGCGCATTCAGCCCAGCGAGCACCAATCCACGCGCCGCTTGAACCGGCGGCAGGTTCGTCAGCAGTGAGCGGTTCAGAAGATCGACGCCCACCGTGCGCGACAGGATGTCGAGCTTGCGGGCCCGGACGTAAGCATTGAGCACGGCCTGGCAACCCGGGTCGTGACCGCGGCCGAGCGCAGCTGCTACGCAGTCGGCTAGAGCGGCGGCGTCACGAAGGCCAAGATTGAGACCTTGCGCGCCGATGGGCGGCATGATGTGGGCAGCTTCGCCGACAAGGGCGGTGCGGTTATGGGCGAGCTGCTTGGCGCTAAGTCCACCCACGGGAAAATTTGCGCGGGCCCCAACGTCTGAAACATTGCCGAGGACGTCACCAAGGCGGCTTTGCAGCTGGGCGGCGAAGTCCGAGTCATTACAAGCTATGAGCTCTTCTATCTCGGCCATGCTGGCCACCCAGATTAGGCTCGACGTGAAAGCGTCCGGCGTTGGAACCGAGGTCACCGAGCCGAGTTCCCGATGCAGCTCTGTGGATGTGCCCTCATGGGGAAGCGTATGGCGGAAGCTTGTGGCGATAGCACCCTGATCATAGAGGTGCGTGTCGATTCCGATCCCCGCAGCGGTGCGGCAGACCGACTTCCGCCCATCAGCACCGGCCACCAGTCGCGTAAAAATATGCGTACCGTCGCCGAGTTCAAGTTGCGCCTCGCTCTGGTTCAGTGTGATCTCGTTGACGGTTGTCGGCAGAACCGAAGGTAGGACTTCACGCGCGCGCTCGTAGAGCGTTTCCACCAGCACGGTGTTGGCGATGTTATAGCCGAAGGCCTCTAAGCCAAGTTCGCTCGCTCTGAAGGTGATGTCTGGCGAGCGAAGCAGGCTGCGCGAGGCATCGACGATGCGGACGACTTTTAGTGAGGCGGCATGGGGAACGAGTGAATCCCAGACATCCAACCGTTTCAGGAAATCGACCGAGCTGGTGAGAAGTGCCGCCGTCCTGGTTTCGGGGCGCGCATCTGCGATCTTCGCAGGCGCCGGGCCAACCAGCGCGACCTTGGCGCCCAAATGGGCCAGCGCCAGTGCGGCGGCGATCCCGGCGGGGCCTGCGCCGACGACAGCGACGTCAGAATGCAACTCACCAGTCTTGAGGTCGGTCATGCGCTATCTATTGTCTCTTGAGGCGCGATAAGGCGATAGCGTAGCTCGGTTCGAGGGCCGTCGCTATCGGTGCGAGGAGTATCTTTGAGTGGCTGAGAGGCCCAAATCAGGGCGTGACATCGCGAGAGTCTTGGTTGCCGTTGTCGCCATGGCCATTTGTGTCCTGGCAGCGCCGTATCACGTCATGGCTGGCGACAAAGGTCCGACGGTGTTCGCCGCCGCGAGCCTCAAAACTGCGCTCGATGCGGTCGCTGCGGACTGGAAAGAGGATAGCGGCCAGACGGTGGTGATCTCCTATGCCGCAACATCGGCCCTGGCGAAGCAAATCGAGCAGGGGGCCGAGGCCGATATTTTCATCTCCGCCGACCAAGCGTGGATGGACTATGTGGTCGACCAGGATCTGATCGACGGTGGCTCTCGCTTTGATATGGTCGGTAACCGCCTCGTTCTGGTGGCCCCCAATGACTCGCAGTTGAAGGTCACACTTGAGCCGGGCACTCCGCTTGCCGCCTCACTCGGGGAAGGGCGCCTGGCCATCGCCAATGTGGAGGCAGTCCCGGCCGGGAAATACGGCAAGGCGGCACTTGAGAGCCTTGGGGTATGGGATCAGGTCAAGGGCAGACTAGCCCAGGCCGAGAACGTCCGCGCCGCATTGCGCCTCGTCTCTCGCGGCGAGGTACCTATGGGCGTCGTCTATGCCAGCGATGCTAAAGCGGACCCAAATGTCAAAGTTCTCGCCAGTTTCTCCGAACTCAGCCAACCGCCCATCGTCTATGCGGCGGCGAAGCTCAAACGTTCCGACCCGCCCGAGGCCAACGGTTTCCTCCAATATCTCCGTTCCCCGGAAGGAATCCGCCGATTCGTCGAAAACGGCTTCACCGTTCTCCATACCCGATAACGTACACGGATTAAATCCACTGCGGCCTCCACGCCTCATCGTTGGCGCCAAATCGGCCAGTTTTTGCATGGGGTGAATCCCGGGGAATAGCCCCGCGCGCTCATTTCCCCAGTTCTCTCCGACGCCTAGAGTGAGCGAATGGGCGCCGAGGGAGCGGCTGGAGCATCGTCTTCAATCTCCGCGTGCCGTGGCCAATGAGCAACAGTAGATCACCAAATCCTCAACGTCGCCGGACTGTCACAAGCGCGTCATTGGCCGGGAAATAGAACGGTACGGGTCGCTAGCGGCAACGCGGCGGAACGATTTACGACGGGAGACAGAGAAATCTCCTAACGCGCTGAATGAACTGACAAAAGACGAAACGTTAACAGAGCGGAGACGGGGTCATGATCGGGGGACTACGGAAAACTAGCGTCTATTTGCTCGCTGGGGCGAGCGCGCTTGGCATTCTCGCTTTCGGTGGCGCGGATGCGAAGGCGGGGACGGTTCAGCAGCTTGAGGCCCAGATGCAGGCCATGCAGGCGCAGATGAGAGAGATGCAACGGCAAGTCAATAAGGCCAAGGCAGACGCCGCCGCCGCGAGAGGCAGCAGCGGCGATAGCATCGACCTGAAGGTCAAGTGGAAGGGTGCACCGGAACTATCGAGCTCTGACGGCAAGTTCAAGTTCAAGGTCC
>JAGPVD010000017.1 GCA_018067145.1 Methyloceanibacter sp.
CGACGCTCGCCACCTCGGGCGCGGTGTAAACCACGGACGGGATCACATCGTAGTTCACATGACCGGCCTGACCCGCCAAATCTTCGGCCACGGCGATGCCTTCGTCCTGCGCCTTGTGGGCGAGCATGGGGCCGGCGATGACATCGCCGATGGCGTAAATGCCGGGCACATTTGTTTGGAATTTGTGGTCGACCACGACGCGGCCGCGGGCGTGGGTCTCGACGCCCACATCGGCAAGCCCGAGCCCTTCTGTGTTGGGCACACGGCCCACCGCGACCAGCACAACGTCGCACTCCAGTGTTTCCGTCTCGCCACCATCGACAGGCTCGATGGTGAGCGTCACGTTTCCGCCGTCAGAGTCGACTTTCACCACTTTGGCGCCGAGCTTAAAGGTGAGCCCTTGTTTCTGAAGAATGTGTTGAAGATGTTTCGCCAGCTCGCCGTCGAGGCCCGGTGTGATGGTGTGCAGCATCTCGACCACGGTGACTTCAGCGCCGAGGCGTGCCCACACCGAGCCGAGCTCAAGGCCGATATAGCCGCCCCCGATCACGACCATGCGCTTCGGCACCGCAGGCAGCTCAAGTGCTCCGGTGGATGAGACGATGCGTTTCTCGTCGATATCTATGCCGGGCACGTGCGCGACCGACGAACCTGTGGCGATGACAATGGCCTTGGTCTCCAGCGTTTGCGGGTAACGGCCATCGCCAGTGACTTCGACCGCGTGGGGCGCGGTGATGCGGCCGGTGCCATGGAAGGCATCGACCTTGTTCTTCTTCAAAAGAAATTCGACGCCGTCCACATTGCCCTTCACGCCTTCATTTTTGAAGGCAAGCATGCGTGGCAGATCAAGCTCTGGCGTCACCTTGATGCCCATGGCGTCGAAGTCGTGGGCCGCTTCGGCATAGGCCTCGCTCGCGTGGAGTAACGCCTTGGATGGGATGCAGCCGACATTGAGACAGGTGCCGCCATGGGTGGCGCGCTTCTCCACCACGGCGACCTTCATGCCGAGCTGAGCCGCGCGGATGGCGCACACATAGCCGCCAGGGCCGGTGCCAATAATGACGAGATCGTATGTGCTCATAAGACTAAAATCTCAAAGATGGAGGACGAGGCGCTCCGGGGCTTCGAGCGACTCCTTGAGGTTCACTAAGAAGGTGACGGCGTCTTTGCCGTCCACCAGGCGGTGGTCGTAGCTCAATGCGAGATACATCATGGGCCGCGCCACAATCTGGCCGTTGCGCACCACGGCGCGTTCCTCAATGCGATGCATGCCGAGAATGCCGGACTGGGGCGCGTTGAGGATCGGCGTCGAAAGCATCGAGCCGTAGACGCCGCCATTTGAAATGGTGAAGGTGCCGCCTTGCATCTCGTTGAGGCCAAGCTTGCCGTCACGCGCGCGCACGCCAAAATCAGTAATAGTCCCCTCGATTTCGGCGAGGCTCATGGCGTCGGCGTTGCGGATCACCGGCACAACAAGGCCGCGCTCCGTGCTCACGGCAACGCCGATATGGTAGTAGTTCTTGTAGACGATATCGTTGCCGTCAATCTCGGCGTTCAACGCCGGAATATCTTTCAGCGCCTGCACGCAAGCCTTCACGAAGAAACCCATGAAGCCGAGCTTCACGCCGTGCTTCCTCTCGAAGGCCTCTTTGTAATTTTTGCGCATCTCAATCACTGCGCTCATGTCCACCTCGTTGAACGTGGTGAGCATGGCGGCGGTGTCTTGCGCCTCTTTCAGGCGCTTGGCAATTGTCTGGCGGAGCCGCGTCATGCGTACGCGTTCTTCGCGGGCTTCATCGTCTGGTGCGACTGGTGCGCGCGGCGGCGCGGCAGGTTTGGGTTTGCGCTCGCGCGTGAGCAGCGCCTCGGCGGCTTGGGCGGTCACGTCGCCTTTCAGCACTTGGCCGCGACGGCCCGAGCCCTTCACGTCACCCCGCTCTAGGCCGCTCTCGGCGAGTAGCTTTCGGGCCGCGGGCGAGGGCGGCATGTCATCGTCGGTGACTTCTTCGAGAATATGGGGCTCGCGTGCGATCTGCTCTAGCTCCACCTTTGGCGGAGATGCAGGGGTCGGTGTGGGGGCCGGGCTGGCTGCGGCTTCGCCTGGCTTGCCTTCGCCTTTGGTGATGACGCCAAGCAGGGCACCGACCGCAACAGTGTCGCCAGGGTTCACAACGATATCGGCGAGGACGCCCGATACGGGTGCTGGTACCTCCACCGTCACCTTGTCGGTCTCAAGCTCGACCAGGGGCTCGTCGACGGAGATAGCTTCGCCCGCTTGTTTGAACCATTGGCCGACGGTGGCCTCGACAACGGACTCTCCCAAGACCGGCACGCGGATCTCTGTCGTCATGTTTTTGTCGCCTGTCCTTATGCGGCCTAGCCCAACGCTTCGTCGAGGAACGCCTTCAGCTCACGCAGATGCTTGCTCATCAGTCCTGTTGCCGTGGCGGCCGAGCTTGGACGCCCAGCATAGCGCGGGCGCTTATGCTTGGCATCGATATGATCGAGCACCCAAGAAAGATTTGGCTCGATGAAGCTCCAGGCGCCCATATTCTTCGGCTCTTCCTGGCACCACACGATCTCGGCGTCCTTGAACCGCGTCACTTCCTCGATCAGGGCGCGGGCCGGGAAGGGGTAAAGCTGCTCGACGCGCATAAGATAGATCTCGTTGATGCCGCGCTTCTCCCGCTCCTCATAGAGGTCGTAATAGACTTTGCCGGAGCAGAGTACCAAGCGCTTGATCTCGTTGTCGGGAACGAG
>JAGPVD010000019.1 GCA_018067145.1 Methyloceanibacter sp.
CCGTTATGGTTGCTCGATTCTCAACAGGGTACAATCTCGTGCTTCGCTCCGACGCTGATGGCCTAGATCCGCTCATTTCTCTTGATGGGCGCCAGTCGCAGGTGGCCGCCGAAATTCAACGTGGCGTGTGCCGGACGTTTCGCGCGCTTGGCCATTCGGTTCTCACCGAGCTTCCGCTGGCAAATGGGCGCCGCGCCGATGTGGTGGGATTGTCGTCGAGCGGCGACGTGCTGATCGTTGAAATCAAGTCCTGCCTTGTGGACTATCGGACGGACGGCAAGTGGCACGAATATCTGGATTATTGCGACCGGCTCTATTTCGCGGTCACTATGGACTTCCCTCGCGAGGTCATCCCGCAAGATGCGGGCCTCATCCTTGCCGATCGCTATGGCGCGGAGCTGGCGCGTGAACCCGCCGAGGATCGGCTTCAAGCCGCGCGGCGCAAGGCGATGATGCTCTGCTTCGCACGCGCGGCGGCGCTCCGTCTCCAGCATCATCTCGATCCTGGCTGCGGTTTCGGAAGCTAAGAAACAGGTGAGGCTTACTTCGGCGCGCGCTTGGCGAGAATACGCTGCAGCGTGCGGCGATGCATGTTGAGGCGCCGTGCGGTCTCCGAGACATTGCGATTGCAAAGCTCATAGACGCGCTGAATGTGCTCCCAGCGCACCCGGTCCGCAGACATCGGGTTTTCCGGCGGCGGCGCCTTGGCGTCAGGTGAAGCAATGAGCGCGTTATAGACATCATCCGCGTCAGCGGGCTTAGCGAGATAGTCGACTGCGCCGAGCTTCACCGCGTTAACGGCGGTGGCGATATTGCCATAGCCAGTTAGAACCACGGCTCGCGCGTCCGGGCGAACGTCGTTCAGCGCAGCAATGACGTCGATGCCATTGCCGTCATCCAGCCGCATGTCGACCACGGCGAAGGCTGGTGTGCGGCGCTTGAGCGAAGCCAAGCCCTCCGCGACCGAAGCGGCCGCCTCTACATCGAACCCACGAGTCTCCATGGCGCGAGCAAGCCGCGTGAGGAAGGCGCGATCATCGTCGACGATCAGAAGAGTGTTGTCCTGTGGCACGTGCGCGCTCTGTTGCGTCGGCGACACCAGCTGGGCTTCCATGTTTTGTCTCCTATAGACGCTGCTATGGCCACCCCCTGGCGTAACCTCCCTTATAAATTGACGTTTTTCTATTGACGGTAGAGGTAGGCGTTTTTTTTCGACCAGACAAGCCTCGCGGGCCCGCATAGATTCGTCTGAATGCCCCAAAAACGTTGAAAATCTATTGGTCTTGGGGCAAACCCGGTGGCCGTCGCCTGGGGTGGGAGGCGCTCCTAGAAGCCTCCTTCTGCGTCTTGATCGATCGTCTGTTCGAATCTCTCCCTCGGCCAGGTCACAGTCACCACGGCGCCACGGGCCGGCTCAGGCCGATTGGCAAGCTCAAGCTGAGCGCCCGACCGCTCAAGCAATGTCTTGGCGATGAAGAAGCCGAGTCCCATGCCGATATGCTCGTCAGGCGCGTCCTCGCTCCAGCTCGTGGCGGGCCGGGTGGTGAGAAAGGGTTCCCCGAGTTCTTCGAGCACGTTGGGCGGAAAGCCTCCGCCATCGTCGGCGATCACGATGCGAACCTCGTTCTCCGACCAGCGGGCGTCGACCTCGACCTTCGTGGCGGCGAAATCGACGGCGTTCTCCACCAGATTGCCGAGACCATAAACGACGCCTGGATTGCGCTGCGTGACCGGTTCGCGAACGCCGGGGCTGTCGAGTTCGACATTGGGGAGCGGTCCGGTCGTGACCTCGATCGGGACGGCAATCAGACGATGTGGCTCCACCACTTCCTCCATCAAATGGCACACGGGCAGGCGCGAGACGATGACGTCGATCTGCTCGCCGCGCGAGGCGAGCTCCTTCAGGATATCGCGGCAGCGCTCGGCTTGGGCGCGCAAAAGAAGAATATCGTCGTAATGCTGGTCGTCTTCGGCCATGTCATGCAACAGCTCCTTCGTGACCACGGCAATGGTAGCGAGCGGCGTGCCGAGCCCGTGCGCGGCGGCGGCGGCGAGCCCATCAAGCGCCAAAAGCCTCTGCTCACGGGCGAGCACAATCTCGGCGGCGGCAAGTGCTTCCGCCATGCGCCGGCCCTCCTCCGACGTCCGCCATGAATAGAGGCCAATAAACAATATGCCCGAGACGACCGTCGCCCAGGCTCCCATCACGTAAGGGAATGGGATCAGCAAGGTTGAATGGCTGAACCAGGGGAGCGGGTAGTGAAAGGTCGTGAGCGCCGTCGCGGCGCCGATCGCCAATACGCCAAGCGCAATCGTGATCCTGACCGGCAGGGTCGAGGCCGACACGGTGACCGGAGCGATGAGCAGAAAGGCGAAAGGATTCTCAAGGCCGCCAGTGAGATAGAGCAACGCCGCAAGCTGGAGGATGTCGTAAGCCAACATGATGAAGGCGTAGTTGCTCTTGAGCCGCTGGCTCGCCCGGTAGCGGATGCGCAAGGCTACGTTCAACCAAGCTGAAAGTGCGATTATCGCGAAGCATCCGCCGATTGCCAGGTCGATGCCGAGCACCCAATACGCGCCGATGACCGTGACGCTCTGACCGAGAACGGCAAGCCAACGAAGCCTGATGATGGTTTGGAGCCGCAAGCGCGTGTCGCGCGCGCGTAGCCGCTCCGGCGTCGTGGGCTGGACAGTCTTGCTATGGTCGAACGCAGCCATAAATGACCTCTAGCATGGGACGGTGGGCCACAATTTCGACAAAGCACGCGCGCAGCGCAAGGTTATGAACGAGTCGGCGGACAATATGCGCGAAGAACAAGCTGATCGCGATTCCGTGAATCTGCCCGTGATGGTCCGCAGCCTGACCAAACGCTATGGTTCGATCACTGCCGTCAACCAAATTAGTTTTACTATCGAGCCCGGTTCGACGGTGGCGCTGCTTGGCGGCAACGGCGCGGGCAAGACCACAACTATCGCCATGCTGCTTGGGCTCATCACGCCAAGCGCGGGTGAAGTCAGGGTGTTCGGCGCTGATATGAGCCGCAATCGATACGACGTGGCGCAGCGGCTGAACTTCCAGAGTCCCTATGTGGACCTGCCGGCGCGTCTCACGGTGAAGCAGAACCTCACCGTCTATGCCGGCCTTTACGGTGTCGCCAACGCGGCTGAGCGAATCGCCTATGTCGCCGAGCATCTGCAGATCGAGACCCTGCTCAATCGGCTGACGGGCAAGCTGTCGGCCGGCCAGAAGACGCGGGTGGGTCTCGCTAAGGCGCTGCTCAACGCGCCGGAGCTGTTATTGCTCGACGAGCCCACGGCCTCGCTCGATCCGGATACCGCCGATTGGATCAGGCACAAGCTGAAAAATTACGTGCAAAGCCGCAACGCCACGTTGCTGCTCGCCTCCCACAACATGGCCGAGGTCGAGCGTCTGTCCGATCGCGTCATCCTGCTCCAGGCGGGACGTATTATCGAGGACGAGACACCGAAAGCGCTCGTCGCCAGCTACGGCAGAGAGACCCTGGAAGACGTATTCCTCGATCTCGTGCGCGGTGAGGTCAAGCGCACGACGGCGGAATCCACGCCGGATCCGCTGAGGAACGGATCATGAGCGCCCCGCGCGCAATGAGCGGCGTAGAGCCCGCGCTGCTTGCGCCGAGCGGCGTTTCGGCGTCCCTGCGGCGCATCGTGGCCCTCGTCCGGCGCTATGTTTATCTGCTGCGCGGTTCCGGCGTCCGCCTGATCGAACTCCTCTATTGGCCGTTTCTTCAGATGCTGACCTGGGGCTTCCTACAGACCTATCTGGCGGAGACCACGAACTCCTATGTCCAGAGCGCTGGCGTTCTCATCGGCTCGGTGCTGCTATGGGACATTCTATTCCGCTCGAAGATTGGCTTCTCGACCACATTCATCGAGGAGATGTGGTCGCGCAATCTCGGCAATCTCCTCACGAGCCCTTTGCGCCCATACGAGCTCGTCGCCGCGCTAAGCCTTTGGAGCATCATCCGCCTCGCGGTCAGTATGGTGCCCGTCGCGGTAGCTGCTTTTTTAATTTTCGATTTCAATCTGCTCAGCCTCGGGCTGGCGCTGGCGGCATTCTTCTGGGTGCTCGTGCTCACGAGCTGGGCGCTGGGTTTGGTCGCTGCCGGGGTGATCCTGCGCTACGGGCTTGGCGCCGAGGAGCTTGCTTGGTCGCTGGCCTTTCTGCTGCTGCCCTTTTGCTGCGTGTACTATCCCGTGTCGGTGCTGCCCGAATGGCTTCAGCCGGTTGCGCTGGCGCTGCCGCCAACGCATGTATTCGAGGGCATGCGTTCCATCCTCTTGGACCACAGCTTCGATCCGGCACCATTATGGTGGGCGCTTGCGTTAAACGCAGTCTATCTGGTGGCTGGCTATGCCATCTTCAGTTGGTTCTTGAGCCGTGCCCGGGTCAACGGCACGCTGCTACAGCTTGGTGAGTGAACGCGATGCGACGTCCTCTGCTCCTCGTCATTTTCGCCGGCTTTCTTTTGGGCGCGGTCGGTGGCGCCGCCTTTCTGATCTTCAACACCGATATGCCGCGGCCCCGTGTGACGACGACCGGCACGGCGCTCATCGGCGGCCCGTTTTCCCTGGTTGGTAAGGACGGCAAGACGGTCACTGATCAGGACTTCCGTGGCCGCCATATGCTGGTGTTCTTCGGCTTCACCCATTGTCCCGACATCTGCCCGGCGGAACTGCAGGTCATGGCGTCCGCTTTGGACGGGCTCGGACCCGACGCGGAAAAAGTTGTTCCCATCTTTATCACGCTCGATCCCGAGCGCGACACGCCCGAAGCAGTCACGGCCTATGTAGAGAATTTCGGCCACAATTTCGTAGGACTTTCCGGTTCGCCAGAGTCAATTGCGAGTGCAGCCAAGGCTTACCGCGTCTCTTATCAGAAGTTCCAAGAGGAAAATGTGGGCGATAACTACACTATAGACCACTCGGCGCTTGCTTATCTCATGGGTCCTGATGGCGAATACATTACCCATATTCCCTATGGCACGCCGGCATCCAAGATGACCGAGACCCTGGGCCGCTACTTATAGGCTGCGGCCGATCCCCCTGCGGCAAGGTGTCGTTGCACTGCAACATAAATTCACCATCTGATTCCGCGATGCAGCATTTAAGATGCTCCAGAATCGGAGGGGAATTACATTGCTGTATCATCTCTATGAGCTGAACCAGACTGCCTTGCATCCGGCTCGTGCCACGGCGGAAGCCTATCGGCTGCTGCTGCGCAATCCGTTTAATCCAGCCTCTCATACGGCGGTTGGCCGGAGTGCCGCCGCTGCGTTCGAACTTTTCGAACGCTCAACGCGCCGCTACCGGAAGCCGGCTTGGGGCATCGACGGGGTCGAAGTGGACGGCCACCAGACACCGGTCCATGCCCGCACGGTCATCACCAAGCCGTTCTGCAATCTCGTTCACTTCGAGCGGAAACTGTCAGCGTCACGGTCGCGCAAGGATCCCAAAGTGCTGGTCGTGGCGCCAATGGCGGGTCACTTCTCCACGCTGTTGCGTGGGACTATCCGCGACCTACTTCCCGATCACGACGTCTACATCACCGAATGGCAGGACGCGCGCTTCGTGCCGCGCGCCGACGGAGCTTTCGATCTCGACGTCTATATCGACTACATTATCGAGTTTCTAAAGGCCTTCCACGGCGACGTGCATGTCATGGCGGTGTGTCAACCGACCGTGCCGGTCTTCGCTGCCGTCTCGCTGATGGAGGCGGTGCAAGATAAAGATGTGCCCCACTCCATGATCCTCATGGCGGGGCCGATCGATGCGCGGGAGAGCCCGACCGCGGTCAATCGTTTCGCCGCCGGAAAATCTCTGAGCTGGTTCCGCCGCAATGTCATCACGAAGGTGCCTTGGCCACACCCCGGGATGATGCGCTCGGTCTATCCGGGCTTCCTGCAATTATCGGGCTTCATGGGCATGAATATTGACCGTCATCTGACGGCCCATCGCGATCTGTTTCACAACCTCATTCGCGGCGACGGTGATAGCGCTGACAAGCATCGCGAATTTTACGATGAGTTCCTCGCGGTGATGGACCTCACGGCCGAGTACTACCTCCAGACCATCGAGACGGTCTTCCTCGACCACACGCTTCCCAAGGGCGAAATGCTCCATCGGGGGATGCGCGTTGACCCGAGTAAAGTCCGCCGCGTGGCGCTGATGACCGTGGAGGGCGAGAAGGACGACATCACTGGAAACGGGCAAACGAAGGCCGCGCACACTCTCTGCAAGAACTTGCCGGACGGGATGCGCGCTCATCGCTTGCAGCCGGATGTCGGCCATTACGGCGTCTTCAACGGACGTCGCTTTCGCACCGAAATATTGCCGGAAATCGGTAACTTTCTGCGGACGCACCAAGGCTCTAAAGGCGTCTTGAAGCGGGCCTTCGAACGCACTTTCCGAAGCTAGAGGCAAGCGCTCTCGCGGACCCCTGTGTTATCGTAGACCTCATGAGATTCGTCGGTCCGTTTTGAGTAGCAAAGCAGGAAGCGTGGCATGCTGAAGCGGCTCAATGCCGGGCGTGGGGAGACCACCGAGGTCGAGATCCAGGGGCTGGAAATCCCCATGCTGCTTCGGCGCAGTAAGCGGGCGCGGCGCATCTCTCTGCAGGTGAGCGAGGCGCGTCGCGGCGTGGTTCTCACGATGCCGGCCTATTCGAGCTTCTCCGAGGCCGAAGAGTTTTTGTCCCGCCATCTCGATTGGCTGAAGGCGCGCGTGGCCGACTTGCCGGAGCCCGTGCCGTTTACCGACAGCGCCGTCATTCCGTTGCGCGGGCTCGCCCATCTTCTGCGCTTTGCCGGGCCGGTGCGCCGGCGTGGCGTGGTGTGGATCGAGGAGCCAGAAGACGCCACGGTCTCTTCAGCATGGCCGCTCGGCGCGCATGTCGCCACGGAGCGCTTGTCACAGCTCCACGTTTCGGGGGCGGAAGAGCATGCGCCCCGCCGTCTGGTGGATTGGCTGCGGCGACAGGCCCATTTCGATCTCAAGCTACGAGTCGACTTGCACGCGAAGCGTCTCGACCTGACGCCGAAGCGCATCGTCGTGCGCGATCAGACCACCCGCTGGGGGTCGTGCTCATCTACGGGCGCGCTGTCCTTCTCATGGCGGTTAGTGCTGGCGCCGCCCTTCGTGCTCGACTATCTCGCCGCGCACGAGGTCGCTCATCTCGCTCACATGAATCATGGGCCGCGCTTTTGGGCGGTCGTTGCCTGCACCATGCCGCGCCACCAGGAGGCGCGGGATTGGCTCCACGAGCACGGCTCAACTCTGCACAGCTATGGCGCCGAGGGGGTGCCGCAGCACAGCCACGGCTCTTCGCCGACAGACAGCATCGAGTGAGCTGACGAACCGTTTAGCCGCCGCCGAAAATCCCAAGCACACGTTGGTATAGGGGCAGGCTTTGGTCGCTGCGGGCCTTCCTTGTGGCCGACGGGAGGCGGGCCACGGCGTCGGGATGCTGCGCCGGCGTGCGCGTGCCGGGAAGGGGCAATGGCTGCTTGCCCTTATGCGCGTCGAGCATGATGTCGTGCCATAGCCCCGCTGGGAGGGAGCCGCCCGTGACCTTGCGCATGCGCGCGCTGTCGTCGTTGCCGATCCACACGCCCGTCACGTAATGCGCCGTGTACCCGACGAACCAGGCGTCGCGGAAGTTCTGGGTCGTGCCGGTCTTGCCGGCGGCACGGTGCCTTGGGATCGCCGCGCGCTTGCCCGTGCCACGTTCCAGGGCCGTGTTCAGCATGTCGTTCATAGCGCCCACATGATGGCGAGCCACGACTCGGCCGGTCGGGTTACGCCGCTGGTAGATGACATTGCCGTCGCCATTGCGAACGCGCGTGATGACATGCGGCAGGACCTGCTGTCCGCCATTGGCGAATGTTGCGTAGGCACCGGTAAGTTCGATTAGTGTAACCTCGGCGGTGCCGAGCGCGATGGAGGGTTGGCTGTGCAGCTTAGAGTGGATGCCGAGGCGCTGCGCCGTGCTCACAACCCGCGCGGCGCCGACCTCTGACGTGAGGCGAACGGCGACCGTATTGAGCGAGCCCGCCAACGCGTTCCTGAGCGTGACCTTGCCCCGGTACGTCTTGGTGTAGTTCTTTGGCGACCAGCCGGCGATGCTGATCGGCCCGTCATAGGTGATGGTGTCCGGCGTGTAGCCGCTTTCGAGCGCCGTGAGATAGACGAAGGGCTTGAACGCGGATCCGGGCTGCCGCAGCGATTTGATCGCGCGATCAAAAGGGCTCGCCTTATAGGACCGGCCGCCGACCAGTGCCTTCACGCCGCCATAAGGATCGAGCACCACCACGGCGCCTTCGTTTGCTGCGAGCTTGCCCCCCTTTTTGTCGAGCATTTTCCGTAGCTTGTCCTGGACGGCCCGCTGAAGCTTGGCGTCGATGGTCGTAGTGACGGTGAGATCGCCCTCGTGCTTCCCGGCATATTCCGGCAGCAATTGCGCCACCCAATCGACGGCATAGGGGTAGCCCGTCTCGTCGCCCTTGGCGCGAAGCTTGAGCGGGTGCTGCCCCGCTTCGTGGGCTTGTTCCTCCGTGAGGAAGCCGGCCTCGACCATGTTGTCGAGTACCTCTTTGGCTCGTGCGCTTGCCAGCTGCACGCTTCGCGTCGGCGAATAGCGCGATGGTGCTTTGAGGAGGCCAGCGAGCACGGCGGCTTGGGACAGCGACACATCGCGCGCCGACGTGCCGAAATAGCGCTGGGCCGCAGCTTCGACCCCGTAAGCGCCGCTGCCGAAATAGACCCGGTTGAGGTAGAGCTCGAAGATCTCATCCTTGGAGAAGCGCCGTTCGAGCCATACAGCGTAGATCAGCTCTTCGAGCTTGCGCGTCATCGTGCGCTCAGGCCGAAGAAACAGGTTCTTGGCAAGCTGCTGGGTAATGGTCGAGCCGCCCTCCACCACGGTGCCGGCGGTGTAGTTGTGGAAGGCGGCGCGTGCCAGGCCCATGGGATCGACGCCGAAATGGCGATAGAAGCGACGGTCCTCGGTGGCCATCACCGCCTTCAGGAGAGATGGCGGCAACGCATCGACGCGCACATGGCCGCGCCGCAAGCCTCGTTCGGCGAGCACGGTTCCGTCGGCGGCTAAGATAGTGACGTTCGGCGGCCGGTCGTCGAGTGTCGCAAGGATGGGGTCCGGCACCTGGGCGATGAAATAGACGATCGCGCCACAGAAGATGATGGTGCCCCAGATCGAGGCTAGCAGGCCGAAGCGGAAGGCTTTGAACAGATATGGATGCCGCGCGGTGGCACGCCGGAGGCGCCAGAGCCGGCCCTTGTTACGCGCTGGCGCGCGCCGCCGCGTCGGGGATTTTCGGCGTGCCCTGGACCCCGCCGCGCTCTGGCGCTTCTTAGCGCCGGGCTTCGCTCCAGGCTTGGCTCTGGATTTGGCTCCAGACTTAGCGCCAGATTTGGCTGCGGGCTTGGCCCTGCGCCATACGCCACTCATGCTTTACGCCCCAACTAGACACAAAGAAGCCGCGCCCGCGCAGGCAGAAGGATGCACGCGAAGGCTCTTGGAACGGAAAACTAGAGGTTGCGCGTTGCCACAGCGTTAAGGAATGGGGCTGTGGCCTCCGCGCTAAACGTCGAGATTAACGACTTGCAGGGCGTTTTCCTGGATGAACTCGCGCCTTGGCTCGACCACGTCGCCCATCAGGCGGGAGAACACATCGTCGGCGTCCTCACCCTCCCTGATCTTCACCTGGAGGATGGTGCGGGTATCGAGGTCCAGCGTGGTGTCCCACAGCTGATTGGGGTTCATTTCGCCGAGGCCCTTATAGCGCTGCAGCGACAAGCCCTTGCGTCCGGTTTCCATCACTGCTTCGAGCAGATCGCTGGGGCCATGCACGGCGACGCTGGTCTCTTTGCGTTTCAGTGTCGCGGCTTTGGCGTAGACCTCCTGGAGGTGGTTGGCGAACTGATCAAGTTTCAGCGCATCGGCGGAGGCGATGAACGGCCCGTCGATCAAATGGGACTCCATGACGCCGCGCACTTCGCGCCAGAAGCGCAGGCCGCCTTCGGGCAAGGCGTCGCCATGCCAGCCACGCTCGGTCTCCTCCGACAGCGCGTCGAGGCGCTTGGCGATATAGGAGGCCGCATCCTGCGCCTGCTCTTCATCCTTCAGCACTTTCGGGTTGAGCACGCCGGCGATCGCCGCCTGTTCGACGATGAAGCGCGGATAGCGGCTGTATAGACCTTTGAGCACCGAGGTGACCTTGCGTGCGTCCTCGACGATGTCGCGCAAGTCGCCGCCACCACGCGCGGCGTCGTCGCCGGTCATGAGCACGGCGTCCACAAGCCCTTCGTCGATCAAATAATCCTCGAGCCCCTTCTCGTCCTTGAGATAGCGCTCCGCCTGGCCGCGCTTCACTTTGTAGAGGGGCGGCTGGGCGATGTAGAGATAGCCCGCCTCGATCAAGGACAGCATCTGCCGGTAGAAGAAGGTGAGCAGCAGCGTGCGGATATGCGAGCCGTCCACGTCGGCGTCCGTCATGATGATGATCTTGTGGTAGCGGAGCTTGGCGAGATTGAACTCATCGCCGATGCCGGTACCGAGCGCCGTGATCAGCGTGCCGATTTCCGCGCTCGACAGCATCTTGTCGATGCGCGCCCGCTCCACGTTGAGGATCTTACCGCGCAAGGGGAGCACCGCCTGGAAGGCGCGGTCGCGCGCCTGCTTGGCGCTGCCGCCGGCGGAATCGCCCTCGACCAGGAACAGCTCACACTTAGATGGGTCACGCTCCTGACAATCAGCGAGCTTGCCCGGAAGCGAAGCCATGTCGAGAGCGCCTTTGCGCCGCGTGAGATCGCGCGCTTTCCGCGCCGCGTCGCGTGCGGCGGCTGCTTCGACGATTTTTTGCACGATGTTGCGCGCCTCGCCGGGATTCTCCTCGAACCACTGGGATAGCGCCTGGGCCATCAGCCCTTCGACCACGGGGCGGACCTCGGACGACACGAGCTTATCCTTGGTTTGGCTAGAGAATTTAGGGTCGGGTACTTTGATGGAGAGCACGCAAGTCAGCCCCTCGCGCGCATCGTCACCGGTCAGCGTCACCTTCTCTTTTTTGGCGATGCCGGACTCGGCGGCATAGGTGTTGACCGTGCGGGTCAGCGCCGCGCGAAAACCCGCGAGATGGGCGCCGCCGTCGCGCTGCGGGATGTTGTTGGTAAAGCACAGCACGTTCTCGTGGTAGCTGTCGTTCCACCACAGCGCGGCCTCGACCGTCATGAGGTCTTGGGTTTTCTCTACGACCACGGGCTCGTGGATAAGCGGATGCTTGGTACGATCGAGGAACTTCACGTAGGCGCGCAATCCGCCATCGTACAACATATCCTCGACCTTCGGCTCCACGCCGCGATCATCGGTGAGGATGATGCGCACGCCTGAATTGAGGAAGGCGAGTTCGCGTAGGCGATGCTCCAGCGTCGCATAGTCGAAGTCGACCATGGTGAAGGTCTCTGGCGATGGCACGA
>JAGPVD010000024.1 GCA_018067145.1 Methyloceanibacter sp.
CCGGGGTGGCTGAGGTTGCCGTTGGCTTGCGTTCTGGTTCCAGTTCCGTCGCCAAGGCCGAAGGCGAGGGCCTTAAGGTCATGTCCGTGGCGGACGCCGCCAAATGGGCCGACGTGGTGATGATGCTGACCCCGGATGAGCTCCAGGGCGAAATCTGGAAGAACGACCTTGAGCCCAATATGAAAAAGGGCGCGGCGCTGCTTTTCGCCCACGGCCTGAACATTCATTTCGATCTGATCGAGCCGCGTGCCGACATGGATGTCTGCATGGTGGCGCCGAAGGGCCCCGGTCATACGGTGCGTGCCGAGTACAAGCGCGGCGCCGGCGTGCCCTGCCTCGTGGCCATCGCTCAGGATGCCACCGGCACTGCGCATGATCTGTCGCTGTCTTACGCCTCTGCCATTGGCGGTGGCCGGGCCGGCATCATCGAGACCACGTTCCGTGAGGAATGCGAGACCGATCTCTTCGGTGAGCAGTCGGTTCTGTGTGGGGGCTTGGTCGAGCTGATGCGCAATGGTTACGAGACATTGGTCGAAGCCGGCTACGCGCCGGAGATGGCTTATTTCGAGTGCGTCCATGAGGTGAAGCTGATCGTCGACCTCATCTATGAGGGCGGCATCGCCAACATGAACTACTCCGTGTCGAACACGGCTGAGTATGGCGAGTACGTGTCGGGCCCGCGCGTGGTCAACGCCGCCAGCAAGGAAGCCATGAAGGCAGTGCTGGACGACATTCAGTCGGGCAAATTCGTCAAGGACTGGATGCTGGAGAACAAGGCCAACCAGACGGCCTTTAAGGCCATGCGCGCCAAATGCGACGACCACGATATGGAAGTCGTGGGCAAGAAGCTTCGCGACATGATGCCGTGGATTGCCGAGCGCAAGATGGTCGACAAAGACAAGAACTGACGCTTCGCGTCACGCTAGAAAGTTGCAAGGCCGGGCATGACGGAAATAGGTTTGGGGCTGAGGGTAGGGGACCAATGCTGATCGCCCGTTACGCCAAAATCGCGATGGCTCTTTGCCTCGCGGCCTTCTGCCTGCTTGTCACCTTCAATAATCTCACCGACTACGGCACGAACTACCTCTTCGTGCAGCATGTCCTCAGCATGGACACGACCTTCTCGGGCAACGCGCTGATGTACCGGTCGATCACGCATCCGGTTCTGGTGCAGGTGGCCTATGGAGTAATCATCGTGGCCGAGGCTGCGGTCGGACTCTTGTTCCTCGCGGGCTCCATCCGCCTCTGGCAGACGCGGGCCGCGCCTGCTGTCCTCTTCAATCAGGCGAAGGGGCTCTTCGTGGCCGGGTGCCTGCTGGCTTTCCTCGTCTGGTTTTTCGGTTTCATGGTGATCGCCGGCGAATGGTTCGCCATGTGGCAGTCCGCCACCTGGAACGGTCAAGACGCCGCCTTTCGCTTCTATGTGACCGTGCTCGCGGTTTTGATCTTCGTGAACCAGCCTGATGGCGATCTGACGCATGCCAACCCCATATCGGTGCGCGCCAAGCCCGCGCCAAAACGCCAGCCGGGTCGCCGCGCCGATCAAAAGCGACGCCGTACCGATAAGGTCTGAATAGTCCGAGACGCCAATCTGGCGTCTTCAACAAGGTCGTTTTAGCCGGTCCAGTGAGACAATTGCTCCGCTAGGGGCCGAAACATCGGGATTCATGCTCCTGTCTGGGGAGGAATCTTGCCATTTCAGGGCCGGAATTGGGTGGTCTGATACCCCCTGGGAGCGCATAATCTGGTTGATTCACCACTTGAGAGGGTGACGGCCTCAAATCTCTAGAGGGAAAAGACCTATGAGGTCTCTCGTAATTGGGCTCGTTCTAGCGGCGTCGCTTAGTCTTCCGGGACTTGCGGCGGAGCCGGAGGGTCCTGCAGCGCTGATCGACCGGACGGATGCGATCAAGATCGCCGTCCAGGATCGGCTCGCGGTCAAGTCCATGCGGGACGCGGCCCAGCAGATAGCGCTCGCTGAATATTATTCGGTCTCCGATCGGCGCCCGCTTTGGGTCGACGTGAACGGCCTGACCCCACGTGGCAAGGCCGTTATGGCCGAGATTGCCAAGGCCGACGAGTATGGGCTTCGCGCCAGAGATTACCCTCTGCCCGACATTTCCAGTTTCAACGCCGCCGATCCGAACGCGGCTGAGTGGCTCGCCGGTGCTGAACTTAAGATCAGCATTGCCGTGCTCGATTACGCCAAGGACGCGCGCGGTGGCCGCCTTGAGCCGTTAAGCCTGAGCAAGAACCTCGACCCGACGCTGTATTTGCCAAACCCTGCCGAGGTGATCGGGTTCATTGCCATCCGTTCCGATCCGGCCGCTTATTTGCGCAGCTTCCAGCCGAACCACCCTCAGTTCGAGGCGCTTCGGCAGAAGCTCATACAGGCCCGCAAGGGCGATGCCCCCGTGGCAGCCCCAAAGCCTGATGTGGTGATCATTCCTCCCGGGCCAGTCTTGAAACTTGGCGTCAAGAATCCGCAAGTGGCTCTCCTTAGGCAGCGCCTCAAAGTTCCGGCCAAGGCCGGCGCTAATGAGAATGTGTTCGATAAGAATCTGCGCCAGGCCGTTAAGCAGTTCCAGCGCACTCATGGCGGCTCTGCCGATGGCATCGTCGGCTCAGGCACACGGCGCATACTGAACGGCCAACCGGCACCGCGCCGGGCCAGTGGCCATGCGAACATCGATCTTCTCATGGTCAATATGGAACGCTGGCGTTGGCTGCCGCACGACATGGGACCGTTTTACGTCACGGTCAATATCCCCGAGTTCAGGCTCCGCATCATGGAGGACGGGGAGAAGATGCATGAAGCCCGCGTGGTTGTCGGCAAGACCAACAAGCAGACGCCCGTCTTTTCCGACGAGATGGAAGAGATCGTCTTCCGCCCGAATTGGTTTGTGCCGAACTCCATCAAGACTGAAGAGATCGCCCCCGGTCTGCGCCGGAACGGCGGCGGCTTCTTCGGTGGCAGCGGGTGGGATACCTCCGTGTTCCAGCGTCATGATCTCCGCATTCGCGGCGTGAGTGGGCGCGACATCGATCCAGCCACGATCGATTGGGGCAGCACTGATATCCGCAGATACGAAGTCTACCAGCCGCCCGGACCGCGCAACGTGCTGGGCATGATGAAGTTCCGGTTTCCCAACAAACATGATGTCTACCTGCACGACACCACACAGAAGAATCTGTTCGCCAATGCCGTTCGCTTGGAGAGCCATGGCTGCATGCGGTTGCAGAATCCTGATCAGGTCGCGACCATACTGCTGAGCCGCGATCAGGGCTGGACAGCTTCGCAGGTCGCCTCCGCCATCAGCGGCAGGGACGACAATAAGATCATTCTGAAGAACCACGTCCCGGTCTACGTCACCTATTTCACCGCGCAGGTGGCCGATGATGGCTCGCTCACGCAGTATCGCGACGTCTATCGTCACGACACGAGGATGCTTGCTGCGCTTAGCGGAAGAGCTATGCCGAACGGTCTGCCTGGCGATGAGGAAGTTATCGTCCAGACCCGCCAGAGGCCTGCCAACAACCGTCGGCGTCAGCAATCCGGGCTCAACGAATTCACCCGCTCAATCTTCGATTTCTAAGGTCGAGCGCGAACCGTTCCGGGGTCTTGAGGCCTAGCTGGGGGGCGAGCCCCGCGTATTGCGTCGCGGCATAGGGCCGCTTGCCCTTGCTCCACGCCCAGCTTCGCACTATTTTCCTTACTGAAAGCGGCTCCGGTTGGGGTTCCGCGAGAACAGGTGAGTGATGCAGCGCTTGAACGACCAGATGAGGCTTAAAGCCAGCGGAATTCCGCAGGCGGCTTCCGCGCGCGCGCTCTGCCTGACGCTCCTCCTCCTTAGCCGCCCCTGAGCTTCGGCGGTCTCGCATTTTTTAAGCGGGGCGGGCGTTCAGGGGATTGAAAAAGCCGAGAGAACGGAACGTTAGCGGCTTGCCGATCATGATAGATTGGCGCCCTAGAGCTAAGGACGAAAACCATGGACTCCGACGAAAACCAGACCAAGCAAGAGGCACCACGCGCCGATAGCGACCGCGTGGTGATCTTCGACACCACCTTGCGCGACGGGGAGCAATGCCCCGGCGCCACCATGACCTTCGATGAGAAGCTCGAGATTGCCGAGCTGCTCGACGAAATGGGTGTCGACATCATCGAGGCCGGCTTCCCCATCGCCAGCCAAGGTGATTTCGAGAGCGTGCAGGAGATTGCCCGCCGGGCCAATAATTCAGTGATTTGCGGTCTGTCCCGCGCGCAGTTGAAGGACATCGACGTCTGCGCCGAGGCTATCAAGCCGGCCGCGCGTGGCCGCATCCACACTTTCATCGGCACCTCGCCGCTCCATCGCAAGTATCAGATGGGCATCGAGAAGGCCGAGGTGCTTGAGCGGGTGACGGCATCGGTGACGCGTGCCCGAAACCACACCGGCGATGTTGAGTGGTCGGCCATGGACGCCACCCGGACCGAGGACGATTTTCTGTGCGCGTGCGTCGAGGCGGCCATCAAGGCCGGCGCCACCACGATCAACATCCCCGATACGGTCGGCTATGCGACGCCGGACGAATTCGGCGCGCTGAAGCGCATGCTCTTGGAGCGTGTGCCAGGCGCCGAGGCAGTGGTGTTCTCAACCCATTGCCACAACGATCTGGGACTGGCTGTGGCCAACTCCTTGGCCGGTGTGGTCGCCGGGGCCCGTCAGGTGGAATGCACCATCAATGGACTTGGTGAGCGTGCGGGCAATGCCGCCTTGGAAGAAGTGGTCATGGCCATCAAGACGCGGTCCGACGTCATGCCGTTCTGGACGGGTATCGACACCACCATGTTGACGCGGGCTTCGAAGCTCGTCTCCCGCGTGACGGCTTTCCCGGTTCAGTACAACAAAGCCATCGTCGGCCGGAACGCCTTTGCTCATGAGAGCGGCATTCACCAAGACGGCATGCTGAAAAATTCTCAGACCTTCGAGATCATGACCCCGGAAAGCGTGGGCGTGAAGGAGTCCTCGCTGGTGATGGGCAAGCATTCCGGGCGCCATGCCTTCCGCGAGAAGCTGAAAGAACTGGGCTACGAGTTGGGAGACAATGCCTTCGAGGATGCTTTCGTGCGCTTCAAGACCCTCGCTGACCGTAAGAAGCATGTCTATGACGAGGATATCGAAGCCTTGGTCGACCAGGAAATCGCGTCGGCTCGTGACCGCATCAAGGTCGTGGCGCTCACCGTGATCGCTGGGACTGGCGGTCCGCAAAAGGCGACCGTCACGCTCGACATCGACGGCAAGCAGCACACCGTTGAAGCGACGGGCGACGGGCCGGTCGATGCGACCTTCCAGGGCATCAGTTCCCTGGTGCCTCATGAGGCTCGGTTGGCTCTCTATCAAGTGAGCGCCGTGACCGAGGGGACGGACGCCCAGGCCGAGGTCATGGTGCGGCTCGAGGTCGACGGCAAAATTGCCACGGGCCGGGGGTCTGACACCGACACCATGGTCGCCTCGGCGAGAGCTTATGTCAGCGCGCTGAACAAGCTCATGGCTCGCGAGGCTCGCCGTAAGCCGGAGACGATGCTCGCTTCGTAATGCGGGTGGCTCGCAATGCCCATGTCATGGGCATTTGCCGCAATGTGGCCAACGCGCAAGAGCGGCGACTGCGGCGGCCGGCTCTAGGCTGGCCGCTGCACGCCTTAATTCGTGGGCCCATCGTCCAAGCATCGGTGCGACGCTTCGCGCCCGTCTTAACGAGGGGCAATAAGCCGTTCATCCACCAAGGGCCTCGGGCTTGCCGCTGGTTCGGGCCAAAATGCATCACACGGTGTGCACTCGGCTCGTCAAGCGAAGAGTTTTTTCAAAACGGTCGCTTCACGCATTGCCCGCCACTTCGATTTGACGCAACATAGCTTTGTGCTCGGCGCGGTCCGAACCCGTTGGAACGGCCACATTTCCTGCCGGCTCGCAAGTATTTGTGGCGTTAAGGGCTCCCGCGAAGCGGTGAGCCGATTGGGGCGGGTGCATGTTCTCGTGGGTCGTCTCTGCAGACATGGCGATTGACCTAGGCACGGCGAATACCGTCGTCTACGTGCCGGGGCGGGGCATCGTTCTCGACGAGCCGTCCGTGGTCGCTATCGAGCAACGGGGCGATGACCGGAAGGTGATTGCGGCCGGCCAAGAGGCCAAAACGATGTTGGGGCGGACCCCAACCAAGATCGAGACAGTTCAGCCTCTGCGCGACGGCGTGATCGCCGATTTCTCCGCCGCTGAGGAAATGATCAAGTACTTCATCCGTCGCGTGAACAGGCGGCGGTTATTCGGCAGTCCGCACATCATGATTTGTGTGCCGGCGAGCGCGACTTCGGTCGAACGCCGCGCCGTGCACGAGGCTGGCATCTCGGCGGGCGCGCGCCGCGTCTATCTCATCGAGGAGCCAGTAGCGGCGGCGATTGGCGCAGGTCTTCCGTTCGAGGAGCCGCGTGGTTCCATGGTCGTCGATATCGGCGGTGGCACCACCGATATCGCCGTGATGTCCATGGGCAGCATCATCTATTCACGTTCGATCCGCACGGCTGGTAACGCCATGGACGAGGCGATCGTCAACTATGCGCGCTACAAACATCACCTTCTGATTGGCGCCACCAATGCCGAGGCCATCAAGAAAGAAGCGGGCTCCGCGGTCTCCAAGGCGAACGGCACGCATGTGGCCATTCAGATCAAGGGGCGCGACCTGCAACGCGGCTTCCCCAGCGAGATTACGCTCGGCCCCCATGAGATCGCCGACGCTTTGACCTTGCCGATCCAGCAGATTGTTGGTGGCATCCGGCAAGCGCTCGCGGATGTGCCGCCGGAACTCACCGCGGATATCTGCGATGCCGGGATTTATCTCACGGGTGGCGGCGCGCTTCTCGAAAAACTCGATGTCAGGCTCCAGCAGGAGACAGGAGTGAAATTCAAGATTGCCGAAGATCCGCTGCGCTGCGTGGTCCGGGGGACCGGGATGGCCCTGGAGCGGCTGGATGAGGTCGGCGATCTGTTGATCAAGCCCTAAGGGGCAAACGAGACGGGCGCTTGACCGAGAAGCCTGCTATAATGAGGGGGTGGAACGCCATCGGGGCGTTCTTATGAGTGAGCGCAATGCGCGAGCGCGGTTCACAGCTATTCCGTAGGCACCGGCCTTCTTGGCGGGCCCCGGTCGAGTTGCTCAGTTTTGGGCTCTACTTTTTATGCGCCGTCCTTCTCGTCTTGAGCCGTATCGGCCATGGGGTCATCGCCGATACGCGCGATGGACTGGTCGACCTCTCCGCCCCTTTGCTTGAGGCTGCGTCGCTTCCCGCCATTGAGGCGCGCCGCGCTATGGAGCGTGTGCGGTCCTATACCGCCGCCTTCGACGAGATCGATCGCCTGAAGGAGGAGAATGACGAGCTTAAGCAGTGGGAATGGCGCACCAAACTCCTGGAACGAAAAGTCGCGCATTTGCGCTCGCTGCTGAATGCCGTGGAGGAGCCAGGCCTTGCCTTCGTCACGGGCCGCGTCATCGCCGATGCCAGAGGGCCGTTTGTACGGAGCGCGCTTATCAATCTCGGACGGAAGGATGGCTTGCGCATTGGCTACGCCGTCATCAACGGCGATGGCCTTGTGGGCCGCACGGTGGACGCGGGTGGTTCAGTTGCTCGCGTGCTCCTGCTGAGCGACCTCAACAGTCGCATCCCGGTCTTGGTGGGGCCGGCTGGTGTACGTGGCCTAGCCTCGGGCGATAACAGTTCTGAGCTTCAGCTTGATTTTCTTCCTGATGGCGCCGCGGTCTATGCGGGCGATGAGGTCTACACGTCGGGCAGCGACGGAACACTACCGCGCGGGCTCAAAATCGGCGTGGTGGCTGGGTCTGCCGGCGCTCTCAAAGTTAAGCCCTATGCGGAGTTAAATTCACTGCACGCGGTTAGCGTGCTGTTCTTCGATACGCCTGCTCTGGCGCGCGCTGATCCGTCAGAGGCTGGCGTGCCTGGAGCATTGTCGTTGGCGCCGTCCGATCGGCCCGGTATGACGGCGACGGCATCCACGCCGCTCCCCGTGGCGACTGCAACAGCGGATGAAATTTCAGGCGGTGGGGGGCGCGCGCAAGGCGATCCATGACCAAACTCCTTCCGGCCTTGTCTGTATTATTCGCGGTCATCGCGACCGCGGTTCCGTGGGGTTTGCCGGCCGACGCAACTTTCATCCTGCCACTCGTCGTCGTGATGATGGTGTTTTGCTGGCGCGCAATTCCGGGCACGGCTTTGCCGCCACTCGGCGCTGCGGGCCTCGGACTTCTCGCTGATCTTATGAGCGGCGGCCCGCTCGGCTATTGGGCTCTCATGTGCTTGATAGCAGCGACCGTCGGCGACCGGCCGGGGTCACTCGGCCAAGGCCGCGATTTCGGTGCGCTTTGGCTTATCTGGATCGCCCTTGTTAGTGCGCTCGGTGTTTTCGGTTGGCTGCTGGCCTCGGCCTATTACTTCCGCTGGATTGACTGGTGGCCGATTGCCTTCGGCGCGGTGGCCACTGTCGTTCTGTTCCCTGTCGTGTTGTACGGGCTGCTGTGGATCCGAAACGGTCGTATTGGGCCTGCACGGAACGTGATTTTCCGGGGCAGTTCATGAGCAAGAAGGCGCTGGACTACGGGGCGCAAAAGAAGCCCGACTACGCGCGGCGGCTCAGTCATCGGTTCTCGCGCCGCGCGCTTCTCGTCGGGGCAGGCCAGGCAGGACTGTTCGGTCTGCTCGGCTGGCGCTTGCACCAACTCCAGATCCTCGACTCATCGGACTATCGTCTGCTGTCCGATGAGAACCGGATGACGATGCAGCTCGTGGCGCCTTCGCGCGGTGCGATCTACGACCGCTTCGGCACCCTCATTGCCGAGGACAAAGAAAATCTCCGGGTCCTGGTGCTGCCGGCCTTCTGCGAGAGCCTGCCTCGGACGCTTGATGCGCTGTCCACCGTGGTTCCTGTCTCGGAGGCCACGCGCGACCGGGTGATGCGCGCCGCGCGCCGTCAGAGCGGCTATTATCCTGTACTCGTCGCCGAGGCTTTGACGTGG
The DNA here is from genome assembly GCA_018067145.1 of Methyloceanibacter sp. GTDB lineage: Bacteria > Pseudomonadota > Alphaproteobacteria > Rhizobiales > Methyloligellaceae > Methyloceanibacter. The sequence goes on from JAGPVD010000024.1 coordinate 9,061, forward strand.
CGTCAATTTGCATTGCTGAACGTGCTGGCGCCACAGATTCCGGGCATGCGGACGGACCGCTCAGCCTATCGTCACTACAACCACGCGCGCGCCATGGCCCATGTGGTCGGCTATGTGGGCATGGCCGGGAAGGCCGAGGTCAACGAGGACCCGGTCATGCGGTTGCCGGGTTTCCGGGCTGGACGTACTGGCGTTGAGAAGAGCTTCGACCAGGATCTGAGGGGCAGCCCCGGCTCCACCAAATACGAGGTTGATGCACGTGGCCGTGTGGTCCGCGAACTTGGTTCGAGGCCGAGCACGAAAGGCAGGGACGTTGTCCTCACCATCGACCATCATTTGCAGACCGTGGCGCTCGATCGCATCAAGGATCAGCGCGTGGCCTCGATCGTGGTGATGGATGTCGTGACCGGTGGCATTCTCGTCATGGCGTCGACGCCGACCTTCAATCCCAACGATATTGCCTTCAATCCCGACCTGTCACAGTGGAAGGAGCTGGCGAAGAACCGCGATCATCCCCTCCACAATCGCGCGGTGCGCGGGCAATACCCGCCGGGATCGACCTTCAAAGTGGTCACCGCCCTTGCCGGTCTCTCCGCCGGGGTCATCGACCAGGAGGAGCAGATGCGCTGTCCTGGGATCTACGCTGTTGGGCGCGCCCGCTTCCGGTGTTGGCGGAGCCACGGCGGCGGCATCGACGTGCACCGGGCGCTCAAAGAATCTTGCGACGTCTATTTTTACGAGACGGCAAAGCGCATGGGCATCGATCACCTCGCCAAGGTGGCGCGCGAGCTTGGCCTGGGCCGAACGTATGACTGCGGCTTGGCCGGACAAAAGCCGGGCCTAATTCCGGACAAGGCCTGGAAGCGTTCGAGCCGGTTCGAGGCTTGGTATCCCGGCGAGACCGTGATCGCCGGCATCGGGCAGGGCTTCGTGCTGAGCACGCCGCTTCAGCTTGCGGTGATGACGGCACGCGTCGCCACGGGACGCGCCGTGCTTCCGAAGATGGTCCTGTCCGGGAAAGACGAAGCCGAGCCATGGCCCCTGCTGAATCTCGATCCTGCGCATCTGGAGATTGTTCGCAACGGCATGATCGCCGTGGTCAACGAGAAGGGCGGTACCGCCGGCCGTTCAAAGTTGAAGCTTCCAGATGTGCAGATGGCAGGAAAGACAGGAACTTCGCAGGTGATCAGCTCAAGCCGCCGGCATCTGCTCCCAGGCTGGGACGGCGAGACCCACGCTCTATTTGTCGCCTTCGCGCCAGCCCACGCGCCCCGCTACGCCGCGGCCTGTGTTGTCGAACATGGCGGCGGCGGTTCGCGCGCGGCTGCTCCTGTCGTTCGCGACGTGATGACCGAACTCTTGCAACGCGATCCGGCGGGGAGACGCCCCTTCGTGGCCAATAACGCGGTGGCGGCGGCATCGTCGGCGCTTGCGGCGGTCGAAAATACGCAATGAAAACGCTCTTCGCTGTTTCGACGGAGCCGAGGCTCAAGCTGCGCCAGAAGCTTCTATTGCTCAACTGGCCGTTCTTGTTGCTGGTGGTATCGATCGCGTTGGTGGGCGCTGCCGCGCTCTATTCGGTGGCAGGCGGCGCGCTCGATCCCTGGGCCAGCCGGCATGTCTTCCGTTTCTGTGTTGGCTTGGCGCTGCTCTTTGCGGTGGCCTTCTCCGACATTCGTTGGTGGCTGCGCAGTGCCTATCCGCTCTACATCGTAGCGCTGCTTCTGATGGTACTCGTGCCACTCATTGGCATCGAGAGCGGCGGTGCCAGGCGCTGGCTGGGCTATGGCGAGTTCTCCTTCCAGCCATCGGAGATGATGAAGGTCGTGCTCGTGCTGGCGCTGGCGCGGTATTATCAGTGGCTTCCGCCGGAGAGAGTTTGGCGCCCCGATGCACTCCTGCCGCCATTGCTAATGATCGGCGTGCCGACATTGCTGGCCTTGGCCCAGCCTGACCTTGGGACCGCGGCGCTGTTCGCGGTCATCGGCGGCGGGATACTGTTCCTCGCTGGCGTCAGCTGGGTCTATTTCATTGCCGCCATTGTCGGTGTCGTCGTGGCGTTGCCCTATGCGTGGGAAGCGCTGCACGACTATCAACGCGAGCGCGTGCTGACATTCATCGATCCCGAGCGCGATCCGCTCGGTGCCGGCTACCATATTCTTCAGTCGAAGATCGCCATCGGCTCTGGCGGTCTGTCCGGCAAAGGTTACATGCAGGGGACCCAGGCCCAGCTCAACTTCTTACCCGAGAAGCACACCGACTTCATCTTCACGATGTTCGCCGAGGAGATGGGTTTCGTTGGCGCCCTTGGCCTGCTGGCCCTCTACCTCCTCGTGCTGATGTTCATTACCTATATGGCGCTCCTATGCCGCAGCGTTTTCGCCAGGCTGATGGCGGTCGGCATGGGGCTCTGCCTGTTCGCATATGTGTTCATCAACGTCGCCATGGTGACTGGACTGGTGCCGGTCGTCGGCATTCCCCTACCGCTTGTGTCCTATGGCGGCACGTCGATGCTGACCATGATCGTGGGGCTCGGCTTCGTGCTCAACGCCCACGTCAATCGCAAGGTCACGTTCCGGCCCGAAGAGACCGGAGCGCTCTGGTAAGCGGTGCTTGGGCAAGACGGCGAAAGCCAACTGGACAGGCCAACCGGAGCAGTGGTAAGGGGAGCACCCTCGGGTTTTACGAACAACCCGTGACGGGTGCTTGTCTCTCTGAGGCGGCATTCTTAGGGCGCATAGCTCAGTTGGTAGAGCAGCTGACTCTTAATCAGCGGGTCCACGGTTCGAGTCCGTGTGCGCCCACCAAATTTCCTCACTAGAACAGAGTGATAGGTGGCCGACTAGCCGAACTCTTCGCAGTCGGACGCCGGTCCGCACTCGAGCTAGTGTGGAAACGGGTCGGCGGCCACTGATCAGAAATCAGCGGCTTGCAGACAACGAACTCGTTGATCCTTAAGTCAGATTGGACAAAAAAGTCAGTCGGATTTACGACCTTTGGCCGGTTGGTAGCGGGTCTCAGCGTCAACAATGCCGGGCAGAGCGAGGAGCTGTGTTTTCGCTGCATTCCATCGCGACGAGCTCTTCAGCCTCTCGAGACGTCCATTGGCCCACAGAGTTTCTGGGCCTCGACGGAGAATCTCAGCTCCCATGTAGTTTCTTAGGATGAATTCGGCGTTTTCGATCGTCTCATCCGTGATGCTGTCGGGGT
>JAGPVD010000178.1 GCA_018067145.1 Methyloceanibacter sp.
AGTAGTGAAGCACTTGGCACATTCGGATCGAGAAGGCGTCTGTCTATGAGGCATCGTTGTCGAAGGGTTGGCTATACGCTAGTCGAACTGCTGATTGTGATTGCGGCCATTGCCATCTTCGCGGGTATGGTGATACCCGAAGTAGGATCAGCCGTCGAAGACGCCAATCGCAGCGCGGTGCTGGCGACTGTAAACACCGGTTGAATACTGCAGCGCGGCACCGGCTCCATTTGGCCGGTCGAAAGTTGCATCGCTCATAACCCTTGCTCGCTGATTTTGAGCAAGACTTGCGTTTATCGATGGATCGATGCAAGTCACACAATGCTCAGAATCGCGAGGGAAATGAGTGATTACCGATATGGACACCTGGACGGACATCCGTCGCGACGTTCTCGTCGACGGGATGAGCATGCGTGAAGCCTGCAAGAAGTACAATTTGAACTTCCGGACGATTCAGAAGATCTTGGGGCATTCGGAGCCACCGGGCTACTGCCAGAGGGCGACGCGAGACAAACCGACAATCGGGCCCTTCAGCCCGATCATTCACGAGATTCTCGAAGCCGATAAGCAGGTCCACAAGAAGCAGCGTCACACGGGCAAGCGAATCTTTGATCGGCTGCGCGACGAACACGGCTACACGGGTGGGATCACGGTTGTTCGTGATGAGATTCGGCGGTGGAAGCGGCAGGCGGCAGAAGTTTTCATGCCTCTTTCCCATCCACCGGGTGAAGCCCAGTTCGATTTCGGCGAGGCGAAGGCTATCTACCGTGGTCGTGAGATCAAGGTGATGTTCTGCGTGATGTCACTGCCTTACAGCGACGCCTTCTTCTGCCAGGCATTTCCAAGGGAATGCACCGAAACGTTTCAAGAGGGTCACGTTCGCGCGTTTGAGTTCTTGGGTGGTGTTCCCAAGCGGATCAGCTACGACAACTCGAAGATCGCGGTCGCGAAGATTGTCGGCCGCCGTGGCGAGGAGCGAACGAAAGAGTTCTTGCGATTGCAATCGCACCATCTTTACGAGCACCACTTCTGTTTAGTCAGGCGTCCCAACGAAAAGGGCCACACTGAAGGTCTGGTCAAGTTCTCGCGTAGCAACTTCATGGTGCCGATCCCTCAGTTCGATGATTTTGAAGATTTCAATCGAAAACTGGCCGAGGATTGCCGCCAGGACTTGCAGCGTAAATTACGAGGCAAGGGGGGCACGAAGGCCGAACTGCTCGAAGATGATCGGCAGGCGATGCTCCGCATCCCGGAGGATCGTTTTGAGGCAAGACGTGTCGAAAACTGCAAGGTCAACAGTTTGTCACTGGTTCGATTCGATCGAAACGACTATAGCGTGCCGACGCAGTATGCGTATCGCAAGGTCCTCGCGGTTGGCTCGCTCGATCGTGTGCGGATTGTTGCCGACGACCGTCTCATTGCCGAACACGTGCGCGACTGGGGGTCGGAAAACGTTCACTACGATCCGCTGCATTACCTGGCCCTCTTGGAGCGAAAGCCCAATTCGCTCGACTTTGGCAAGCCGTTTGAGGCGTGGAACCTGCCTGACGCCTTCACCGTGCTCCGCAGGCGTTTGGAATCAGATGGCGATGCCGATGGTCGTCGCGAGTTCATCAAAGTCCTGCGGCTGTTGGAAAACCACAAGGTCAAAGAATTGGCCGACGCGATCGATCGTGCTTTGGAATTCGGCGCGATGACGGTCGACGTGATCAAGATTCTTGTTCAAGAAGGCCGAGAGTCGCCAGCCAAACTCTTCCGGCTCGACGACCGACCGCATCTGCAAGACCACAGCATTCCCGAACCGCAGCTCTACAAGTACAGCGCGCTTATCCAGCATCCCAAGAGCCAGCACCCTGGAGAACGATCATGAAGAAACTCGAAACGAAAAGTACGGTGCTGCTAAAGCATCATCTCAAGGCACTCAAGTTGCCGACCATGCACGAGGAGTGCGACAAGATCGCAGCTCGCTGTGCGAAGGAAAACGTCGACCATCTCGGATTCTTGCTGCAACTCTGCGAGCAGGAACTGATTGGCCGTGAAAAACGCGCCGCTGAGCGACGTTTGAAAGCTGCGAAATTCCCCAACTACAAAACGCTCGAAGATTTCAAGTTCGAGGCTCAGCCGACAATCAATCGCCCCTTGGTCAGCGAACTGATGCGTGGTGAATACATCGAGAAGCGTGAGTCGGTCATCTTGATCGGCCATCCGGGAACGGGGAAAACGCATATCGCCACAGCCTTGGGTATGGCCGCCTGCGGGCAAGGAAAGAAAGTCCGATTCCATCGCGTGACCGAACTGATTACTCAGTTGATGGAAGCTCGTGAGGAACGTCAATTGATGCGTATGAAGAGCCAGCTTGCAAAACTTGATCTGCTGATTCTCGATGAGTTGGGCTATGTTCCGGCCAGCAAGCTTGGCAGCGAATTGCTATTCGACGTAATCTCGGCGGCCTACGAACGGACCAGCGTGATCGTCACGACAAATCTTCCGTTCGAGCAATGGACCGAGGTACTAGGAAGCCAGCGACTGACCGGTGCAGTCCTGGATCGACTAACGCATCACTGCCATATCCTGGAGGCAACTGGCGAGAGCTACCGACTCAGCGACGCCAGAAAACGCTCCTCCAGGAAGAAAAAGCCGCCGATTAGCACTAAATCAGACAAGGAAAACAACTGACATAATCGGCCTCCCCCATGGGGGAGCACATACGTTCTTTCAATCAATCCAAACTCAAACTAGTATGGAAACCTTCAACCCCGAGCGCTGCACTTTCTGACTGAGGCGCGCTGTAGTATTCGAGTGGTGTTTAGAACATTCTGTCCCCGGTTTTCGCACCGATCCATCGAATC
>JAGPVD010000042.1 GCA_018067145.1 Methyloceanibacter sp.
CCGGCAAAGGCGTCGTTGGTGACCGTGGCTAGACCTTCAATGCGGGTGGCGAGGAAGTCCTTTAGCCCACCTGGAAAATGCAGCACCGCCGTTTCAGGGACGTCGCTCTTGTCCTCGAGCAACGCCTTGGCACAGGACCAGCGAATTTCGACCCCGCGAAACAAATAGGCCTTGGAGCGCGCCATGCGGAACAAGCGTGCCGGCTTGAAGGCCGCGCCCTTGCCGAAGATTTTGGGATCGGGCGTGAAGCGCATTTTAGTGCCACGCCGGTTCTTGATCGGCCCGAGATTTTTGAGCGGGCCGTCGGGCTCGCCGCGCGTATAGCTCTGGCGGTAGAGCTTTTGTCCGCGCGCGACCTCGACGACAAGGGTCTCGGAGAGCGCATTGGCCACCGAGACGCCAACGCCGTGCAAGCCGCCGCTCGTCTGGTAGACCTTGGAGTCGAACTTCCCGCCCGCATGCAGCGTGGTCATGATGACTTCGAGCGCAGACTTTTTCTTGAACTTCGGATGAGGATCGACGGGAATGCCGCGGCCATTGTCGGTCACGGTAAGCGTGCCGTTCTTATCGAGATCGACCTCGATGCGGCTCGCATGTCCGGCCACCGCCTCGTCCATGGCGTTATCCAGCACCTCGGCAAAGAGGTGATGCATCGCCTTCTCGTCGGTGCCGCCGATATACATGCCGGGACGCCGGCGCACGGGCTCCAGGCCTTCGAGCACCTCGATATCGGCGGCTGTATAGGCGGCGTCCGCCCCGGCGCCGCTGCGGCCCTTCGCGCTTTTTCGCGCGGGTGCTTTGCCAGGGGTTTTAGGGGTTTTCTTTGCCGCGTCGTCGAAAAGGTCGCGCGATGCGGCGGATTTGCGCTTGGTCGCGATGAGCGGGCTCCTCATGCCGGAAGGCGAATTGTCTTCACGAATTGGAGAGAATCAACGACTTCCAGGGCTCGTCGTTAGCTCGCATGGGCCCAAGGCATTTTCAAGAGCCTCGCGTAGATCAGATGATTGCAGCGCGGACCTTGGCCGAAACCCACTCCGAAACGAACACGGTCACAAGGATGACGATGAAGATCACCGTGACCTCCGCCCAGGCCAAGCGTGCCAGGGAGGACTGGAGCTGAACGCCGATACCGCCAGCCCCCACGAGGCCGAGAATGGTCGATTCCCGGATATTGATGTCCCAGCGGAACACCGAGATGCCGGCGAAGGCGGGTAGGATCTGCGGCACCACCGCATAGTCCATCACCTGCCAATTCGAGGCGCCGGTGGCGCTCACGGCCTCGACTTGGGTTTCGTCGATCTCCTCGATGGCCTCGTAGAGCAGCTTGCCGATGAAGCCGATGGAGCGGAGCGCAATGGCGATGATCCCGGCCAACAGCCCAGGCCCGATAATGGCGACGAGCAGCAGCGCCCAGATGAGGGAATTAATCGAGCGCGAGGCGACAATCACCAGAAGAGCGGCAGGGCGGATGAATGCCGCGCTTGGTGTTGTGTTGCGCGCGGCGAGAAACGCGACGGGCGTTGCCAGGACAATGCCGAGCATCGTGCCGAGCGTGGCGATGTTGATGGTGTCCCAGAGCGGCCCCCAGAGCCGGTCGAGATAGGACCAGCGCGGCGGCCAGGCCCGCGCGAAGAGATCAGCGGCTTGGCGTGGCGCATCCTCGACGAACACCCACATGGTGTTCTTGTTCATCACCTGCCAGCAGAAGACGAACAGCACGGCAAGAGCGAGCCATCCCGCCCACGCGGCCCATTGTTCGGCCGCCGTGCGGCGCTGCCAGAGGACGTGGCCATTGATGGTGGTCACCGGCATCACTGCACCCACTTACGCAAGAGGCTGGAGAGATATTCGGCCACCAGCACGATGGCGATGATCATGATGAGGAGGGCGCCTGCGGTGCTGTATTCGTAGCGCTGCATCGCGGTATTCAGCGTCGCGCCGATGCCACCGGCGCCGACAATACCGATCACTGCGCTTTCACGAAAATTGATGTCTAGGCGGTAGAAGGACAGGCCAATCAGGCGTGGCACGACCTGAGGCTGAATGCCGTAATTGACGACCTGCCACCAGCTCGCGCCGGTGGCGCGGATGGCCTCGGCTTGGGTTTCATCGATATCCTCAATGTCCTCGGCGAGAAGCTTGGCCATGAAGCCGATGGTGGCGAAGGACAATGTGAGGAAACCGGCAAATGGCCCAAAGCCGAACATCGCCACGAAGAGGATGGCGATGATGATTTCTTGCAAGGAACGAGACACCGCGATGATGGCGCGGCAGACCGCGTAGACGGGCAGGGGCGCGATGTTGCGGGCAGCCCCAAGACCAATTGGAATGGAGATGAGACAGCCGACGATGGTCGAGGTCACCGTCATGGTGAGGCTCTCTTCCATGCCGCGCCAGATGTCGCGCGAGCGGCTGGTGAAATCCGGAGCCAGGAAGCCTTCGATGAAGCGCCAGCCTTGGGTCAGTCCTTGGGAGACACGCTCCCAATTGACCTCGATGGTCGACAGCGCCGCCACGAGATAGACGAGCGCTCCGGCAATGATGGCCCAACGCAGCCAGGCATTGCCGATGAGCGGTGGACGCCTCCAAGAGCGAGGTTGAGTTGCGGCGTCGCTCATGTGAGCCCGGCCATACGTTCCTCATGGGACAACTCCGGCGCGTGAGCCTCTTCGTGCCCGTCGTCGTGGATTTCCGTCCAGTCCTCCTCGCCGTAAATCTCGGTCAGTATTGAGGTGTCGAGTTTGGCGGGCGGGCCATCGAACACGATCTCCCCGGCGCGCAGACCGATGATGCGATCCACGAACATCTTGGCGAGCAAGACGTCATGCAGGCTGATGATCGCTGGCAGGGCTTGTTCACGGCACACTTCACAGATGAGCCGCATGATTTGCCGCGCCGTCTTGGGATCAAGCGACGCGGTCGGTTCATCGACCAGCAGAAGTTCCGGGTCCTGTTCCAGCGCGCGGGCAATGCCGACGCGTTGCCGTTGGCCGCCTGACAAGGCGCTGGCGCGTTTATCGGTCTGCTCGGTCAGGCCAACGCGAGCGAGAAGGGCAAAGGCTTTGTCCACGTCACGTTGCGGAAACCGCCGAAACAAGGAACGCCAGAAGGAGACATAGCCGAGTCGGCCAGACAAGACGTTCTCCATCACTGTTAGGCGCTCGACGAGCGCGTATTCCTGAAAGATCATGCCCATGCGACGGCGCGCGCGTTGGAGCTCGCTGCGCCCGAGACGCGTGATGTCGCTGTCGTTGAGGAGCACGCGCCCGCTGCTTGGTTCCACCAGCCGGTTGATGCCGCGAATGAGGGTGGACTTGCCCGAGCCGGAAGGGCCGATTAGCCCGACCACTTCGCCCGGGGGCACATCGAACGACACGCCATTCAGCGCCTTGTCGCCGGTCGCATAGGTCTTGGTCAGGGATTCAACGCGCAGCATCACTCATGTCCCGGTCTTCTCGTTCCGGGCATCGTATGGAAAAGGTGGCGCTCCGCAAACCGTGGCGTGGCCGGTCAACATCCGGCACCCATCAATTGCAGGAATAGACGACGCCGTTCGCCTCATCGATCTCGCGGATCACGGCCCAATTGTCCTTGAAG
>JAGPVD010000047.1 GCA_018067145.1 Methyloceanibacter sp.
CCGTGATAAAAATAGCGCCGTAACCTTCGGGCAGGTGAACTGGAAAATCTTCCGAATATGGAACTTCAAGCCCCTTCGCTATTAACGCAACTGTGGGCCGAAACGCTGCAAGGGAAGAGCGTACCGGAACCAAAACACTGAACGGGAGCGGATCGCTCCCGGACGGCATGAAACGATATAGGTCCACCTCATCCGGCTGGCCCAGACGCCCATAGATTGCCTCCGAGGCGAATGCCGGGTCGCCGATCGGAGTTGCAAGTGCCACATCGGCCTGCGCCGTCTGCTGTGGTTTAGCCGGCTCCAGGAACGGATTGTGTGCGAATGCTGGAGCAATGCTGCCCGCTATAGAGAAGAGGCACAAAATTGCGGCACGGATCATCCTAGGATTATGCGTGATCGGAACCTGGGCTCATAGAGGCGTTGTCAGAGCAAAATTGTAAATACTTGGAGCGGCCATCGAACCGCTCAGATCGACCCGGAAAAATGCAGGAAAATCAATGGCCGCGAAATCCGGTTCTGACATTTTGGCAAAGTAAACGAATTTGCTCTGACAATGCCCGAGATTCAGCTGCGGGCGAACGTTTGAAGGAGTCGACCGGTCGCCGTAACATTGGCGTCATGGATGTCATCACTCCCTTTACGCCAGTTGCTTCAACCATCGGAGGCATGTTGATCGGGCTGTCCGCAGTGTTGCTGATGCTCTTCAACGGGCGCATCGCCGGCATCAGCGGAATATTGGCGCGCATATTTCCCCCTTACAGCGGTGCGGATGCGGCAAGCGCCGTGGCCTTCGTGTTGGGTCTGATGGCGGCGCCGCTTTGCTATTCGGCGGTGATCGGTGGGCCCGTGTCTCAAACCGTGTCGGCCAATGCGGTCTTGATGGCTATTGCAGGCTTGCTAGTCGGATTCGGCACTGTCTATGGCAGTGGCTGCACGAGTGGGCATGGCGTGTGTGGCCTCGCGCGCCTCTCGCGCCGCTCACTTATTGCCACGGTGGTGTTCATGGCGATGGGCTTTGCCACCGTATTTGTCATGCGCCATGTGATCGGGGGGTGAGGGCAATGCTTCGTCTCGCGCTTAGCTTGATTGCCGGGCTCATCTTTGGGCTTGGCCTTGTGATCGGCGGCATGGCCAATCCGGCCAAGGTGCAAAACTTTCTCGATGTAGCTGGTATCTTCGACCCAAGCCTCGCCTTCGTCATGGGAGGCGCCGTGGCGGTGACATTTGTCGGCTACCGCCTTGTCTTTCGCGAGCGTTCGCCTCTGTTTGCAGACCAGTTCCATATTCCGACGGCTAAAGAACTCGATGCACGTATCCTAATCGGGCCAACACTCTTCGGCATCGGCTGGGGACTGTCCGGCTTTTGTCCCGGCCCAGCCATCACGTCGCTGCCACTTATGGCGAAGGGCACGCTCATCTTTGTGCCAGCCATGCTCGCCGGCGTTGGTTTGGCGCGGTTCGTCACGCAAAAGCGTTTGCCCAGGCGCCTTGAGACCACCGGAGGCACGGCATGATCTTCCGTCAGCTGTTCGATTCTGTCTCCAGCACCTACAGCTACATCCTTGCCAGTAGAAAAGGCGGTGAGGCGCTGATCATCGATCCGGTTCTAGACAAGGTCGACCGCTACATCCAGCTCTTCAAGGAACTCGACGTAAAGCTCGTTAAGGCGATCGACACGCACCTGCATGCGGACCACATCACAGGGCTTGGGGCCCTGCGCGACCGGACTTTATGCGTCACAGTGATGGGAGAGCAAACCAAGGCCGACGTCGTGTCCATGCGCATCGGCGACGGAGACGCGGTCGACATCGAAGGGCTGCAGCTCGGCGCAATGTATACGCCGGGCCACACCGACGATTCGTATTGCTTTACGATGGATGATCGGGTTTTCAGCGGCGACACGCTTCTTATTCGCGGTACCGGCCGCACCGACTTCCAAAATGGCGATGCGCGGGCACAGTATGATTCGATCTTCAATAGGCTGCTGAAGCTCCCCGACGATACGCTGGTGTATCCTGCGCACGACTATAAGGGCGAGACTGTGAGTACGATCGCCGAGGAGCGCGCCTTCAACCCCCGGCTCCAAGTGAAGACGGTCGATCAGTATGTCGATCTGATGAGCAAGCTCAATCTACCTGATCCCAAGATGATGGATATCGCTGTCCCAGCAAATGTGCATGTGGGGCTTGCGCAAGGCGAGATCGCAAAGCGTGGTTGGACTGTGCAGGCATCCGAGCTCGATACTCAGATGAACCGGGCTAATGTGGCCATTGTTGATCTCCGCGAGGACCGTGAACGCACTAAGTATGGCGAGATCCCTGGCTCGCTGCATGTGGCCTATGCCGGCCTCGCCGACGCGCTGAAGCCCGGTGGAGTGCTGCGCGAGCTCGGGGCCACGAAGTCGCTGGTCTTTTATTGTGCTTTCGGCGAGCGCTCGGCCATGGCGGTCCAGCTTGCACAGGAGGCTGGGCTTAGGAGTGCGCGGCATCTCCAAGGCGGCTTTTCGGCATGGCGCAAGGCGGACGATCACGCCCCTCGGGCGAAATCTGCTGGCTAGCGGGCGCTATATCGGTGCCGTTTGGGGGGCATTGTCAGAGCAAATTCGTTTACTTTGCCAAAACGTCAGAACCGGATTTCGCGGCCATTGATTTTCCTACATTTTTCCGGGTCGATCTGAGCGGTTCGATGGCCGCGCCAAGTATTTAGAATTTTGCTCTGACAACGCCCCTCGTCGGCTTTGGCTCAGACCCGTCATTCGCTACGGTGGCTTAAAAAGTCCGGTTTGGACCGGAAGCGGCATTTGACGTGCTCAGACCGAACGGCAGGTTTGTCCGCACAGCGGACCTTGAGCCAAGGCAGGTTCCTTCTGATGTGACTTCGTGATTCATGTGTGGCAGGAGGTTTGTCCATGTCGCATCTGTTCTGGCTCGCCAAAGAGCATCTACTTAGGCTCAGCCATACAGTGAAGTGCGTCGCTTGATAAAGGACCGAGCCATGAAGGCCATAAAATCGATAAAAGTCTGCGTTGTTGCTGGCATTGTTGCCGTACTGACCAGTAGCGCCAGCTTCGCCAGCGACTGGACCGGCAAATACATGACCGAGGACACCAAGGGCAATGCGATGAGCATAACGCTGGCCGACGACGCCAAAGCCACTGGCGCAAAGCTTGGCCATGTCCTAAGCGGCAACTGGACGAACGACCGCGACGCTGCAGTGATCAAGTGGGATACCGGCTGGACGACCAAGCTCAGCAAGGACGGGGATCGCTACAAGAAGACGGCCTACCGTGTTGGCACCTCGATGCAGGAAGACCCAACCCACACTGGTAGCGCCGAGAAGATTGAATAGCCGAAGCTAAGCTCGACCAGCGTCTCGTCGAGTTTGTTAGCGACCGTGAGGCCAAGTTCGTCGCGATCCTCTTTGCTGAACGCCTTCCCCAAGATGCCGTGATAGATTGCCCCAGATCAAAGTGGCGAAGGTTCCCCGGTCCTAGGCTGAGTACATCGTTGTTCCCATAAGATGAGGTGGCTTAGTGATTACCAAAGTTCGCGGTGACATTCTTTTGAGCGGCGCGCAGGCCATTGCCCATGGCGTCGCTCCGCACGATCACTTTAATCAAGGGCTCGCGCTGGCTTTGCGGGAACGTCACCCGGCGATGGCCAAGGACTTCCGCCACTACTGCCATCAGGAAAATCCAAAGGCTGGGCACGCTTGGTTATGGGCTGGACCGGAACGCGTGATCATCAATCTGATGACCCAGGATCCGGCACCCGACAACAAGGCCCATCCCGGTAAGGCGACAACGCACAATATCATTCATGCCCTTAAGGAGTTGCACCGCATCCTTGAAACGGAAAGCATCTCCTCGATCGCGGTACCCAAGCTGGCGACGGGAGTTGGAGGTCTTGAGTGGAGCGAGGTCGAACCGCTCATTGAGAGCCATCTTGGCGATCTCAAAATCCCCGTCATCATCTACGAGACCTACGAACCCGGCGTGAAAGCCGCCGAGTGAGCTGCGCCTATTCCGCCCCGCGGATATGCATCAAATAGTCGACGATCTCTGGAATGCCGTCGGGGCTTATGGGGGCCTTGTAAACGTCGATCATCTTTTGGACGACATTGGTCCATGC
>JAGPVD010000049.1 GCA_018067145.1 Methyloceanibacter sp.
CTGTGTTTCACACGGGTCCCTGTCGAACGGGGGTCCCGGGGTGGGGGGCCTGTCCATTTGGGGGGGTACCCTCCCCGCACATAAGGTTTAGCGCTCCAGATCGCGCCGAGACCCGAGCGGTTGTGCGCCGGCAGTGGACGAAAACTGGTAGCTATCTGGTAGCTACACAGTTCTCACTCCAGAGAAGATCTACACTAAGTAGTTGATTTTGTTGGAGCGGGCGATGGGATTCGAACCCACGACCCCAACCTTGGCAAGGTTGTGCTCTACCCCTGAGCTACACCCGCACTCCAAACCACCAGCAAGCGTTGTCTTCTGCGCCTCGGGGTGATCATTTGCCTTGTAGTGGATCGTCCCGGCGCTGTCTACAGACGCCGTTTGATCCATCGTCAGGACCCTCACTAGGGGCCATCAACGGGCCCCATTAGCCGAAGCGCGAGCCGAAAGCAATGCAATCAGATCGCGTCAGGTTGTTCGCACGGCTCGAAGAACTCGGCATCGCCACGACCACGGTCGAGCACGTGCCGATGTTTACCGTGGAGCAGTCCCAAAGCTTGCGCGGCACGATCCCCGGCGCTCACACCAAGAATTTGTTCTTGAAAGACAAGGACGGCCACTTGGTTCTGGTGGTCGCCAAGGAGGATACCAGGGTCGACCTCAGGGCGCTGGCGAAGCAGCTTGGCTTTGGCCGCTTCAGCTTCGGCAAGCCGGAGCTCCTCAAAGACGTGCTCGGTATCGAGCCCGGCTCGGTCACGGCTTTCGCACTCTTCCACGAGGCATCCCGCAGGCTCGATGCCGTAGTGGTAGACGAGGCGCTGATGGGCTTCGCGGAGGTCAATTGTCATCCTCTCATCAACAGCGCCACGACGCGGCTCGCCACCAAGGACCTCATCCGGTTCATGGAGGCGTGTGGGCATGCTCCCAGAGTCTTGTCCCTTTAGTCCTGGCGCTCCATCTAGGTTGCCAAAGCGCGCGCTGCGGCCCATCTTCTGAAACGAGAGGCGGACCCGATGGTTGGTCCCCACAACACTTGAACTTAGGGGGCTCCCGCCCAGATCATGAGCATGAGCGAAGACACTCCAATTATAGGTGAAGGCGGCGCGGGCGGATCCGACGCCGACCTCATCAAGAACACCACCACCGCCGACTTCATGCGCGACGTGGTGGACGCTTCGAGCACCGTGCCTGTGCTGGTCGATTTCTGGGCGCCTTGGTGCGAACCGTGCAAGCAGCTCACGCCAATCCTAGAGAAGGCCGTGCGCGCCGCCAAAGGCACGATCCGGCTGGTGAAGCTCAATATCGATGAGCACCCGGAAGTTCCCGGGCAGATGGGCGTTCAGTCGGTCCCGGCGGTATTCGCCTTCCAGGACGGCAAGCCTGTCGATGGCTTCATGGGCGCGCTGCCGGAATCGCAGGTCAACGACTTCATCACACGGTTGATCGGCGAGGATGCCGGCGCTGGCGCCGACCTCGAGGCCGCCGAGACGGCACTGGCCGCTGGCGATGCCAACACCGCGGCTCAGATTTTCGGCGAGATATTGCAGAAGGACGCGGAGAATGCCGAAGCCGCAGCGGGGCTCGCCAAGTGCTACATCAAGACCGGTGATCTTGAGCGGGCCGAGCAAACCTTGGCGCTCGTGCCGCCGGCCAAAGCAGACAGCGCCGCTGTCGCCAGCGCCCGGGCGGCGATCGAGCTTATTCGCAAAGCGGGCGAAGCCGGCGACGTCGATGAGCTGCGCGCCAAAGTCGAGGCCGACCCTGACGATCCGCAAGCGCGTTTCGATCTGGCGCTCGCGCTTAACGCCAATGGCGACCGACAAGGCGCGCTCGATGAGCTTCTTGTGCTCGTCGCTAAAAATCGGAACTGGAATGATGACGCAGCACGGAAGCAACTTGTGCAGTTGTTCGACGCCTGGGGGCCGACTGACCCGGCAACGACGGACGGGCGCCAGAAGCTGTCCTTGTTGCTGTTCGCGTAAACGCTAAGGAGCGGAAGTCCAAGAGTGACTAACCAGCATCGCAATGCCGACAATCTGCCGCCCGACCTGCCGGTGTTTCCCCTGAGGGGCGCAATTCTTTTGCCGCGCGCCACGCTGACGCTCAACGTGTTCGAGCCGCGCTATCTCGCGTTGATCGATCATGTGCTCGCCAATGACCGGTTGATGGGCGTGGTCCAACCTGGCCCCGATACGGGAACGAACGAGTCGCCCCAAGGAAAGGACTTCCCCTTGCAGCGAGTCGGCTGCGCCGGGCGCATCACCGGCTTCAACGAAGATGACGACGGACGCCTGGACATTTCGCTCTCCGGTGTCGCCCGCTTCAAGGTCGGCGCGGACGTCTCCTCCGATGCGCCGTTCCGCATGTGTGAGGTCGATTTTTCGCCCTACGCCACCGACTTCATCTGCGGCCACGGCGAAGAAGACGTTGACCGCCCCAGCCTCATCGCTGCGCTCAGAGGCTATCTCGACGCCAACGATCTCAATGCCGACTGGGACCGCATCAACAGCGCCAGCAGCGAGCGGCTGGTGAACACGCTTGCGGTCCTCAGCCCATACGGGCCAGAGGAGAAGCAGGCGCTGCTCGAGGCCGAGGATTTGCAAGCTCGCGCCGACGCGCTTGTGGCACTCGCGGAGATGGAACTCGCCATGCGCGACGACGGTTCGGGGACATCGATACAATGACACAAGATGAAAAACCGAGGAGCGGCGCGGAGCACAGCGAACGACGCGTCGATCCCAAGCTACTCGAAATCTTGGTTTGCCCGCTGACCAAGACTTCGCTCGACTACAACGCCAAGCGTCAAGAGCTGGTCAGCCGCGCTGCGGGGCTCGCCTTTCCCATTCGCGACGGCATTCCAATCATGCTGCCCGAAGAGGCGCGCAAGCTCGACGACAGCTAATTCTCAGCCATCATCCGACGTACATCCTCCGGCGTCCGCCCCGCTTCACGATAAGTCCGGATCGCCTGAGCATCGTTACGCTTGGCCAGCCGCTTGCCTGCCGCGTCACGAATAAGCGTGTGGTGATGCCAAACGGGAACCGGTAGTTCGAGCAACGCCTGCAAAAGGCGGTGGATCGGCGTCGCTTCGAATAAATCTTCACCCCGGATGACATGGGTGATGCCCTGGCCTGCGTCGTCCACCACCACCGACAAATGATAGGCCGCCGCACCGATGTCCTTGCGCCCCAAAACCACGTCGCCGATCTGTCGCCGCATGGCCTCTGGGTCCAACACATGGGTTCCGGCATGGACCGCCCCGGTCTCCTGCCAATTCAGTTCTCGCTCACCGAGAATCGCCAGCGCCCGATCAAGATCGAGGCGGATCGCGTCGCCCGGGCCGCCCTCCGCCATGGAACGCCCGCGGCAAGTTCCGGGATAAACCGCACCGCCGGGATGAAATTGCGTTTCCCCCTCCTGCGGGGCCGACAATGCGGCGCGGATATCTGCGCGCGTGCATCGGCACGGATAGGTGGCACCGAGATGCCCAAGCTGGTCCAGCGCCGCCGCGTAAACGCCGACCCGTTCCGACTGCCTCAAGACTGGCCCAGGCCATGTCAGGCCGAGCCATGCCAAATCTTGGTAGATCGCCGCCTCGTATTCGGGCCGCGCCCGCGCGCCGTCGATATCCTCGATCCGCAAGAGGAATTCCCCGCCCGCCGCTTGCGCCGCCTGCCAAGCCGTCAGAGCGGAGAAGGCATGACCAAGGTGGAGAAGTCCTGTTGGCGACGGGGCAAAACGGGTGACGAAGTTCCCCAACCTCGTGTGGTCCCGCACCACGCGGCTACAGTCCTTCGCCCTTCAGGAGGCGCGGCACGTCGCCGGTTCCGCCCGCCGCCTCACGCACTAGAAAGCGCTTTAGCCTCGGTGCCCGGTCGACCAGACCAAGCCCGAGAGCGCGGACGCCGCGCAAAGACACGTTGTCATTGGAGAATAGGCGATTGATCCCATCCATCACCGTGGCCGAGAAGGCGCTGTCGAATCGTCGCCAGCGTTGGTAGCGCTCAAGCGTGGTGGGCGAGCCGATGTCGAGTCCGAGCCGCGCCGTCTCGACGACTGTCTCGGCCAACGCCGCCACGTCGCGCATGCCGATATTGAGGCCCTGGCCGGCGAGGGGATGCACGGCATGCGCAGCGTCACCGACAAGCGCGAGCCGATCGGCGACGAACGCGCGCGCAATCTGTAACTCGAGCGGGAAGGATTGGCGCGGACCGTCGAGCGTGATCTCGCCGAGACGATGCCCGAAGCGTCGTGTGAGTTCGGCAACGAACGCGTCTTCGCTGCCAGCCATGAGTTGTTGCGCCCGTTCCGGTTCCTCGCTCCATACGATGGAGGATCGGTCGCCGTTCAGCGGCAGGATAGCGAACGGGCCCGCTGGCAGAAAATGCTGCACAGCCTTTCCGTGATGCGGCCGCTCGTGCGCCACGGTGGCGACGATGCCGGCTTGCGGATAGGCCCAGCCGATCGTTTTGATGCCGGCACGTTGACGAAGCCCCGAGCGCTTTCCGTCCGCCGCGACCAGGAGCTGCCCTTTGAGTGTCGCGTCGCTTGCGAGATGAACGCGCACGCCGAAGCCATCAATATCGAATTCACTGACGGTTTCCGGCGCGAAGCAATTGATACGTTTTTCCTTGGCGACGGCATCGCAGACCGCGCGAAGTAGTTCACCGGCCTCGACCAGATAGGCGTCGGGCTCGCCCGATTTCATCTCGTCGTCGAAGCCAAGAAGATGCGGCCGCAGACTCGCGTTTAGCGGGCTATCGGTAATCTCGATGGAGCGGATGGGTTGCGCGTTTTTTTCGACCGCCGGCCACAGACCAATCGCCTCGAACAAATTCTTCGTCGCCGCCGATAGCGCGAGCCCACGAGGGTCCTTGCGGACACTCTTACCCGAGCTCGGCGGGGCGGCATCGACCAGGGCTATGCGAAAACCTTTCGGTGCCTGCTTGGCGAGCGTCAGCGCCAGCGTGCCACCAACGAAGCCGCCCCCAACGATGATAACATCGTAGGGCGCCGCATCGGGACTGGCCGTCTTGGGCTTGCGTGCTGCTGCCATACTTCCCCTATAGGCGAGGGCGGAGCGGGGCGCCACTCCGGCCAACCGCTTAGGCATAAGGACGCGCGGGCGTTTCTCGAAAAGCATCGAACCTGCTACACGGGCCCGACCCACCAAATTTTCGCGAAAGGGCCGGCTCATGAGCGCCGCTCTCGACCAGCTCCTGTCGATCCTCGATCTTGAGAGGCTGGAGGAAAATCTCTTCCGGGGTTTGAGCCCGCAGGTGGGCTGGCAGCGCGTGTTTGGCGGCCAAGTCATCGGCCAGGCGCTGGTTGCGGCCTGCCGGACCGTGGAAGACCGCACGGCCCACTCGCTGCATGCCTATTTTTTGCGAGCGGGCGATCCGTCCGTGCCAATCATCTACGAGGTGGACCGGATTAGAGACGGCGGCAGCTTCTCCACCCGCCGCGTGGTGGCGATCCAGCACGGACACGCGATCTTCTCCATGGCCGCCTCGTTTCAGAAGGAAGAGGCGGGCCTGGAGCACCAGATGGCCATGCCTGACGTGCCGCCGCCAGAGGATCTGCCGAGTGAGGCCGAGCTGAAAGCGAAGTTCATCGACAAGCTGCCGGAGCCGGTGAAGGCCTATTGGGAGCACGAGCGGCCGATCGAGATCCGCCCAGCCGATCTTTCCCGATATTTTTCAGCCGAGACGCGAGACCCAAACCAACAGGTTTGGATTAAGGCCACAGGCGACCTTGGCGACGACCTCGCTTTGCACCAATGCGTGCTGGCCTATGCATCGGACTTCACGCTGCTCGACACGGCGCTGGTCGCCCATGGTCGCTTCGTCTTCGACCCCAATCTGATGCTGGCGAGCCTCGATCACGCCATCTGGTTCCATGAGAGCTTCAGGGCCGACGATTGGCTGCTTTACGTCCAAGACAGCCCGAGTTCTGGCGGTGGGCGGGCCTTCTGTCGGGGCACCCTGTTCACCCGCGATGGCCGTTTGGTGGCCTCCACGGCCCAAGAAGGCCTCGTTCGCGAGCGAAAGCCCAAATGAGCGCCTAAACGATAGGCAATCTTCCTTCTTTGCCTAATTTCTGAGCCATTCCACTGGTTTCAGAGGATCGGCCGCTCGTGCCGGAATCGTAAAAGAATCCTTAAGACCAAGGACTTGCACCCCGTTTACGGGAGTTGGCACGCGGCTTGATTCTATCTTCGGGTTCGAACGGCTAAAATTTGAGACGGCAACAGACCGCGCAGCCGTAAATCATGGAGGGCTTAATCAAATGAAACTGATGATGGCAATCATCAAGCCGTTCAAGCTCGATGAGGTGCGTCAGGCCCTCACAGATCTTGGACTGCAAGGTATGACCGTTACAGAGGTCAAAGGATACGGGAGGCAGAAAGGCCACATCGAGATCTATCGCGGCGCGGAATACGCCGTGAACTTCCTACCGAAGATCAAGATCGAAGTCGTGGTGCCTGCCAAGATGGTCGACAAAGCGGTGGATGCTATCGCCGCCGCGGCCAAGACCGGACAGATCGGCGACGGCAAGATCTTCGTCGTTCCCGTCGAGCAGACGGTACGCATCCGCACCGACGAAACCAACGAATCAGCACTGTAAGAGGGGGATTTTTTGAAGATGACGACCCTTGCCAAATATCTATTCGGCGTGGTCGCGGCGCTCGTACTGCTTGCGCTTCACCACATCGATCCGGCACTTGCCCAAGAAGCCCCAGAGGCCCTTGGAGAAGTTGCCGAGGAAGCTGCAAAACTCGATACGGGCGATACCGCCTGGATGCTTACATCCACGGCGCTCGTCCTGATGATGACCATTCCGGGCCTCGCGCTCTTCTACGGCGGCATGGTCCGCAAGAAGAACGTTCTGACGCTGGTGATGCAATCCTTTGCTCTCACCTGCCTCATGACGGTGGTCTGGCTGGTCGCGGGCTACTCGCTTGCCTTCACTGACGGCGGCGAGCTCAACTCCTATATCGGCGGCCTCGACAAGATGTTCTTGGCTGGCGTCGGCCCGGATACGCTGAGTGGCACGATCCCTGAGACCGTGTTCTTCACGTTCCAGTTGACCTTCGCGGTCATCACGCCGGTCTTGATCATCGGTGCCTTCGTGGACCGCATGAAGTTCTCGGCCGTCCTGGTGTTCATGGTGCTGTGGTCGCTGATCGTCTACTCGCCGATCACCCATTGGGTGTGGGGCGGTGGCTTCCTGTCGGATGCCGGCGTGCTTGACTTCGCCGGTGGCACGGTGGTGCATATCAACGCCGGTATCGCCGGTCTGGTCTGCGCCCTCTTCCTCGGCAAGCGCTTCGGCTACGGCCAGGAGAACATGGCTCCGCACAACCTGGTGTACAGCGTTATCGGTGCATCACTGCTGTGGGTCGGCTGGTTCGGCTTTAACGCCGGTTCGGCGGTTGCGGCCAATGGCAGCGCGGGTATGGCCATGGCCGTAACCCAGGTTGCTACCGCAATGGCGGCGCTCGCCTGGATGTTCATCGAGTGGCTGGTGCATAAGAAGCCGAGCGTGCTGGGCATCATCTCCGGCGCCGTTGCCGGTCTCGTCGCCATCACGCCAGCTTCGGGCTTTGTTGATCCCGTCGGCGCGTTGTGGATTGGCGCGGCTGCAGGTGTTGGCTGCTTCTTCATGTCGACGACCGTCAAGCGGATTATCGGCTATGACGACTCGCTCGACGTGTTCGGCATCCACGCCGTGGGCGGCATCATCGGTGCCATCCTCACCGGCGTGTTCGCCGTTGAAGCCATCGGCGGGACCGCGGGACTGCTGGAAGGCAATCCCGGCCAGGTTCTCACCCAGCTCTGGGGCATCTGCGCCACCATCGTTTGGTGTGCCGTGGCCAGCTTCGTCATCCTGATCGTCGTGAACATCCTCATCGGTGTCAGGGTGAGCCAGGCGGTTGAGGTCGAGGGTCTCGACATCAACCTGCATGGTGAGGTGGTCCAATAGACCTTCGCGTTAAGCGCAATAAGAGGGACAATAAACTTGGAGAGTTTGAGCTAGATCTCCTCCTCCTTTGACTTCTAGCTCCACCTTTGGCCCCGGCGACACTCGCCGGGGCCTTTTACGTTGGGCAGGCCTAGCATTGCCGCGCGCAGCGCAAACGCCTAACACCGGCTCTATGCGAGATAACGCAAAGACCACTTCTCTCGACGCCCTCGTCCGCTCCCCGTTTCGACGTCTCGTGAACCTGCTAGACGGTGTGGAGCCGGGCCAAGAGGTCATCAATCTTTCTCTCGGCGAACCACAGGCTTCGCTGCCGCCGTTTCTCGGCCCGGTGCTGCAGGAGCATTTGAGTGAGTTCGGGAAATACCCGCCGATCAAAGGCATTCCGGCGCTGCAACAGGCCATCACCGATTGGATGGGACGGCGCTATCCAACGCTTCGGGGTGAGATCGACCCGGAGCGCCATATTCTGCCGCTCGATGGGTCGCGTGAGGGCCTGTTCTCAGCCGCCTTCCCAGCCCGCGCGCGCAGGCCTGAGATCACAGAGCCCGCCGTTCTAATTCCGAACCCGTTCTACCAAGTCTATGCAGCGGCAGCGGCAGCCTCCAGCTGCACGCCTGTATTCCTGCCCTGTAGCCCCGACACAGGGTTCCTGCCGGACCTCGAGGCCATTGATGAGGCGGTGTTGAAGCGCACGGCCGCCTTCTATCTTTGCTCGCCGTCGAACCCGGAAGGCGCGGTGGCAAGTTCTGGCTATCTGGCTCGCGCCATCGAGTTGGCGCGCCGCTACGATTTTCTGCTGTTCGCCGACGAATGCTACTCGGAGATCTATGTGGATGAGCCGCCGCCCGGAGCGCTGGAAGTGGCGCAAAGCCAAACCGGGAGCCTCGCCAATGTGGTGGCATTCCAGTCCTTGTCGAAGCGGTCCGGTTTACCTGGCCTGCGCTCGGGCTTCGTGGCCGGGGACCCGGATTTTATGGCCACACTCGGCCGTTTCCGCAATGTCGCCGCCCCGCAAATACCGCTACCCATCCAGCACGTATCGGCTGCCGCCTGGGCCGATGAGGCCCATGTGGAGGCGGGACGGGCGCTCTATCGCACCAATTTCGATGTGGCCGATTCGGTCCTCAAGGGCCGCTATGATTACCAACGCCCTGCCGGAAGCTTCTTCCTTTGGCTGAATATGGCTGATTTTGGGGGTGGGGAAGCCGCGACGACAACCCTTTGGAAAGGGTCTGGTGTCAAAGTTCTACCGGGGGCCTATCTCACGCAGCCGCTGCCCGATGGGACAAATCCGGGAAAGGATTTCATCAGGGTGGCGCTCGTGCGCGACGCGGAGACTACGCGTGAGGCCATGGCGCGCATCGTCGCAACATTGGGTTAGGGCATGTCAGCGAGAGCAACAACGAGGGGCCGGCGGCGATTGCTGCCGAGCGCGGTAGAGTCCGGACTGCGCCGTCTGGTGTTTGGC
Organism: Methyloceanibacter sp.; assembly: GCA_018067145.1. Classification (GTDB taxonomy): domain Bacteria; phylum Pseudomonadota; class Alphaproteobacteria; order Rhizobiales; family Methyloligellaceae; genus Methyloceanibacter. The sequence goes on from JAGPVD010000049.1 coordinate 9,452, forward strand.
ACATATGGGTTTGGTCTCATCATCGTGGCGAGTGCCGTATGGGTGAGCCTTGCCAGTTGGTCCGTACACGACCCAAGTCTCAACAACGCCACCCGCGCGGCGCCGCATAACCTGCTTGGCGGCTGGGGCGCCGTGACCGCCGATCTGGCCATTCAGTCGCTCGGTCTCGCCGCAATCATCTTCTTCTTGCCGCTTGCGGCCTGGGGCTGGCATCTCGTCGCCCACACGACTCCCAATCGCGTCAAGTTTCGGCTGATCGCTTGGCCTGCCTCCGTCATACTGCTGGCGGCGGCGCTTGCCGCGCTGCCCAAGCCGAAGAGTTGGCCCCTGCCGAATGGCCTCGGCGGCATTCTCGGCGACTTCTTCATGGCCGGCGCTCACATCATCGGACCTTTCCTGCCAGTGTCGGCGGTATCGTTCGTGGCCGGGCTCGCCTTCTTCGTCGTCGGCATAGCGCTTCTGCTCTTTGCCTGCGGCACAAGCACCTCGAACTTGATCGCGCTCTGGGCGCCGCGCTCCAGCGCCGCCGGTGAGTGGGCCAATGCCTCGCTCGGCGCCGGCATGCATTTCGTTATGCACTCCACCGCGCTTCTGCGCCGTGTGCTCCGCCGCAAGCGGAGCACGCAAGACAGCGATGGGGACTACGCGGACAAAAACGCTGGCGACAAATGTGAAGACGCGCAACCGCAACCGCAACTGGGTGCCAATGGCCGCATCGAGCCGACATTCGGTTCGGCGCCAATCGCCGATGTCGAGGACGCGCGCTACGAAGATGCGAACTACGACGACGAGTCCGAGGATGGCGGCGACGTCGAGGGCGACTACCATATCACCCGCCTCGACCCGAGCGTCACGAAGAAGAGAAAACGGCGCCCGCCCATCTCGCGCGATCGCGAGCCAGCAGGACCCTTCGAGTGTCCCCCGCTCAAGCTGCTACAGCGGCAGCCGCGCATCGCCCGCGACCAAAGCATCAGTGACGAGGTCCTTCAGGAGAACGCGCGCGAACTTGAAGGTGTGTTACAAGACTTTGGGGTAAAGGGCGAAATCACCAATGTGCGCCCGGGTCCCGTGGTCACACTGTACGAGCTGGAGCCCGCACCCGGCACCAAATCTTCACGCGTCATTGGACTGTCCGACGACATCGCCCGCTCTATGAGTGCCATCGCCGCGCGTGTTGCCGTGGTGCCTGGCCGCAACGCCATTGGTATTGAGTTACCGAACGACCGGCGCGAGATGGTGGTGCTGCGGGAAATGTTCGAATCGTCCGACTTCCAGGAGACCGATGCGCGGCTGCCCTTAGCGCTCGGCAAGACCATCGGCGGCGAACCGATGATCGCCGACCTGTCCCGCATGCCGCATCTTTTGATCGCCGGCACCACGGGTTCGGGCAAGTCCGTCGGCATCAACACCATGATCTTGTCGCTGCTCTACCGGCTGTCACCGGAGCAGTGCAAGTTCATCATGATCGACCCAAAGATGCTGGAGCTGTCCGTCTATGACGGCATTCCGCATCTCCTCGCGCCCGTGGTCACCGACCCGAAGAAGGCGGTGGTCGCGCTCAAATGGACCGTGCGCGAGATGGAAGAGCGTTACAAGCGCATGTCGAAACTCGGCGTGCGCGACATCAAGGGCTACAACGCCCGTATCCGGCAGGCGGAAGAAAAGGGCGAGGTACTCTCCCGCACCGTGCAGACAGGCTTCGACCGCGAGACCGGCCGCGCCATCTACGAACAAGAAGAGATGGACTACGAGGCCATGCCTTACATCGTCGTGATTGTCGACGAGATGGCGGACCTCATGATGGTGGCCGGCAAGGACATCGAGGCCACCGTGCAACGGCTAGCGCAGATGGCGCGTGCCGCCGGCATCCATCTCATCACGGCGACACAGCGACCGAGCGTCGATGTCATCACCGGCACCATCAAGGCGAACTTCCCGACGCGGATCAGTTTCCAAGTCACCTCGAAGATCGACAGCCGCACCATTCTCGGTGAGCAGGGCGCCGAGCAATTGCTCGGTCAGGGCGACATGCTCTACATGGCGGGCGGCGGTCGCATCCTCCGCGTGCATGGACCCTTCGTCGCCGACGAAGAGGTCGAGAAGATCGTGCGCCACCTCAAAAAGCAGGGCGTGCCAGCCTATCTCGATGCCGTTACCGACGATGCCGAGGAAGAGGACGAGGACGGCGCGGGCGCCCCTGAGCCCGGCGAGTCCGGCAACGAACTCTACGACCAGGCCGTGGCCGTCGTGCTGCGAGACCGCAAAGTGTCGACAAGCTATGTGCAGCGCCGGTTGGGGATTGGCTATAACCGTGCCGCGACCTTGATCGAGCGCATGGAAAGCGAGGGGCTGATCGGCCCGGCCAATCAAGCCGGAAAGCGCGAGATTCTGGTGGGCGAGGAGGCGGAAGCGCCCTACTAGGGTAGTTTCGTGTGTTACCGCCAAGAAGTTGACGAAATTTGGCGGAATCATCTATCCAATATCTCTTGGTCCTAGCGCAGGCGGTCCCAAACGAAGCGGGACGCCACGAGGGGAGTTTATGACAAGCCGCAGTGCCAGTGCCGCCGGGCTGCTTTTTGGTGTGCCCATCGCCCTAGGTTTCACCATAGGTCTCGCGTTCGCCCAAGACGGCGCGACCTCCATACGAAAAACCCCTCTAGCCACCGGCACGGCTGGATCCGATACCGCCCCGGAAAGCGCGCTCCGCCCGTCTATCGGAAAGGACGTCCTTCCTCCCGGCAGCGGCGCACCGGTCGGCGAGATCGTGCCGTCGTCCTTGGATGAGGGCGCCAGCTGGGAAGCGGCTGTGGAGGCTGCCAACGCGCCCACACCGCTCATTGGCGCCGAGCAGAAAGCTGCCGTTGCCCGCATCAACGCCTATTTCAATGCGATGACCAATCTCCAGGGCCGCTTCGAGCAGTTCGATCCAAGCAATAAGCGCACCACCGGCCGCTTCTATGTGCAGCGCCCTGGCAAGATCCGCTTCGACTATGCGCCGCCGAGCGCATTGCGCATCGTTGCCGATGGCCATTCGCTGGCGATTGAAGACTCGGACCTGAAGACGGTGGAGAAATATCCCATCAAATCGACGCCGTTCCGCCTGTTGCTCGGCGACTCTGTCGATCTCGGGCGAGACGCGCACATTGTCGGCGTCGAGATTCAGAACGATGAACTTGCCATCTCGCTCGAAGATCGGGGCGGTGGCGCTAGAGGCAGCATCAAACTTTCCTTCTATTCAAATGACGGCCTCAAGCTCAAGGAATGGATGATCACCGACGCCCAGGGCCTGTCGACAAGGGTGATCGTCAACAACGTGGTCGCTGGGCGGAAAGTGGCCATCGACTTCTTCCAGTCGAAAGACAAGTTCTCGCCCTTCCAATAGGCGCGCCTGACCAGATTTCTAGGCTCCGCGGACCTCTGAAAAACTTCTTGTAAATCAGGGCCTTAAATTCGCACGCTCGGGATGTTTACGTCTCGTTAAATTTTCCAAGCGATGGACGTTGAAATCGCCCGGCCATCTACATAACTGTAGTTCAGAAGTGGACCACATCGATTTTATCGGTAGTGCCCCCCGTCTAGCCGAAGATGTGGTCTTACCGTGTCGGCTTCCCTCCCGGCACGTGCGAAAAACGCACTTCTTGACGCCCAGCCACGCACAGTGGCTGGGCGTCTTCTTATGTGGGCCTGTTGAATACCGGCATAACCCTCTGAAACCCCACACGAACCCTTGCCGTGGGGGGCTTTGCGCCATACCCCCTAGACATGCGTTTTCGGCTCGCCACTTGGAATATCAACTCGGTGCGGATCAGGCTCGACCTGATCGAGCGCTTCGTGCGCGCCCATGAGCCCGACATTCTCTGCCTTCAAGAGATCAAATGCGAGGAGAGCCAATTTCCCTTTGAAGCCCTTCAAGCGCTTGGTTTTCCGCATATCGCAGTAGCGGGCCAGAAGGGCTATCATGGCGTCGCCACGCTCTCCCGCCTGCCCTTTAAGCTCGGCGAACGCCGCGATCTCTGTGGCCGGGGCCATGCCCGCCATCTCTCGATCAAGCTCGATGGGGCGGGGGCGGGCCAAAAGCCCATCGTGTTGCATAACCTCTATGTCCCAGCCGGGGGCGATATTCCGGACCCGGCGATCAACGATAAATTCCAGCACAAGCTCGATTATCTCGAGGCCATGACCGCATGGTTCGGCGGGCTTCGGACCAAGACCAAGAATCAAATGATCCTGGTCGGCGATCTCAACGTGGCGCCGCTACCGACTGATGTCTGGTCCCATAAGCAGCTCTTAAAAGTGGTCAGCCACACGCCGCTCGAAACCGAGCGGCTTGAGCAGGTGATCGCCTCTCATGACTGGATCGATGTGATGCGCCGGCATGTGCCACCTGAAGAGAAGCTGTTCACCTGGTGGAGCTATCGCAATCGTGACTGGCGGGCATCGAACCGGGGACGCCGCCTCGATCATATCTGGGTCACCCAGGCTCTGGGCGGCGCTGCCGTGTCGATGTCAGTGATCGAGGAGACGCGCGATTGGGAGCGCACCTCCGACCACGTGCCGGTGATCGCAGACTTCAAAATAGACTGAGCTTTAAGGGACGAGCTTGTAGCCGCCGGTCTCGGTGATCAGCAGCTCGGCTTGCCCAGGATCTTTCTCGATCTTCTGGCGCAAGCGATAGATGTGGGTCTCAAGCGTGTGCGTGGTGACGCCCGCGTTGTAGCCCCACACTTCATGAAGAAGAACATCGCGGGTCACGACACGCTCGCCAGCGCGATAGAGATATTTGAGGATCGAGGTCTCTTTCTCGGTGAGCCTTATCTTCTTGCCCTCCGCATCCAGAAGCAGCTTCGACGCCGGGCGGAATGTGTATGGCCCGATGGTAAAGACGGCGTCCTCACTTTGCTCATGCTGCCGGAGCTGCGCGCGGATGCGGGCAAGCAGCACGCCAAGGCGGAACGGCTTGGTCATGTAATCATTGGCGCCGGACTCGAGCCCGAGAATCGTATCGGCATCGGAGGTCTGCGCCGTGAGCATGATAACTGGGCCCTTGAAGCCGCCGCGCCGCAGAAGCTTGCAAGCCTCGCGGCCATCGAGATCGGGGAGGCCGACGTCGAGCAGGACGAGGTCCACATGACCGCCACGAGCTTGCTTCAGCCCGTCCTGGGCCGTCGGGGCAAGCATCGTCTCGAACTCCTCGTGCAGAGACAGCTGCTCGCTGAGGGATTCGCGAAGCTCATCGTCATCGTCGATGATGAGAATCTTGCGCGCATTGCTCATAGGCGGTTCCTTGTTGGCCAAAACTTGGTTGGCCGGTCTTTGGGCGTGATCCCTCATCAAGGGTTGTAAGGGGGGCTTGGCCCGGCCACAAGCATGACGAAGCGACCATAAGGGCCCAAAAGGCTTATCAGCCATGCAGGTTAACCGGAGGAAGCCAATTGTGGTGCGACGCGCACCAGGGCGCCCGTGCGAAGCGCGGGTCCAACTCGCCCATAGCGTGCGGTGTGCAGCGATTGGCCGGGGGAGCGTTCGCGCCCTGAAGCGAGAGGGTGATGGCGGCACCCCAATTGGGCGCTTTCCCGTTCGCAGCGTTCTCTATCGGGCCGATCGAAGTTTGCGCCCACGGACGCATCTTCCGGTGCGTGCCATCCGCGACAGAGATGGCTGGAGCGACGATCCGCTCGACCGCAACTACAACCGGCTGATCAAATTGCCCTCGCGTAGGAGTGCCGAGGGACTGAAACGCGACGACAATCTCTATGATCTTGTTCTCGTGCTCGACCATAACGACCGGCCGCGCATCAAAGGAAAAGGCAGTGCCATCTTCGTGCATCTCGCAAGGGCCGGCTACACACCGACCGAAGGATGTATCGCGCTCTCCCGCCGCGATCTTTACGCCGTGCTCGCCGAGATACGGCGCGGGACTGATATTGTAGTGATGGGCTAGTCGAGCAAAACGCGCTTGCCGAAGATGGCCGAGCCGACGCGGACGTAAGTTGCGCCGAACGCCACGGCCTTGGCGAAGTCGCCACTCATGCCCATGCTCAATTCCTCGATGCCGAGTTCGTCGGCGAGTTTTGCAAGCAGCGCGAAATGCATCGCCGGTTCCTCGTCAAAGGGCGGGATGCACATGAGCCCAACGATGTTGAGGTCGAACGTGTCGCGGCAGAGCGCGATGAAGCTGGCTGTTTCCTCGGGCGCGATGCCGGCCTTTTGCGGCTCCTCGCCAGTGTTGACCTGGACGAAGAGGCGCGGGCGCGTTCCCTGCCGCTCCATCTCCTCGGCGAGCGCGCGGGCGAGCTTTGGACGGTCGAGGGTCTCGATGACGTCGAACAGGGCTACAGCCTCGCGCACCTTGTTGGACTGAAGCGGCCCGATGAGATGCAATTCGATATCGGCGTGGAGCTCTTTCAGCGCCGGCCATTTGCCGAGCGCTTCCTGCACCCGGTTCTCACCAAACAGGCGCTGCCCCGATTCGATGGCTTCCTCGATCACCGCCGCAGGCACCGTCTTGCTTACGGCGATGAGCTTCGTCTCATCGGGATCGCGGTCCGCGCCTTCCGCCGCGAGCGCGATCTCCTCAATGACCAGGCGCAAACGTGCTGGAATCTCAGTGGCGGAGTGGTGTTCGTCGCTCATCAAGGGTACCTAGCAGGCTTGTTCGGCTCGTCGTGCCTCTTCCGGCGCTGCGCGATCTCACCGCAACTTGACCGTCTTGGGCATTTGGGTTCGATTGCCGCGCCGAATCGATATGAAAGAATGGATAGGATAGATGGCCGCGGACCGCTACGACGCGCCGAAATGCGAAAAACATTGGCAGAAAGCCTGGGAGGATAAGGGCATCTTCCAGGCCCGCGAGGACGACCCGCGCCCAAAATACTATGTTCTTGAAATGTTTCCCTATCCGTCGGGCCGCATCCATATGGGCCATGTGCGGAACTACACTATGGGCGACGTGGTAGCCCGGCATATGCGTGCCTCGGGCCATAATGTGCTCCACCCCATGGGTTGGGACGCTTTTGGACTGCCGGCTGAGAACGCGGCCATCGAGCGCGGCGTCCATCCCGGCAAATGGACCTACGACAACATCGCCACCATGCGCGGCCAGCTCAAGAGCATGGGCCTGTCTCTCGACTGGTCCCGCGAGCTCGCTACCTGCGATGTCGAATATTACCACCAACAGCAAGTGCTGTTCCTTGACATGCTCGAAGGCGGCCTCGTTGACCGTAAAACCCGGAAGGTGAATTGGGACCCGGTCGACCACACCGTGCTCGCCAACGAACAGGTGATCGACGGTCGCGGCTGGCGCTCGGGTGCGCTGGTCGAACAGCGCGAGCAGCCGGAGTGGGTGTTCAAGATTACGGACTACGCGCAAGACCTGCTCGATGCGCTGGACGGTCTCGATCGCTGGCCGGAGAAAGTGCGGCTGATGCAGGCCAACTGGATCGGGCGCTCCGAAGGTTTGCTCGTCCGCTTTGAGACTGTGAAGGGCACTTCACCTGAAGGCCACAACGTGTTGGAGGTGTTTACCACGCGCCCCGACACGCTCTTTGGCGCCGCCTTCATGGCCATCGCGCCGGACCACGAACTGGCGAAGGCCGTTGCTGAAACAAACCCGCAAGCGCAAGCCTTCATCGAGGAGTGTCACCGGCACGGGACAACGGCGGCTGAGATCGAGACGCAGGAGAAGAAGGGCATCGACACTGGCGTGCGTGTCGCTCACCCCGCCATCGAGGGCGCGGAAATTCCCGTCTACATCGCTAACTTCGTCCTGACGGAATACGGCACCGGCGCCATCTTCGGCTGCCCGGCGCATGACCAACGCGACCTGGAATTTGCGCGTGCCTATGACCGCCCGGTCACACCCGTGGTGCTTCCGGCGGGCGAGGACCCCGCGACATTTGCCATCGGCGAGGAGGCCTATACCGGCGACGGTGTGCTGATCAATTCGGACTTTCTCGATGGGCTCTCGGTGACGGATGCCAAGAACGCCATGGCCGATAGGCTGAGCGCACGAACCGTGTCGGGGGGGCCGCAAGGGGTACGAAAAACCGAATTTCGCCTACGGGATTGGGGAATTTCTAGGCAGCGCTATTGGGGCTGTCCCATCCCCATGATCCATTGCGAGGCCTGCGGCATGGTCCCTGTACCCGTCGCGAACTTGCCTGTGAAGCTGCCCGAAGATGTAACATTCGACGTTCCGGGCAACCCGCTCGACCGGCACCCGTCTTGGAAACACGTTCCCTGTCCGAAATGCGGGAAGGACGCGACGCGCGAGACTGACACCATGGACACGTTCGTCGACTCGTCGTGGTACTTCGCGCGCTTCTGTTCGCCACGCGCCGGCGTGCCGACCGACCCCAATGCTGTCGGCCACTGGTTGCCCGTGGATCAATATATCGGCGGCGTCGAGCACGCGATTTTGCATTTGCTCTATTCGCGCTTCTTCGCGCGCGCCATGCACAAGACAGGACATGTGGCGGTGGACGAGCCGTTCCGTGGACTGTTCACCCAAGGCATGGTCACGCATGAGACCTACAAAGACGCCGACGGCAAATGGGTATTGCCCGAGGACGTGACGGTTCGCGACGGCAACTCGGTCCATGTCGAAACAGCCGCGCCGATCACCGTCGGCCCCGTCGAGTCCATGTCGAAGTCGAAGAAGAATGTCGTCGACCCCGACAGCATCATCGGTACTTACGGTGCCGACACTGCGCGCTGGTTCATGCTGTCCGACACGCCGCCCGAACGCGACATCGAATGGACGTCAGGTGGTGTCGATGGCGCTCATCGCTTCTTGCAGCGGATCTGGCGTCTGGTCGGCGATGCCGCGGCGAAGGGGTCGGAAGTTGGTGCCTCAGCGCCCTCCGGGATGGACTCCGAGGCCGAGGACTTGCGCCGGGCGACCCACAAGACGATCGCCGGCGTCACCAATGCCCTACAGAAGCTTCGCTTCAACAGTGCCGTGGCTCAGGTCTACGAGCTGGCCAATACGCTCTCGGCAAGCTTGCAGGCTGCCGGAGCACAGCCCAAGGACGATGTGCGATTTGCGCTGCGTGAGGCCGCCGAAGCGTTCGCCCGAGTCTCGGCCCCCATGGTGCCGCATCTGGCGGAAGAGTGCTGGGCCCTGCTTGGCCATAAGACATTGGTGGCCGAAGAGCCGTGGCCTGAAGCCGATCAAGCTCTTTTGACTGAGGATACCGTCACAATTGCCGTACAGGTAAATGGCAGAAGACGGGATGAATTGACGATTGCGCGAGACGCCTCGAAAGAAGATATTGAAGCTGCGGCGCTAAAGCTCGAAAATGTCGAGCGCGCCATCGAGGGACGCAAAATCAAGAAGGTTGTGGTCGTGCCGTTGAGGATTGTCAATGTCGTGGCGTAGTCCAGCTATAGCGCTGGTGGCGCTTGCCGCTGTGGCCGGTTTCGGCCTCAGCGCTTGCGGATTCCAGCCGCTTTACGGTTCCGGCACCACAACCGCGAGCGGCGCCAGGCTGTCCGAGGCAATGGCGGCTGTCAACGTCAGCCCCATCCCTGGCCGGGTCGGCCAAAAGCTACGCAATGAGCTGATTTTCTCCAATACGGGCGGCAATTATGCTGCCGATACCCGTTACCGGCTCAATATCGCCATCCGCGAGCGCGTCATCGACCAGCTCGTGCAGATCTCGGGCGATGCCAGAGGGCAGGTCTATCAGCTCGAAGCCAGCTTTAAGCTTATCGATTCCGCCAGCGGCGAGGTGATCAATTCCGGCGCCGCCGTCTCGCGGGCCGCCTATAATCGCTACCAAGAGATCTTCGCCAATGTCCGGGCGCGCCGCGACGCTGAGAACCGCGCGGCAGACACGGTGGCGGAGAGCATCAAGACCCAGATCGCGGCCTTTCTCGCAACCTCGGCCTAACCACGGCCAGGTCCGCTTAATCCGCACCAAACCGCGCAAGTCATCGTCGCCATGGTCGCCTACAAAGCCTCGGCCGTCGCGCGCTTCCTGAAATCACCTGATCCTGATTGCAGCGCGGTGCTTGTTTATGGGCCCGACGCAGGGCTCGTCTCTGAGCGTGGCGCTGCGCTCGCCACAGCCTTCGCCAAGCGGCAAGAGGGCGAAGTAGAAATCGTCCGGCTCGACGATCGCGATTTCGCAGAGGAGCCTGCCCGCCTCGACCTTGAGCTTCGGACCCGGCCGATGTTCGCCGACGCCAAGGTCGTGCGGGCCACGGCGGGAAATCGCCTCGATGTGCCGTCCTTAAAGGCGCTGCTGGCCGAACCGTCCGATAACGCGCTGATCATCGAGGCCGGAAATCTCAGGCCCGATTCCGGCTTGCGGAAGCTGTTCGAAAAGCTGGCCAGTGCTGCCGCGCTGCCTTGCTACAGCGACGACCGGAGCCTTGCCGCCATGGTCGACGCGGAGCTTAGCGAGGCGGGCTTGCGCATCGACTCGGAGACCAAGACCTATCTGATGGGTCGGCTTGGTGCCGACCAGGCTCTATCGCGGTCGGAGGTCGTGAAGCTTGCGCTCTATGCACGCGGCGGTGATAGCATCAGCCATGAAGACGTCGAGGCGATTGTCGGCGACGCCAGCGAGATAGCGCTTGAGAGTTTCGTCTATGCCACAAGCGGTGGGGACTCGCGCCAAGCGCTGCGCGAGCTTCGTCGACTTGCCGCAGCAGGCACCGGCCATGCGTCGGCGCTCTTGGCATTGGCGCGGCATTTCAAGCAACTGCACCGGGCCGCCGCAACGCAAGCCAGTGGAGGCAGTCTCGAGGGGGCGGTGAAGTCCATGCGTCCCCGCCCACACTTCAAACGCGAACCGATATTTCTGGCCCATTGCCGCCGCTGGGGCGCGGGCCGGCTCGCCGATACGCTGCCACTGATCCAAGAGACGATCCGGCGGTCACGCCGTTCTCCCGATCTGGAAAACGCCTTCGCCGAGCGCCTCCTGATGACGCTCACGTCGAGGGTTTGACGGAACGCGCCTGCGTTCTTATGCATGTCCCGCTTTAGCCAAGGTGCCCAATGACTGCGAACATTGACACTTCCGAACTCCGTAACAAGCTTTTCATGCTGCTTCGCGAGCGCGCGTTTAAACGCGGCCGGGTCATTCTCGCCTCCGGTAAGGAGAGCGACTACTATTTCGACATGAAGCCGGCGATGCTCGATCCAGACGGTGCGGCGCTCATGGCGGAGCTAATTCTCTATGAAATTCAAGAGGTTAGTGCCGATGCTGTTGGTGGTTTGGAGATGGGCGCTGTACCTTTGATCGCGCCGGTCGCCATGAAGAGCCCTGACTTCGGGCGCTACCTCCCCGGCTTCTTCGTCCGCAAAGCCGTGAAGGATCATGGCACCCAGAAGCGCGTCGACGGCAACGACATCGACGGCAAGTCGGTGGTGATCTTAGAAGACGTGACCACCACGGGTGGCTCGGCCATGGATGCGGTGCAAGTGGTAAAGGCGGCTGGCGCCGAGGTCGCGCTGGTGATCTCGATCCTCGACCGGAGCCAAGGCGCGTCCGAGCTCTACGCCGAAGCCGGCGTACCATTCAAATCGCTGTTCAAGGCCGAAGAGTTTCTCGCCAGCTGAGCGGCTAACGCCCGGGGCGCCGAATAAGCCGCTCGCGAATATCATCGAACTGATCGAAATTGGTATAGCGGATCCGGAGCTCGCCCTTTTCGCCACCGCTCGATTTGATCTCGACCTTCAGGCCGAGCGCATCGTGCAGCTCCGTCTCAGCCGCACGCGTGTCTGCATCCTTGCCGGACACCTTCCGCCGCTTCGGTTTGGCGCTATCTTCCTGGGCAAGCGCCTCCACCTGCCGCACGGTTAACCCTTCCTTAACGATACGCGCCGCGAGCGCCGCCGCATTGGGTAGGCCGATCAACGCGCGCGCATGGCCGGCGCTCAGCGCGCCTTCCCGTACCAAGTCCTGGACGCTCTTCGGCAGCTTGAGGAGGCGAAGCGTGTTGGCCAAATGGCTACGGCTCTTGCCGATTACCTTGGCCAAATCCTCTTGGGTATAGCCATGGCCCTGCATCAGGAGGTGATAGCCCTCACCTTCTTCAATGGAGTTCAGGTCCTCGCGCTGGACGTTCTCGATGATGGCGATCTCGATCGCCTCTTGATCGGAGAGCGCGCGAATGATGACCGGAACCTCATGCAGCTTCGCCCGTTGCGCCGCACGCCAACGGCGTTCGCCGGCGACGATCTCGTAGCGGTCACCGCTGCCACCGAGCGGCCGCACCACGAGGGGCTGCACCAGGCCGCGTTCGCCAATCGACGCGGAGAGTTCGGCGAGTTGCGCCTCGGAGAAGTTCCGGCGCGGATTGAACCGGCTCGCCCGGAGCGACGACAGCGGCACGACGCGTTGATCCGTAACACCTGGGGCCGCGCCCGCGTCTTCGCCAATGAGCGACGCCAAGCTTCGCCCTAACCGTTTCTTCTGTGCGCTTACCGCCATTGGGAGCCTCCAAGCTCAAGTCGTTCATTGCCAAAATTCATGCCGCCCGCATTCGCCGTTCCCGCTCGATGACTTCCGAGGCGAGCTGGATATAGGCCTGGCTGCCAGTGCACCGGTAGTCGTAGAGCAGCACCGGCTTACCGTGGGACGGCGACTCCGCTACACGCACATTTCGCGGAATGACCGTGTTATAAACTTTGTCGCCAAGCACCGCGCGGACGTCGTCCACCACCTGGTCGGACAGGCTGGTGCGTTGGTCATACATGGTGAGAACCACACCATGGATCATAAGTTTCGGGTTCAGCCGCTCCCGGATTTCCTCCACCGTACTTAGAAGCTGGGCAAGGCCTTCCAATGCGAAGAACTCGCATTGCAGCGGCACCAGGATCGCGTCGGCGGCCGCCAGTGCGTTGAGCGTCAACAGGTTCAGCGACGGCGGACAGTCGATGAGCACGTAAGTGGTCCGCGCATCTGGGTCTTCGGACGCCGTCAACGCCGCAAGGCAATCGCGCAGGCGATAGTGTTTGCCGTTGCCGCCACCCACTTCATGCTCGAACGACATGAGATCGATGGTGGCTGGCACGACGGAAAGCCGGGGTACATGGGTCGCCACCTTGGCCTCCATCATGGTCGCCTTCCCGGCCATGACGTCGAAGGTCGAACGCTCGCGATCTTCGATACCGAGACCAGTACTGGCATTGCCTTGCGGGTCGAGATCGAGGATCAGCACACTCTCGCCGACAGCCGCCAGTGCCGTACCAAGATTGATGGCGGTGGTGGTTTTGCCGACGCCGCCTTTCTGATTGGCTAGCGCCAGAATGCGGGTGCGACTGCGCCGGGTCATGTGGAATTCTCTTCGGCGCTTTCCCGGAGGTTCGTGACCTCGACGAGATTTGCGTCTTTGGCGGTCAAGCTTGGATGCAGGCGGGAGTCGAACGCCCACCCTGACCTTGCGGCCTCGATCTCTGCCTCTGCCTCACGACCTTTCAGGAACAGCCCCCTAGTTCCTTTCCCGAAGAACGGGTTCGCCAGTTCAAAGAGACGCGGTAGCGGCGCTAATGCGCGAGCGCTCACCACATCCGGTGTTAGGATTTGAGCCCTTTCAGCAAGCTCTTCAATACGCATGACGTGAATGTCCACAGGGGCCTGCACGGCCCGAACGACCTCGGCGAGGAAGGCGCATTTTTTCTGATTCGATTCAACAAGATGCATGCGGAAGTCCGGTTTGCCGGTTTGCAGGATGGCGACGACGAGTCCGGGGAAACCAGCCCCTGATCCGAGATCGAGCCAGGTTTGGGCGTCCGGCGCTAGACTACTGAGTTGCGCTGAGTCGGCAAAGTGGCGCGACCAAACTTCCGGGAGCGTCGAGCTGGCAACGAGGTTGATCGATTTCTGCCAGTGGTTGAGAAGCTCGGCGTAGCGCGTCAGCCTGTGGATTGTTTCACGTGGAACTTTAAAGGCTTCGCCGAACGCCTGTGGATTATCGGTGACCGGAAGCCCGCTAGCACTCGTCATCTATGCGCTCTTGGCGTCTGAACTCTTGGCGTCCGCGCTCTTCTTCAGATGCGCGAGCAGCAGCATCAACGCGGCGGGCGTCATGCCATCGAGCCGCGCGGCCTGACCGAGACTCGCTGGCTGGTGACGTTCAAGCTTCTGGCGGATTTCGTTCGAGAGGCCGGGCAAACCTGCAAAGCCGAAGCCTGGCGGAATGGCGATGGCTTCGTCTTTGCGGAACGCGGCGATGTCCAGCTCCTGCCGCGCAATGTAGACGGCGTAGCGCGCATCGACCGCAAGCTGTGCGGCGATGGTTTCATCCAGACTGCCGATCTCTGGCCAGATGTTAGCGAGGCGAGGGAGATCAATCTCCGGATAACTCAAGAGCTCGAACGCGCTCCGCCTGCGGCCATCACGTTTGATGGTGAGCCCAGCCTTCCCCGCCTCGTCGGGCGTGAGGGTCAAGCTGCGCAACAGGTCCGCGCCTGCTTCAAGCTTCTTCGCCTTAACGGCGAACGCATCCCGGCGCGCATCGCCAACGCAGCCGATTTCCGTTCCGAGCGGCGTCAGCCGTTGGTCGGCATTGTCGGCACGGAGCATCAAGCGGTACTCGGCGCGTGAGGTGAACATGCGATAGGGCTCGGTGACGCCCCGCGTCACCAGATCGTCGATCATCACGCCGAGGTAACCGTCCGCCCGCGTAATACCGAAACGCTTGGTGGCGCCGGAAGCGACGAGCGCCGCATTGATGCCAGCAACCAGTCCTTGCCCAGCCGCTTCCTCGTAGCCCGTCGTGCCGTTGATCTGGCCAGCGAGGAACAGACGCTCGACCAACTTGGTCTCAAGGTGAGGGTGCAGTTCGCGCGGGTCCACATAATCGTACTCAATGGCGTAGCCAGGCCGCCTGACCTGCACGGCCTCAAGCCCCGGAATGGTCTTCAGGAAGGCGTGCTGCACGTCCTCCGGCAGCGACGTGGAGATGCCGTTCGGATAGACCGTGTCGTCGTCCAGCCCCTCTGGCTCCAGGAAAATCTGATGACTACCGCGCTCCTTAAACCGCACCACCTTGTCTTCAATGGACGGGCAATAGCGCGGGCCAACGCTGTCGATGGCGCCGGAATACATAGGCGCGCGGGCCAAATTGGCTTCGATGATGGCGTGGGTCGCCGCACTCGTGTGGGTGATGTGGCAGGGCACTTGCGGCGTGGTGATCGTCTCGGTCAGAAACGAGAAGGGCACCGGCGGATCGTCACCGGGCTGCACTTCAAGACGGTCCCAATCAATCGTAGAGCCGTCGAGGCGGGGCGGCGTGCCGGTCTTCAAACGCCCCATGCGAAGGCCGAGCCCGTAAAGCCGCTCCGACAGACCAAGGGCCGGAGCTTCGCCCATACGGCCCGCCGGGATCTTGGTGTCGCCGATATGGATGAGACCGTTCAGGAACGTGCCGGTGGTCAGCACTACAGCGCCAGCCGCCAACCGACGACCGTCCGTTGTTAAGATTCCCGTAACCATGTTGCCTTCGACGATCAGGTCCTCGACTGCCGCCTCGATCACTTCTAGGTTCGGCGTGGCCTTGATCGCTGCCTGCATGGCCTCCCGATAGAGCTTGCGGTCGGCTTGGGCGCGGGGGCCCTGCACCGCTGGGCCTTTGCTCTTGTTCAGCACACGAAACTGGATGCCGGCAGCGTCGGCCACACGGCCCATGAGGCCGTCCAAAGCGTCGATCTCGCGCACAAGATGGCCCTTGCCCAAGCCACCGATGGCCGGATTGCAAGACATCTCGCCAATGGTGTCGAAGCGATGGGTCACGAGCGCTGTTCTGGCGCCCATGCGCGCGGACGCGGCTGCCGCCTCGCAGCCAGCATGGCCGCCGCCGATCACGATCACATCAAAGCTGTTCGTCGTCGTGCTCATGGCCCGTAGGTAGTGGGTCCGGGCGGGCGCGTCAAAGCCTTGAGGCTCAGTTGTTTCACGTGAATCAGCCGAAGCTCCACTGTTTCATGTGAATCAATTTGGCGGGCCGGCTATTTGCCGATGCAGAACTCAGAGAAGATGGCGCCAAGCACCTCCTCCACGTCGATCAGGCCGGTGAGGCGGCCAAGATGGCGGGCGGCGATACGCAATTCTTCCGCTTTCAGCTCGGGCCCAAGATCATGGTTAACAAAACGTTTCAAAGCGTCCCGCGATGACACAAGTTCAACCCGGTGGCGCGTCCTGGTGATGGCGGCCTGGCCTGGGGGCGCGATCTCGGCCCTGGCGATCTGCTCGAGCCGGGCGATCAGCGCATCCAACCCGTCGCCAGTCTTGGCCGAAATGGGCAGAAACTCTTCGCCCTTCGAAGATGTGCGAACTTGGGACGAGATATCCGACTTATTGAGCGTATTCACCCGAACTCGCGCGTCTAAGGGCGCAGGGGGCGTCCACACCGGATTCGTCCCGTCGATCACCCATAGAACGAGATCGGCGTCTTCCGCCCTGGAGAGCGCCCGTCTCACACCTTCTCCCTCTATCGCGCCTGTCCCCTCCCGTATCCCCGCCGTATCCGCGAGAATGACGGGCAGGCCGCCAAGATCGAGATGGACCTCGATGACGTCGCGCGTGGTGCCAGCTTCCTCTGAGACGATGGCGACATCGCGCTTGGCCAGCACGTTCATCAGGCTCGACTTGCCGGCATTCGGAGGTCCAGCAATGACGATGCGCAAACCGTGGCGTAGGCGTTCACCGCTCCGGTCGTTGAGGCGCTGGGAGATCGACTCCAGCAGCGGCATGACGATGGCTTTGGTCTTGTCGCTGACGTCCCCCGAGACGTCCGCCTCGTCAGCGAAGTCGAGACCAGCCTCGGTCAACGCTTGCGCGGTCAAAAGCTCCGACCGCCAGCCTTCATAGAGCCGCCGCAGCGAACCTCCCGACTGCGCGAGAGCCTGACGCCGTTGAGCTTCCGTCTCAGCATTGATGAGATCGGCGAGCCCTTCGACTTCGGTGAGGTCGAGCTTGCCATTCTCAAACGCACGACGGGCGAACTCGCCAGCTTCGGCGAGCCGTGTACCATCCGCGCCAAGCACCGCTTCGACAACCGCCTCGACAACCGCACGGCTGCCATGCACTTGCAGCTCCGCCATGTCTTCGCCGGTGAAGCTGGCGGGCCCTGGAAACCACAGAACCAACCCGCGATCGATCGCCGGGCTCCCAATGTCACGCAAGGCTGCTTGGCGCGGTTCCGGCGCGCCACCACATAACGCCTCAAGCACGGCGCGCGTGCTCGGTCCGGAGACGCGGATGACCGCGACGGCGGCTGGACCTGTTCCGGATGCCGGCGCGACGATGGTCTCCTGATCAACGATCTTTCGTTCCATGGGTTATCCTAAGACGCAGCAACAGGTCATCGGAAGAGACATGCCAAATCACGACGCAAACCAACTCGGCCGCGAGACAAGCCCCTATCTTCTCCAGCACAAGGACAACCCCGTCCACTGGCGGCCCTGGGGCCAGGCTGCGCTCGACGAAGCCAAGGCCGCGAACAAGCCCATCCTGCTCTCGGTCGGCTATGCCGCCTGCCATTGGTGCCATGTCATGGCCCATGAGAGCTTTGAGGACGAGGCCACCGCCGCGGTGATGAACGACCTGTTCGTCAACATCAAGGTCGACCGCGAAGAGCGCCCCGACGTGGACGCCATCTACATGGCGGCGCTGCATCAGCTCGGCGAGCAGGGCGGCTGGCCGCTCACCATGTTCCTCACACCGGACGCCGAGCCCTATTGGGGGGGCACCTATTTCCCGCCCGAAGAACGCTATGGCCGCCCCGGCTTCGTCCGTGTACTGACGACTATGGCGAAGGTCTATCACGAGGAACCCGACAAGGTCCGCACCAATGCCGACGCCATCACCGCGCAGCTAGCACCCTCGCAGACGAAGGGCACAGGCGCGGAGCTCAACAACGCTATAATCTCCGACCTCGCGCGACGCTTTCTCGGTGCGGTCGATCTGACGAATGGCGGCTTGCGCGGCGCACCGAAATTTCCGCAAACGCAGTTCTTCGACTTTCTGTGGCGCAGCGGTCTGCGCTACAGACTGCCTAATCTCGGCGAGGCTGTCGACATCACGCTCACCCATATCTGCCAAGGCGGCATCTATGATCATGTGGGCGGCGGGTTCTCGAGATACAGCGTCGACGACAAATGGTTGGTGCCGCATTTCGAGAAGATGCTCTACGACAACGCGCTGCTCGTAGAGCTGATGACGGAGTCCTGGCGCGAGTCAAAATCGCCGCTCTATGCAAAACGCATCGAGGAAACCATCGGCTGGTTGTTGCGCGAAATGGTGACAGAAGGCGACGCGTTTGCGGCATCACTCGATGCCGACAGCGACGGCGTCGAAGGCAAATTCTATGTGTGGTCTCTCGCCGAAATTACCGAAATTCTCGGTCAGACTGATGCACGCTTACTCGCCGAGATTTACGATGTGACCAAGGGCGGCAACTTCGAAGGCTCAAATATCTTGAATCGGATCAACGCCTTAAAGCTGCGCGACGACGCCACCGAGAAACGTCTCGATGAGATGCGCGCGAAACTTTTCGAGCGCCGTTCCCGCCGCGTGCGTCCCGGCTTCGACGACAAGATTCTTGCCGACTGGAATGGGCTGATGATCGCTGCACTCGCCAATGCGAGCCACGCCTTCGACCGAGCCGACTGGCTCGACGCTGCGCAAGCCGCTTATCATTTTGTCCGTACACGGATGACAAAAGATGGCCGCTTGTTCCATTCCTATCGGGCGGGCGAGGCCAAAGCCCCGGCGATCGCCAACGACTACGCCAACATGATCCGCGCCGCGCTGACGCTCGCTAATGTTACGGGCAAACGCGACAGTATCGTGCAAGCCGAGGCCTGGACCGCAATTCTCGATGAGCATTATTGGTCGGACGATCTCGGCGGTTATCACTTGGCGGCTGACGACACTCAAGACCTCATCGTCCGTCCGTTCAGCGGTCTCGATGACGCCACGCCAAATGCCAACGCCGTGATGGTGTCGAATCTCGTGGCCCTGTCGCTGTGGACGGGAGACCCGCGCTTCGCCAAACGCGCGGAGGTGATCTTGTGGGGCTTTGGAGGCGCCATGGCGGAAAACCCGGTGGGTCATGCGGGTCTGCTTGGTGCGGCGCTCGACGGGCTGGCGCCATCGCTGATCGTTCTGATTGTGCCGTTGGACGGCGATGCGAAAGAGCTTCGTGCCGCCTTGCGCGGCGTGTCATTGCCAAATGCCGTCGTCCAGGAAATCCGGCAGGGCGTGGCGCTGCCGGCGTCATCCTCGGCCTTCGGCAAGACGGCGATCGACGGCAAGCCCACCGCCTATGTCTGCCTCGGCCCGCAATGCTCCCCGCCCGTGACCGATCGGGCCGAGCTGGTGGAGACCATCAAAGCCGCGCGGACGGTGGTGGTGACTTGACGTTCCCACCACAGCGCATGGGCCGCGCATCATCCACAGGAATGGGGCCCCACGCTCTTCCGATCACACATCAAAACGAACATGGCCGGGACAAAGCCCGGCCATGACGAATCGATTTGCGATTTTGGAGCGTCGCTCCAGTGCCCCGCCGCGAAGCGGGGCGCCCTGAGCACCCTTAGGTGTTCATGGAGTCGAAGAACTCGGCGTTGTTCTTGGTCTGCTTTAGCTTGTCGTTGAGGAACTCGATCGCGTCCATGGTGCCCATGGGGTTCAGGATGCGGCGGAGGACATACATTTTCTTGAGCTGATCGGCAGGAACCAAAAGCTCCTCCTTGCGGGTGCCGGAGCGGGCAATATCGATGGCCGGGAACACGCGCTTGTCGGCGACCTTGCGGTCGAGCACGAGCTCGGAGTTACCGGTGCCCTTGAACTCTTCGAAGATGACCTCGTCCATGCGGCTCCCGGTGTCGATCAGCGCCGTGGCGATGATGGTCAGCGACCCGCCTTCCTCGATATTGCGCGCGGCGCCGAAGAAACGCTTCGGCCGCTGCAACGCATTGGCGTCAACGCCGCCGGTCAGCACCTTGCCGGAGGACGGCACCACGGTGTTGTAAGCGCGGCCAAGGCGCGTGATGGAATCAAGCAGGATGACCACGTCGCGTCCATGCTCGACCAAGCGCTTGGATTTCTCGATGACCATCTCAGCGACTTGCACATGGCGCGATGCCGGCTCGTCGAAGGTCGATGACACGACCTCGCCCTTCACCGAGCGCTGCATGTCGGTCACCTCTTCGGGCCGCTCGTCGATAAGCAGCACGATCAGATAGCACTCCGGATGATTGGCGGTGATGGCGTGTGCAATATTCTGCAAAATCACCGTCTTACCGGTGCGCGGCTGGGCCACGATAAGGCCACGCTGGCCCATGCCGATGGGCGCCACGATGTCGATGACCCGGCCGGTCTGGTCTTTCCTGGTGGGGTCCTCGGTCTCCATCTGGAGCCACTGATCGGGATAGAGCGGCGTCAGATTATCGAAATGGATCTTGTGGCGCTGCCGCTCGGGCTCTTCGAAATTGATCGTGTTGACTTGGAGAAGCGCGAAATAGCGCTCGCCGTCTTTCGGGCTGCGGATCTGGCCTTCGACGGTATCGCCGGTGCGAAGGCTGAAGCGGCGGATCTGCGTCGGCGAGATGTAGATGTCGGCAGGGCCGGCGAGATAGTTCGAATCGGGGGAGCGCAAGAAGCCGAAGCCGTCTTGCAGCACCTCCACCACGCCGGTGCCGGTGATATCGACATCGCGCGCGGCGAGCTGTTTCAGGATCGCGAACATGAGCTCTTGCTTGCGCATGGCGTTCGCGTTTTCGACTTCGACCTCGTCGGCGAAGCTCAAAAGCTCCGCCGGCTTCTTGGCCTTCAAATCCTGCAGCTTCATTTCTTCCATGTGCTGCTACTCCAAACGTGTTTTGGGTGAATCATAATGTTTAGAATCTCGCGCTTTTGAGCGCGCGATATCTCAGAAAGGGGGATGAATTCGCCTTGGCGGGAAGGCGTGAAAGACGCCTGATGACCGTATCTTTTTGGGAGAAAGACCGGACCACGAATGGGTCCGGGGTCGTATTCGACTCGTCTTATAGCAGACAGTTGAGCCGGGCGGAACCGGTTTACCTAATCTTAGAACGGGCGGACCACAACCAAAATCACGATGATAATCATCAGGACCGTGGGGACCTCATTGGCGATCCGATAGAAGCGCGGCGAGCGCGTATTCCGGTCCGCAGCGAAGTCCTTGGTCCATTTGGCCAGTAGCCCACTAAAACCTGTCAGGATCACGACAAGCACGAGCTTGGCATGAAGCCAGCCATCCTGAGACCAGTTGACCAGGGGCGAAAACGCCAGAATTAGACCAAAAATCCACGTTGCTAGCATCGCCGGCGTGGTGATGAAACGCAGCAGGCGCCACTCCATGACCTTAAACGTCTCGGACTGCTCGGACCCCACGTTGCTTGACGCGTGATAGACGAACAGCCGGGGCAGATAGAGCAGCCCCGCCATCCAAGCGATCACGGCGATGATGTGGAAGGCCTTGATATAGGCAAGCAACATGGGACATTCCAAGGGTGAGGTCTAACAGCGCAGGGGACTAAGCGGGGCCAGCCTTCACCAGTTCAACCAGCCGTTCGACATTTTCGATGGGCGTCTCAGGCAAGATGCCATGACCGAGATTGAAGATGAAGGGGCCTTGGCCGAGCGTCTCAAGGATGGTTCTGACGCGCGCGTCGAGCGCAGCGCCGCCGACGGCCAGAAGCACCGGATCGAGATTGCCTTGGACAGGCAGCTTCGTCTGTAGGCGATCGCGTATCCAACCAACAGGCAGGCTGGTATCGCAGCCAATTCCATCGACGCCTGTTTCACTCGCGTAGCGCTCAGCGAGCGGCCCTGAGCCCCGGGGGAAACCGATGATGGGCACGTGGGGGGTTTGAGCCTTCACGCGCTCAACGATCATCCTCGTGGGCTCAATGCACCATCGTGCAAACGCATCTTCGGGCAAAGAGCCGGCCCAGCTGTCAAAAATCTGTAAGACCCGCGTGCCGGCTTTTGCCTGGCCAAGCAAATATTGGACAGACGTCTCGACCAAAAGATCGATCAGGCGTTGGAAGGTTTCCGGTTCGCGATAAGCAAACTTGCGGGCCGATGCCTGGTCCTTACTGCCACTGCCTTCGACCATGTAAGTGGCAACGGTCCAAGGTGCTCCGCAGAAACCAATCAGGGGAACTGTGTCTGGCAGTTCAGCCGTAACGCGCTCCACGGTCTCATAGACGGGAGCTAGTAGAGTTTCGGCAGATGACAAATTCAGCTTAGCGATAGCCGCTTCATCACCGACGGGATCAAGCTTGGGACCTTCACCCTCGACGAACTCAACCTCCTGACCGAGCGCATACGGTACAACGAGAATATCTGAAAACACGATGGCCGCATCGAAGGGGAAGCGCCGCAAAGGCTGCAACGTGACTTCAGCCGCGAGCTTCGGGGTGCGGCAAAGGTCCAAGAAGGACGACACGGTCTTTCGCACTTCCCGATACTCAGGCAGATAGCGTCCTGCTTGGCGCATCAGCCATATGGGTGGAACCGCGGTTACTTCGCCCTGGAGAGCCTCGAGCAAAGCACTTGATGAGGGGGTTGTTCGCAAACTGGCCTCTCTAAAACACTACTAAAGAGATTCCTTAATAGGATTACTGTTACTTTTATTAGGGTGTGGATAGCGGACATTCAATTTCATCACCAGTCTGTCGACAGGACTCCAATACTGAAATTTGACAGTTTGACGATGAACGCGACGACCTGTGATTGCTTCGCCGGAAAAGCCTTCGCTAGTCCCTGGTTCCCTTAGGCTTCCGGGGGATGTCCAGCACTGGACAAAACCCTGAATGGCTTGTGGGCATCTTGCGTCAAGAGCTGGGGATCAAAAAGACTATTGCCGGCCTGTGTTCGAAGAGCGTCATTTTTTCGACACAGGCGAATCTGTGAAAAACTCGGTGGGCATCTCAGCGGCAACGGGGACGAATTCCGGCGCCTACCGGTTGCCCCGCTAACTCAGGGTGGTTATCCAAAACTCATACATGGATATCCTGCGATCATTTCACCTGCACATGATCTCTGACGCGACGGGCGAGACGCTTGCCACGATCGCTAAAGCGGTCGGTGTGCAATACGCGCAGATCCGCGCCATCGAACATTTGCATCCGCTGGTGCGGAGCCGCCGCGAGCTCGACCGTGTGCTGAAGGATGTGGAGGCGTCGCCCGGCATCGTGCTCTACACGCTGCTCAACCAAGAACTTGCCGAAGCGTTGGAACAGTCTTGCAAGCGGCTCAACGTTCCTTGCGTCGCGCCGCTCACCCATGTCCTGAAGGTATTTGAGTCTTATCTCGATACGCCGGCGGCGCAGATGGTTGGCGGCCAGCATGTTCTCGACGCCGACTATTTCCGCCGCATCGAGGCGCTGAACTTTACCATGCTCCATGACGATGGGCATTTGCCGGACAGCCTCGACGACGCCGATATGATCCTTATCGGTATCAGCCGCACGTCGAAAACGCCGACATCCATTTATCTGGCTAATCGCGGCTACAAAACCGCCAACGTGCCGTTGGTCCCTGGGGTCGCGCTGCCGGAACCGCTTGAGCAAAAAACCAAAGCCTTCGTTGTGGCGCTGGTGGCGAGCCCGGAACGGATTTCTCAAGTGCGCCATAACCGCGTGATTGAACAAGCCCACGGCCATCTGGAAGATTATGTCGACCGGGATGCGATCGCTGCCGAGATCGCCCAGACGCGCCAACTTTGCGCACGCCATGGTTGGCCCATCATCGACGTGACTCGTCGGTCCATCGAAGAGAGCGCTGCGGCTATCATCCGTCTCTATAACGACCGCGAAGCGCCGGCGCTGGAGGCATGAGGAATTTGGCATGACGGGATTTCTGCAAGCGGGGCGTCCGCCGCTTATTCTGGCGTCCACCAGTAAGACGCGGGCGCGGATGCTCGAGAAGGCGGGGCTCGCTTTCATCGCTGAGGCGCCGGGGCTCGACGAGGGCCTCATGCTTCAGGCGATTGGCGACGAGAAGACGCTCCACCCGCATGACGCGGCTGAAGTTCTCGCCCGCGCCAAGGCGGAAGCGGTGAGCGATCTGGCGAAAAGCGCCTTCGTCATTGGCGCCGATCAAGTGCTCGTCTTTGAGGGCCGGATTATCTCCAAGCCCGAAAATATGAAAGCGGCACGGGCGCAGCTGCTCGACCTTAGCGGCAGGACCCACACGCTGCACACCTCGGTCGCGCTGGCCAATAATGGCGGGACCGTGTGGGCGCAGACGGATATCGCCAACCTCACTATGCGCAAGCTGACGCCGGAATTCATCGGACATTATCTTGCGGCTGCCGGCGAAGTGGTGCTCAGCTCTGTCGGCGCCTATCAGTTCGAATCCATCGGCAGCCAGCTGTTTGAGAAAATCGATGGCGACTTCTTCTCCATTCTCGGCCTTCCCCTCTTGCCGCTCCTCGATACGCTTCGGCGCGAGGGCGTGATCGAGAGCTGATCCATGCTGCGAGCTTGTGTGATTGGATGGCCGGTCGAGCATTCCCGCTCACCCATTATTCACCGCTATTGGCTCGCCAAATACGGCATCGACGGCGCTTACGACAAAGAGGCGGTGGCGCCGGACGCGCTCGCCGAATTCCTAGGATCGCTCAAGCGCTGTGGCTATGTGGGGGCCAATGTGACGCTTCCACACAAGGAGGCTGCGTTGGCTGCGGCGCGTGTCGCCGACGAAGCGGCGGTAACCATCGGCGCGGCCAATACGTTGTGGCTCGGCCTCGACGGCGACCTCCATGCCGCCAACACCGATGCCTATGGCTTCATGAGAAATATCGATGCGGAGGCACCTCAGTGGAACGAGGGGCTCGACGCCGTCATGGTGCTTGGCGCTGGCGGCGCGGCCCGCGCCGTTCTGTTTGGCCTGATCGAAGCGGGTGTGCCCAGAATTCTTCTCGCCAACCGTACGCGCGCCCGGGCAGACGCCCTGGCCAAAGTCTTTGGCCCCAGCATCGAGGTCATCGACTGGGAGAAGCGCAGCGAGGCCCTTGGTGCGTGCGGGGCTCTGATCAACACGACAAGTCTCGGCATGACGGGGCAGGCGCCGCTCGACATTGACCTTGCGGCGCTGCCCGCCGACGCCGTCGTCACCGACATTGTCTATAACCCGCTTGAGACGAAACTGCTTAGCGAGGCGCGGGCCCGTGGGCTTACCGCCGTCGACGGTCTTGGTATGTTGCTCCATCAAGCGGTGCCTGGGTTCGAGCGCTGGTTCGGGGTCCGCCCCGAGGTCACGCCTGAATTGAAGGCCCATGTGGTGGCGACACTCTAGGATGCACCGATGCTAGTTATTGGCCTTACCGGCGGCATAGGCATGGGCAAGACGTCCGCCGCCGCCCATCTTCGTCGGCTTGGCATGAAGGTGTTCGACGCTGACGCCTATGTGCACCGCCTCTATGAAGGCGATGCGGTGGAAGCCGTCGAAGCAGCTTTTCCGGGCACTACGCGTGATGGTCAGGTGGACCGGGCGCTGCTGGCCGCGGAAGTCGCGGGCAAGCCTGAGCGTCTTCGCCAGCTCGAGGCCATCATCCACCCCATGGTGATTGCGGCCGAGATCGACTTCTTGCGTGAACAGGAATTACAGAATGCGCGTTTCGCCGTCCTGGAGATTCCGCTCCTGTTCGAGACGGGCGCTGAGAGCCGCACCGACGTCAACATTGCGCTCAGTGCCTCCGAGGACGTGCAGCGGACCCGCGTGCTGGCGCGGTCCGGCATGACGGAGAAAAAATTTGAAACCCTCAAAGACCGGCAATTGTCAGACGCTGAGCGCCGCGCCCGCGCCAACTACGTTGTGGACAGCGGCACGACGCTGGAACATATGCAGGAACAGCTGGATACTCTCATTGAGACGCTGCAAACGCGCGAGGGCGGCGTCATGGAGCGATTGCGTCTCCAGCAGACCTAAGCGGGGAGCGTGAACGGTTGCGCGAGATTATTCTCGATACGGAGACCACGGGTCTCAAGCCGGGCGAGGGCCATCGCATTGTCGAGATCGGCTGTGTCGAACTGGTCAACTCCATCCCGACGGGCCGCACCTGGCATTGCCATCTGAACCCTGAGCGTGAGGTGCCCCAGGGCGCCTACGAGGTGCACGGCCTCTCCACGGAGTTTTTGAGCGACAAGCCTCTTTTTGGTGATCGCGCGGAAGAGCTGCTGACCTTCATCGAAGGCGCCATGCTGGTCATGCATAATGCGCCGTTCGACTTCGGCTTTCTGAATGCCGAGTTGGAGCGGGTCCCGCTGCCGCTTCTAAAGTGGGATCGCGTGACCGATACGCTGGCTTTGGCGCGCAGGCGCCATCCCGGTGCGCCTGCTAGCCTCGATGCGCTGTGCCGCCGCTACGGGGTGGACCTGTCGGAGCGCGAGACCGAAGGCCATGGCGCTTTACTCGATTGCCGGTTGCTTGCCGCAGTCTATGTGGAACTGGTCGGCGGCAATCAGGCCAGGCTCGAATTTGCCGCCAATGTGGCGCAGGCGGCCATGATGCAGGCAAACGAAAACGTAATCCGGCCACGGCCGGCGCCGCTCGCCTCGCGGCTGAGCGCGGCGGAGAAGTGCGCTCACGAAGCCTTCGTGTCGGCGCTTGGCGCCGACGCGCTGTGGCTGCGCTATTCCTCTTAGTTCGCTGGGGTATTTTCGCCGGCTTCAGCCAGGCCCAAGCCCTGATTCTTGGTGTAGAGACTGGCGAAGTCGATGGGGTCGAGCAGAAGCGGTGGGAAGCCGCCGTCGCGGACCACGTCGGCCAGCATACGCCGCACGAACGGGAACAGCAGAGTCGGGCAATCGACGAATAGTACTGGCTGCAGCAGATGCTTCGGAATGTTCCGCAAGCGGAACAGGCCGCCATACATCAGCTCGGCATTATAAATAACGCCGACTTCGCTCTTGGCATGGGCCTCGATCTGAAGCGCGACTTCGTAAATGTCCTCACCGCGCGGGCCCGCGTTGACATTGACGCCGACTTTAAGCTCCGGGTTCTCGCCGGGCCCTTGCAGGGTCTGGGGCGCGCCGGGGCTTTCGAACGAAAGATCCTTCACATATTGAGCGAGAACCGCGAGTTCCGCGCCGCTCGCCGCGCGAGTGCCGGTGCCCGCCGGGGCCTCATCGGCCCGCTCCGGTGCCGGCTTGTCGCCGTTGGTCTTCTTCGCTGGATCGTCGTTCGACTTCTTCGCCATGGAATTCCCTTTACACGTCAGGAGCGCTGGCTAGCATGCGACGGTATGGGCCGCAATTGAGCTTGCGCAGTTTGCCCGTCTGGGTTTGGCCGCAAATTAGGCGCAAAACTGATTAAGGTTGGCGCAGCAACGGGGAATGCCCTAAGTTGGCCCCGGAATACTGCGTTTAAATGACAATTTTTCATCTGCGGTGAAGGCTCCCCCTGGCAAATTTCCAGGCGGGGTGGCGACAAGGTATGAGCGAAGCGTTCGACATCTATACCCTTCTGTTTTTGGTCCTCGCGGTCGTCATTTTCATTCGGCTGCGCGGCGTG
This sequence comes from Methyloceanibacter sp., assembly GCA_018067145.1. Lineage (GTDB taxonomy): Bacteria > Pseudomonadota > Alphaproteobacteria > Rhizobiales > Methyloligellaceae > Methyloceanibacter. Next base: position 36,958 of record JAGPVD010000049.1, read on the forward strand.
CTGGGCCGTCGCACGGGCAATGAGCGCCCGCCCTACGACCCCTATACAAGCGCAAAGCCCGATTCGAAGGCAGGCGCGCCGGAAGGCAATGTCGTGGCGCTGCCCCGCGCCCGCCAGGGTCAGGCCCCGGGGCATGAGGCCGCTGGCCCGTCACCCGAGGATATCGAGGAGCGGCTTGAGCGCTATGCGCCGAAAGACAGCCCGCTGGCTAAGTCGCTGACCGCGGTGATGCAGTCCGATCCAAACTTCAATCCCGGCGAATTCCTCGAGGGCGCTAAGATGGCTTACGAGATGGTTGTCGCGGCGTTTGCCGACGGCGACGAGGAGACGCTCAAGAGCTTGCTCGGGCCCGAAGTGCTTCAAGGTTTCGAGCGCGCTATTGCTGATCGCGAAGAGCGCGGCGAGAAAGTGGAATCCACCTTGGTCGGTATCGATAAGACCGATCTCATCGAGGCCGAGGTCAAGAACAAAGCGGCTTATGTGACCGTGAAGTTTGTGAGCGAGTTGATCTCGGTGACGCGCGACGCTGACGACGAAGTAGTCGAGGGCGATCCTAAGAAGGTCCGCGAGGTCACCGACATCTGGACGTTCAGTCGCGAGTTCGCCTCCAAGAATCCCAACTGGAAGCTGGTCGCCACAGAAGCCGCGAACTAGCGCTTTATCTCAACATGACGTGTCATCACCCGCGAAGGCGGGTGATCCAGTAACCACCGTGCTACGTTGGATCGCAGATGGGGGGATTACTGGATTGCCTGGTCAAGCCGGGCAATGACAAGGTTATCGTGGACGAACACGCGACCAAACTTGTTCCGATAGACTTCGCCGAACTCGACGGCTGGTCGGAGGACGACCACGTCGCCGCGTTCCGCACCTTCCTAAAGTCATGCCGTGTCGCGCCGCCAGTTGATGCCGCGCAGGCCGCAGCGCGTGCGCTTGGCGAAGCGGTAGACGCTCCGACAGCGCGGGCCTTCTTCGAGAACTACTTCGTGCCACACACGGTAGAAGCCGATGAACTCGGCTTGGTCACCGGCTATTACGAGCCGGAAGTGCAAGGCGCGCATCGCCGGGACGAGCGATTCACCGTTCCCGTCTATGGGCGCCCCGGCGACCTCATCACTTTGGGCGCCGAGAGCGAGCGGGCGCGCTACAACAATCGCATCAGCGGCATGCGCGAAACGCCCGGGGGCCTCGTGCCCTATTATACGCGCGAAGAGATCGACGCTGGCGCGCTTGCTGGGTGGGGCCTCGAACTGCTCTATCTCGATGACGCAATCGAACTCTTCTACATGCAGGTGCAAGGTTCGGGACTGGTGCATCTCGACGGTGGAACCAGCGTGCGCCTCACTTACGCGGGCAAGAACGGGCATCCCTACACGTCCATCGGGAAATGCCTCGTTGAGCGTGGCGAAATGAGTCTCGAAGAGATCGACATGGACAAGGTCAAGGATTGGCTCCGTGCTGATCCTGCGCGGGGGCCGGCGCTCATGGCGGAGAATGAGTCCTATATCTTCTTTCGGAAGCTGGACGCAGAAGAGGGACGTGACGGTCCGCTCGGCAACGAAGGCGTCGTGCTGACGCCTGGCCGCAGCCTTGCGGTCGACACCGCTCATCACGCACTCGGCACGCCGGTCTTCGTTGCCGTCCCCGGTCTTGAGGCGCCGGAAGGCTCCCCATTTCGCCGCCTGATGATTGGCCAGGATGTGGGCTCTGCGATTGGCGGTATCCAGCGCGGCGATATTTTCTGGGGCACGGGCGAGGCCGCCGGAGCCATCGCCGGCCGGACGCGGGACCAAGCACGGTTCCACGTGCTTCTGCCGAACCGTTAAGACGATTGGCACTATGGTCAGATCATGAGCAAGCGCGACGACGAGACGGAGAACGATGCCAAGCTTTGGGCGCGCATCGCCAGGACGGCGACGCCGCTCCAAAAAAATCGCGTAACACAGCGGCCGACGCCTTCCAACCCACCTCAGGCCAAGTCGAAAGCCCCGGCGCCAATGGTGGAACCCCCGTCTTCTCCGCGGCTCCCGGCCAAACCTGCTGCTCGCCAAAAACTCGGTCCAACCGCGGGACCTCTCGACCGGCAAACGGCGCGCAAGCTCGACAAGGGCCGCCTCGCGGTGGAGGCGCGGCTTGATCTGCATGGCATGCGCCAGCACGACGCGCATATCGCTTTGCGCAAGTTTCTGAAAAGTGCGCAAGGTCGGGGTCTTCGCCACGTGCTGGTGATCACCGGCAAGGGGTCGCCGCGCGACAGCTCCGTGAGCATCTACGACCACGAGCCCCGGGGCGTGCTGCGCCAAGCGGTGCCGCATTGGCTCAGCGACGGCGATCTCGCGCCGCTCATCGTCAACTTCTCGGAGGCGCCGCAACGGCTCGGCGGCGGCGGCGCACTCTATGTGCGCTTACGGAAGCCTGACCACGCGCGCCGAAAGCCTACAAAATAAATTTCGATAAGTCCGCGTTCTTAGCGAGGTCACCAATGTGCTCGCGCACATAGCCCGCATCGATAACGATCTTCTCGCCGGCTTTGTCCGCAGCGTCGAATGAGATCTCGTCGAGAACGCGCTCTATAACCGTCATAAGACGGCGCGCGCCGATATTCTCCACAGACGTGTTCACTTCCACCGCGACATCGGCAATGGCGTCGATGGAATCAGGCGTGAACTCAAGCTCAAGCCCCTCGGTCTTCATCAGCGCCACATATTGATTGATGAGGCAGGCCTTAGGCTCGGTGAGAATGCGGCGGAAGTCTTCATGGGTCAGCGCGCGAAGCTCGACGCGGATCGGCAGCCGCCCCTGCAACTCGGGCAGCAGGTCCGAGGGCTTGGCGATGTGGAATGCGCCCGACGCAATGAATAGAATGTGGTCGGTCTTCACCGGCCCGTATTTGGTGCCGACGGTGGTGCCCTCGATCAGTGGCAGCAAATCGCGCTGCACACCTTCGCGGCTCACATCGGCGCCGACGCGCTCGGAGCGCGCGCAGATCTTGTCGATCTCGTCGAGAAACACGATGCCGTTGTCTTCGACATTGCGAATAGCTTCCTGCACGATCATATCTTGATCGACGAGTTTGTCGGACTCTTCCGCCAGGAGAATGTCGAAGCTCTCGCTCACCAAGATCTTGCGCGACTTGGTGCGCTCGCCGAACGCCTTGCCCAGCATGTCGGAGAGATTGACCATGCCGACTTGGCCCCCCGGCATGCCGGGAATATCAAATGACGGCATGCTCGGCGCGTCGGCCACTTGAATCTCGATTTCCTTGTCGTCGAGTTCGCCCTCGCGCAAGCGCTTGCGAAACGACTCACGCGTTGACGCGCCTGCGCCTACTCCCACAAGCGCATCGACAACCCGCTCTTCGGCGTTGAGTTGTGCTTTGGCTTCGACCTCTTTGCGCTTTGTGTCGCGCACTAGGCCCAAGCCTGTCTCGACCAGATCGCGGACAATCTGTTCCACGTCGCGGCCGACATAACCAACCTCGGTGAACTTGGTGGCCTCGATCTTAATGAAGGGCGCACCGGCAAGCTTCGCGAGGCGACGGGAAATTTCCGTCTTGCCGACGCCGGTCGGACCAATCATCAAAATGTTCTTCGGCAGCACTTCTTCGCGCATATCGCCTTCGAGTTGCTGGCGGCGCCAACGGTTGCGCAGCGCGATGGCCACGGCGCGCTTGGCGTCGCGTTGGCCGATGATGTGGCGATCGAGTTCGGACACGATCTCGCGGGGAGAGAATGAGGTCATGGACTCCTGACTTGCTACTTGGTCGCGTCGAGAATTTCGACGGTCACTTCATCATTCGTGTAGACGCAAATTTTGGCGGCGATTGCCATGGCCTTGCGTGCGATGGTCTCGGCATCGACATCGGTGTCGAGCAGGGCGCGCGCCGCGGCCAGCGCGTAGGAGCCGCCGGAGCCAATCCCCATCACCGCGTCGTCGGGCTCGAGCACGTCGCCGGTGCCGGTGAGCACCAGGCTCTCGGTCGGGTCGGCGACGATCATCATGGCTTCGAGCTTGCGCAGATAGCGGTCGGTGCGCCAGTCCTTGGCCAGCTCGACGCATGCGCGTTTCAGTTGATCGGGGAAGCGTTCGAGCTTCGTCTCAAGCCGCTCAAACAGCGTAAAGGCGTCGGCCGTGGACCCGGCAAAGCCTGCGATCACCTCACCGGAGCCGACCCGGCGCACCTTGCGCGCGGAGCCTTTGATGATGGTCTGACCAAGCGTGACTTGGCCATCTCCGGCAATCACTACCTTGCCGCCCTTGCGGACGGTCAAAATCGTTGTGCCATGCCAGCTCTCTGGCGAGTTTGAGGAATTGCTCATGCTGCATTGCGATATCGGCTTGGCTGAGCCATTCGTCAAGCTCGCCGGCGAAAACGAGCCTGAATCCGGCGGATTCCTGAGCCGAGCGCCGCTCCGGCGTATTCATATGGCCCTCGCAGATGACGCGGCGTATAAGCGGCACCCGAGATTAAGCAAATTGCTAAGAGCCTTGAGCTAGACTGGCAGACATGCAGAAACATATCAAATCAGCCGATTCCCGGCGCGCGACGGTCAATCGCCGCACCAAAGAGACCACGATCAGCGCGACCGTCGATCTCGACGGGACCGGCGCTTATGACGTCTCCACGGGTGTGGGCTTCCTCGACCACATGATCGAGCAGCTTGCCCGCCACTCGCTTATGGACATCACCCTTAAAGCTGAGGGCGATCTCTACATCGATCAGCACCACACGACGGAGGATTCCGGCATTGTGCTCGGCCAGGCTTTTGCGCAAGCGCTTGGCGATAAGGCGGGCATCACGCGCTACGGCTCGGCCTATCTTCCGATGGACGAGACGCTCACTCGCGTGGCGCTCGACGCCTCCGGGCGGCCATTTCTCATCTGGCAGGTCGAATTCACCCGCTCTAAAATCGGCGAGATGGATACCGAGCTGTTCCGCGAATGGTTCCAGGCCTTCTCGCAGCACGCCGGGCTGACGCTGCACGTGGAGAACCTCTATGGCGAGAATAGTCACCACATCGCCGAGACCTGTTATAAGGCGCTCGCCCGGGCACTTCGTCAGGCGATCGCCGTCGATGAGCGGCAGAGCGGACGGGTGCCCTCCACCAAGGGCCAGCTCTAGAATAGCCGCCATCTCGGCGCGGCCAGCAGCAGCGTGACGTGAAGTGACCGTCTATTCCGTCTATGAGCCGACCAGCGACGATGAGGATATCGCCACACGCGCCGGCAGGGTTGCCTTCGTCAAGGAAGGCTTCGCCTGGTTCGCGCTCATCGTGCCGGCGTTATGGTTGCTCTATCACCGCATGTGGATCGAGCTGATCGTGTTCCTGGCCGTGCTTGCCGGGCTCCAGTTTGCCTTTGGCTTCGACAGGTTGGAACAAGAACCATTCAGTTGGGCTGCCTTGGCGCTCACCATCTTGTTCGCCTTCGAGGCCAACGATCTGCGCGGTGCTGCTCTTCAGCGGCGCGGCTACCGGTTCGCCGGCATCGCCTCAGGATCCGACCAGAGCGACGCCGAGCGATCCTTCTTCACCGACTGGCTACCGGAACAAGAGAAGGCCGCGCAAGACGCGCCGCCGCCGAAGAAGGCAACGCCAGCTCCGAAAGTACCGGCGCCATCGTCGTCGCGTGGCGCCGATGAAGATGTCATCGGACTGTTCCCGCAGGCTTAGAACTCATGCACGTCGCCATCATCGATTACGGGTCGGGCAATCTCCACTCCGCCGCTAAGTCTTTCGAGCGTGCAGCGCGGGAGGAAGGCTCATCGCTCGCCATCAAGGTTACCGCCGACCCTGAGGACGTGCTCAGCGCTGAGCGCATCGTGCTGCCCGGCGTCGGCGCGTTCGCCGACTGCAAGACGGGGCTGGCGAGCATTCCCGGCATGATCAAAGCTTTGGAAGAAGCAGTGCGGGTGAAAGGCAAACCCTTTCTCGGCATCTGCGTCGGTCTGCAGCTCATGGCGACGCGCGGGCTTGAACATGGCGTGACGCCGGGGCTCGATTGGATTGCCGGCGAAGTGCGGGCCATGGAGCCGGACGATGACTCGCTGAAAATTCCACACATGGGCTGGAACACGCTGCGCATGACGCGTGAACACGCGCTCTTCGATGGCATTCGTTCCGGCGACGAAGGCCTGCACGCATATTTCGTGCACTCCTATCAACTGGTGCCCGACGATCCCGCCGACCTCGTCGCCACCACCGACTATGGCGGGCCGGTCACGGCATTCGTGGCCCGCGACAACATGGCGGGCAGTCAGTTTCACCCTGAGAAGAGCCAAAAGCTCGGACTGGCGCTCATCGCCAATTTCCTCAAATGGCAGCCGTGATAAAGGTCGCGACGATATGATTCTATTTCCCGCAATCGACCTCAAAGACGGCGAATGCGTGCGTCTGCGTCTCGGCGAGATGGACCAGGCGACGGTGTTCAACGCCAACCCGGCCGCGCAGGCGCGTGACTTTGAGGCGCAGGGTTTTCAGTGGCTGCATGTGGTCGACCTCAACGGCGCGTTCGAGGGCAAGCCGGTCAACGACAAAGCCGTCGAGGGGATCGTCGACGCCATCAACATTCCCATTCAACTCGGTGGCGGCATTCGCGATATCGCCACCATCGCCAATTGGCTGGAGAAGGGCATCACCCGTGTGATCTTAGGCACCGCCGCAGTGCGCGATCCGGGTCTTGTGCGTAAGGCTGCGCGCAGATTTCCTGGCTGCATCGCCGTCGGCATTGACGCGCGCGACGGACAAGTCGCGATTGAAGGCTGGGCGGAGACATCAGAGATGACTGCGCTCAATCTTGCGCGCACGTTTGAAG
>JAGPVD010000058.1 GCA_018067145.1 Methyloceanibacter sp.
AATTATTGCGCGAATTTATTTGTATAATTAATAATCCATTCGCCCACCGTGCATCCGCACGGTGGGCGAATATATTATTCATGGAGAAGACCGCATGACCTTTAATTTTCTCATGCAGAACCTCATCAACGCCCTTCAGTGGGGGAGTTTTTACGCCCTGATCGCTTTGGGATATTCCATGGTCTACAGCATTCTCATGCTGTTTAATTTTGCCCATGGCGACATCTTCATGGTGGGCACATTCATCGCCCTCATCGCGTTTCTCGCCATCATGGCGCTCGGGGTCACCATGATCCCCCTCGCTCTCTTCATCGTGCTCATCATCGCCATGGTGCTCACCGCCGTATGGGGCTGGTCGGTGGAACGCATCGCCTATCGCCCCTTGCGCGACTCCTTCCGCCTGGCGCCGCTCATCACCGCCATCGGCATGTCGATCGTGCTGCAGAATTTCATTCAGGTGGCGCAGGGCGCGCGGGTGAAGCCGCTGCAGCCCGTGATCACTGGCGGCTACCAGATCTTCGAGGAGAACGGCTTTACCGTCATAGTCTCCAACATCCAGATTCTCATCGTCGTGACGACGCTCGTGCTCATGGGCGCCTTCTGGCTCGTTATCAGCCGCACCGCGCTTGGCCGCGCCCAGCGCGCTTGCGAACAAGATAGGCTGATGGCCTCTCTGTCAGGCGTCGATGTCGATCGCACCATCTCCCTCACCTTCGTACTCGGCGGGGCGCTGGCCGCCGTCGCGGGTCTGCTTTACCTGCTCTATTACGGGGTCATCGATTTCTACATTGGCTTCATCGTCGGCATCAAAGCCTTCACGGCGGCGGTGTTTGGCGGCATTGGCTCGCTTCCCGGCGCCATGCTTGGTGGGCTGATTATCGGGCTGATCGAGACCTTCTGGTCCGCCTATTTCACCATCGAGTACAAAGACGTCGCGGCATTCTCGATGCTCGCCATCGTGCTCATCTTTTTCCCGACGGGCCTGCTTGGCCGGCCCGAGGTGGAGAAGGTTTAGTCCTTGGCAGAGCCCGGCAAATCGTTCGGCCTGCGGTTCAAAGCGGCGCTCGCCGATTCTTTTCTCGGCGGCATCATCGCATTTGCGCTGTTCTCCTTCGTGCTGGGCTTGCGCACGGTGGACAGCGTTACCGGGCTCACGCTTCAGCCGCGCCCGATGCTGCTCGCCGTCGCCGTCGGCACCGTGTTCTTCGGCCGGCTTCTGCTCAATCTGTTTGTGTGGCAGGCGGACCATCCCCTCACCACGCCCTTCGCCAAGCTGTTCAGCGCGGAGCCCTTCGACCGCCGGGATATCACCGTGCTCGGCGCCGCCGCACTGCTGTCAGCCTTGGGCTTCGTCACGGCCGTCATTCTCAATGCGCCCGCCTATCAGCTGATCGCCGTGGTGCTGCCCGTGTTTATCGGCCTCGGGCTGTTGCGTCGGCAGATCGTCCAAACCTTCCCCGACCTGCCTTACGCACGCATATTTATCACCTGCGCCATCCTGTTCGCGTTGTTCTTCCCGCTGACGAGCTTTGGTCTGGAGAAGGCCTTCAATTTGGGGCTCCCACTCCGCTACTGGTTCGATCTCTCGATTCTAGTGCTCACTTACGTGATGCTCGGTTGGGGCTTAAACATCGTGGTCGGGCTCGCCGGCCTACTCGACCTTGGCTACGTCGCCTTCTATGCGGTTGGCGCCTACACCTTCGCCCTGCTCGCCACCTATTTTGGTTTGTCGTTTTGGGTATGCCTGCCGATCGCCGGGCTTGCCGCCGCGGTATGGGGCGTCGTTCTCGGCTTTCCGGTGTTGCGGCTGCGCGGTGACTATCTCGCCATCGTCACCTTGGCCTTCGGCGAGATCGTTCGCATCGTGTTGCTCAACTGGACCGAGGTGACCAATGGGCCGAACGGCATCTCCGGCATTCCGAAGCCCACCTTCTTCGGCCTCCCCTTCTCGCCCTTCGGCGACAATACATTCAGCGCCTTTTTCGGAATCAAATACGATCCGCTCCAGGGCATCATCTTTCTCTATTACGTGATCCTGGTGCTGGCCCTGCTCACCAATCTCGTGACGCTACGGATGCGCCGTCTCCCCATCGGGCGCGCGTGGGAGGCCATGCGCGAGGACGAGATCGCCTGCCGCTCGCTCGGTATCAACACAACCGTCACCAAGCTCACAGCCTTCGCCACCGGCGCGCTGTTCGGCGGACTGGCGGGCGGGTTCTTCGCCACGCGGCAGGGCTTCATCAGCCCGGAAAGCTTCACCTTCATCGAGTCCGCCATCATCCTCGCCATCGTCGTGCTTGGCGGCATGGGCAGCCAGCTCGGCGTCGCCATCGCTGCCGTGGTCATGGTCGGTGGCTTCGAGGCCCTGCGCCACACCGATGGCTTGCAGAGCTTCTTCGGCGAGGGCTTCGACCCGGCGCTCTACCGCATGCTCCTCTTCGGCATCGCCATGGTGGGCATCATGGTGTGGCGGCCACGCGGGATCATCGCCTCCCGTTCGCCGACAATCCTGCTCGATGACGCCAAGGAAGACCTCCCATGACGCCGTGGCAAAAAGACCCCGTGCTGAAGGTCGAGCACCTAACCATGCGCTTCGGTGGCCTCATCGCCATCGACGATGTCTCCTTCGAGGTGGGCCGTCAGGACATCACCGCGCTGATCGGGCCGAACGGTGCGGGCAAGACCACTGTCTTCAACTGCATCACCGGGTTCTACAAACCCACCGAAGGGACTATGGAACTGCGCCAGCCGGACGGCGCGCACTTCCGACTTGAGCGGCTCGACGACCACGCCATCAATGCGGACGCCCGTGTCGCCCGCACTTTCCAGAATATCCGGCTGTTTCCGGCCATGACCGTTCTGGAAAATCTGATGGTGGCCCAGCACAGCGTGCTGCGCGGCGCTTCGGGCTTCACCATTGGCGCCCTTCTGGGCCTCGGGAACTTCGCGGCCGCCGAAAAAGAAGCGCTTGAGTTGGCGCGGCATTGGCTCGAACGCGTCGGACTGACGGCGCGTGCCAACGAGCCCGCGGGCGATCTTCCTTATGGCGATCAACGGCGCTTAGAAATCGTCCGGGCCATGTGCACAAAGCCACTCATTCTTTGTCTCGACGAACCGGCGGCGGGCCTCAATGCGCGCGAGAGCGAGGGGCTAAACGAACTGCTCTATTCGATCCGCGAACAAGAGAAGATCGCCATCTTCCTCATCGAGCACGACATGAGCGTGGTGATGCGCATCTCCGACCACATCATCGTGCTCGACTACGGCAAGAAGATCGCCGACGGGACACCGCAGGAAATTCGCGACGACCCGAGCGTCATCGCCGCCTATCTCGGCGTGCCCGACGAAGACCTGCCAGAGATTGCTGACGAGGTTCGACCATGAGCGAGGCTCTGCTCAAAGTCGATGACGTGACCGCCCGCTATGGCCGGCTGGCGGTGCTGCATGGCGTCAGCCTCGACATCAAGCAAGGTGAGATCGTGGCGCTGATCGGCGCCAATGGCGCAGGCAAGACGACCTTGATGATGACGATCTGCGGACGCCCCCGCGCTTCGCAAGGGCATATTGTCTTTAACGGCCAAGACATCACACAATTGCCGACACATGAGATCGCGCGTCTACGCATTGCGCAATCGCCGGAAGGACGCCGCATTTTTCCGCGCATGACGGTGATGGAAAATCTGCAAATGGGCGCCATCATCGCTGACGACCCCGAAGGGTTTGACAAAGACCTCGAGCGGGTCGGCGCGCTGTTCCCTGTGTTGAAAGCGAGAGCGGACCAGCGCGGCGGCACATTGTCCGGCGGCGAGCAGCAAATGCTAGCCATCGCCCGGGCGCTGATGGGACGCCCCAAGCTGCTGTTGTTAGACGAGCCATCGCTCGGCCTCGCGCCACTCGTCGTCAAACAAATCTTCGAGGCAATCAAAGAGCTGAACAGCCAAGGCCTGACCGTGTTCCTGGTCGAGCAGAACGCCTATCACACGCTAAAACTCGCCGACCGCGGCTATGTCATGGTCAATGGCAAGATCACCATGTCGGGCACGGGCCAAGAGCTGCTTGAGCGCAAAGAAGTGCGGGCCGCTTATCTCGAAGGCGGCGCGGCTCTCGAGCAAGGAGGCCAGAAATGACTTCGCTCATCCCTTGGCTCTCCGACGACGGCTTGCGCGTGTTCCTGATACTGACAGTGATCCTCGGCGGCTCGGCCGCGTTCTTTGCCGGTAGCGGGCTCGCGCGCACATGGAAGCCGTTCTGGCGGGTGCTCGTCTATATGGCGCTGCTGGCCGGCGCCGTGCGCTTCTTCAACTACGCGCTCTTCGACGGCACGCTGCTATCGCTCTACTATTATCTCGTCACCTACGCGGTGCTGATGGCCGCCGCGAGTCTCGGCTTTCGGGTCACGCGAACGACGCAGATGGTCACACAATATCGCTGGCTCTACGAGCGAACCAGCCCCCTCACCTGGCGGGCGCGGGACGCGTGATGATATAGGCTACCTTCAGTTTTCGAAGGAGATCACGATGACGCGCTGGTCGATGCGTACAGCCGGGCTGATGGCCGCGCTTGTTGCGGGCTTTGTTGTTACAGCCTGCGGTGAGCCCAAAGACCCCAACACGACAACAATCGCGGTGGTCGGGCCCGTCACGGGTCAATACGCCTCGTTCGGCGCGCAGATGACCAGCGGCGCCGAGATGGCCATCGCCGACATCAACGCGTCAGGTGGCGTGCTCGGCAAGCAGCTCGCACTCGAAGTCGGCGATGATGCCTGCGACCCGAAACAGGCCGTGGCCGTGGCCAACCAAATGGCTGGCGAAGGCGTAGCCCTGGTCGTCGGGCATTACTGCTCGGGATCCTCGATCCCAGCCAGTCAGGTCTATGGCGAGAGCAATCTGGTGCAAATCTCGCCGGCCTCCACCAACCCGGCCCTGACCGATAAGCGCGCCGGTCCGAATATCTATCGCGTGTGCGGGCGCGACGATCAGCAAGGCGAAATCGCCGGCAAATATTTGTTCGATCATTTCGCCGACAAGAATATCGCCATCGTCCACGACAAGACCGCCTATGGCAAAGGCATCGCCGACGAAATCAAGAAGACGCTGAACGCCAACGGCAAGGAAGAGACGCTGTACGAAGCCTATAGCGCCGGCGAAAAAGACTATTCGGCGCTGGTCTCCAAACTCAAACGCGCGAATGTCGATGTGCTCTATGTCGGCGGCTACCACACCGAGACGGGGCTGATCGCCCGACAGATGCGCGACCAGGGCATGGACACCATCATCATGGGTGGCGACGCCCTGGTTACGCAGGAATATTGGTCGATCACAGGTCCCGCCGGCGAAGGCACGCTAATGACCTTCGCTCCCGATCCCCGCAAGAACCCGTCTGCCGCCGACGTCGTTGCCCGCTTCAAGGACAAAGGCACCGAGCCCGAGGGCTACGTGCTCTACACCTATGCCGCCGTCCAAGCCTGGAAGGAGGCCGCGGAGGAAGCCGGCACCATCGACGCGCCCGCC
>JAGPVD010000063.1 GCA_018067145.1 Methyloceanibacter sp.
AAAGAGCTTGTAGAATCAAGCAAAGGCGCCATTACCGTCTATGCGCTGAATGGCAAAGCCGTGCAGACAATTGCAAACGTCTCGGGCTTTGCCAAGGGACTGGCGGCGCTCGATAACCGGCGCGGTGAAAAATAGTCGCGAATTCGCCGGCTGATCTTTTATGTAGTGTTGGTTTTCTTAGGGTCTTGCGCAGTTGGCCTCACCCTGGTGGCAATGGGTGCGTGGCTCCAGCGGTTAGCTCGACCGCAAGCGTAGCGCCGAAACGAACGCCGACGGGCGCAGTTACCGCTTCAATCTCGACCGTGACCCGGGCCTACATCGACGGCTTATCGCTTGGCGGCAACACCATGCAAGCCTGGGAAGATACCATGATGTAGCTCTTCCTCATCGGCAGCCTGTGGGACAACCTCACCGACGATAACAGGCCACGCTGGCCTCCGCCGGCCGCACATTCCGCTTCGAAGACGATCTCGACGACGTATAGGGTGAGGTTTCGGAGGGCGTGAACTTCTTCAACTTCACCGAGATCACATCGGTGTTCGCCAAGGTCGATGTGACCTTCGGCGACGACGTCTCAGGTGTGGGTGGCAAAACAGGCATGCTCATCGCCGGGTAGGCCGACACTCAGCTAAGCTGACATTCAGCGCAGGATCTCTTCCAGGTCTGGATCCATCGCATCGTCTGCGTCACCCGGCTCGGGCTCTGCGGAACGCGGACCAGCTTGCGCTTGCGGTGGCTGTTTGCCGCGACTTGTGCCGCCAATCTGCACATTACCAAGGAAGCTGCCGAGCGTCTCACCCAGGGGCTTACCCTTGAACTTTTTCTGAAGCGCCGCACCGATCTTGTTGACGGCCTTGGACGCGCTTTCGGGATTGGCCAAGACGCTGCCGATCTGAGGTTTGATGCGGGGATTCTTTAACGGGCCCTCAATGCGCACCGGCACGGACAGCCCCGCGAGGTCATTGGCGCCGCTCTCGCCCTTGGGGCCCTTGATGATTTCCGGGTGCGTTAAAATATCGAGAGTGCTCCGCGTCAGGTCCACACTGCCCTCCGCCGTCACCTTGAGCAGCGGGCTGAGCATATTGAGATTATTCGTCTCGACGATGCCGTTGGCCATGGTGAAGCCACCACCGAGATTGCTAAATGCCGTCTTGGCATCTGGTCCCTGGCGCAAGTCAAAGTTGCCCTCACCAAGCCCGCTGATGAAGGCGGTGATGTCGATGCCTTCGAAGGAACCGTCGGTCACCAAAACGCTACCGTGACCGCGCAGCGATGCCTTGATCTCATCGGCATCATCACCTTCGCCGCTGACATCCATGGTGAGTTTGGTATGGCCGGAGATCATGCCGAACTGGGCAGCGTCGTTTAGCAACGGCTTGGCCTCGACGCCTTCGAGGCGGACATTGCCGGTAAATGCGGGGATCAGCTTGGTGGCGTCAATGATGAGCTTGCCGCTGGCATTGCCGCCATAGAGCTCCATGCCACCAAGCGTGGCGTTCATCACACCGTCGCGAAACACGAGGCTAAGCGAGCTAGGGCCAATATCAATTTTCCCAAGGCGCGCCTTGCGGATATTGAGATTGACGTCAGCATCGAAGGACGCCGCCGGCGCTAGGCTCACAGCTTCCGGGATGGTGGCGAGAGCGCGTTTCGAAGGCCCAGCCGGTGCTGCCACCATTGGCGGCGGTCCGACCCTCTCCACGACCGCGACATCCGACTTCGCGAACCAATCCTTGGTGGGCGCGGCCTCACGTGCCGGGTTGTCAGCCCTGACCTCAGGCGCGGTCTTGGCTTTCTTTTTTCTCTTCTTCGCTTCGCCAAGGAAAGGGTTGATATCGAGGTGATCGAACGCAAAGGCTGCACGGACATGCGGTCGCGAACTCCTCAGCGAGATCACCGCTTCTCCCTGCCCGCTGGCATGCTCCAGCGCGAAACGCGCATTGGCAAACTTGATCTCTTTCTTGGTCCACGACAAATCGCTCGCCAGCTCACCGTCACCGACGGCACCAGCCAAAGTCGGCTTCTCCCGCATCCAGGCAAGCACTGAGGGAACTGAACGGGACTTGGCCGAGATTTGACCTTGGCCGGAAAACTCGGGCTCCGTGGCGAGAGTGCCGTTGAACCTTACTGCGATCGTTGGCGTGTCGAGGGCGAGCAAGAGCTGCGCCGGACGTTTTGCCCTGAGGTCGCCGGGCGTCGCCACTTCGATGCTGAAGTGGACCTTCTGGTCCTTCCAGTCGAACCTGCCTTTACCAAGCAGCGGATCGTTGAACGTCCGTAGGCTGAGCCTCGCATTGACGTGCTCGATGCGCTTGGCCTCGCTCGCGTCCCTGTCGTCATAGACAATGACAACGGTGCCATCCTTGATGCGCATATCCTTGATGCGCACACGGCGGTGGCGCTTCGGCATACCGCCGGTTTCGGCTTTGGCGTAGCGAATCTTCTTCGGCGCCTCGCGCTCCTGCCCCCAACGCAGCGGACGTGCATCGCCCCCGGCGCGTATCGTGAGCACCGGCCGTACCAACACCACGCGCTCAGCATCTATATGCTTGCTCAAAAGCTCCGCGAAATCGACATCGATGGTGATCTTCGCCACCGAGAAATCGGCGGTACCGGCTTGGGCACTAGGGTCGGTGATCTTGGCGTCGGTGATCACGATGTGCGGCCCGGGCGTGAACAGCACCATGGTGGAACCATTCA
>JAGPVD010000082.1 GCA_018067145.1 Methyloceanibacter sp.
TCGTCCACGCCGTAGCCGGGCGCCTGCAGACGAATGGATGACCTCGCCGTCGCCATCGGTCTCGTTCTGGTCATCGAGGGGCTGCTTTGGGCGCTCGTGCCTGGGCTCGGCCGCAGGCTCCTGGAGGCTTCGGCGGAAGTGCCTCTGTCCTCGTTGCGCCTGGCCGGTGCTGTAGCCGTTGCGGCCGGTGTTTTCATTGTCTGGATGATCCGTGGCTAGACCTGTGACACCAAGCTGCATGACACTTGTCAGGCGGGGCGGCGGATTCCTGCATCACGGCGCTGATTTTCGGTAAAATGACACCGCTGGTCTTAACGTAGGCCGCAGGAGTGCAAAAATCGATGTCACAGAGACGCAGCCAAGGAAGCAACCAAGGCCAAGTCTTTAGCGTCTCGCCGCGTGCCCGGTGGGCCTGGCTTGTGGCCGCTTGTCTCGTGCTGCTTGCCGCGCCGACCCTTGCGCGCGGCCCCGCTTCGGTGGCCGACGTGGCGGAGGACCTTCAGAACGCGGTGGTGAACATCTCCACCACGCAGACATTGAAGGGCACGGGCGAAACGGCGCCGGGCCAACGGGGGCCGAAGGGCTCTCCATTCGAGGAGTTTTTTGACGACTTCTTCGAGGAAGATGAAGGCGGCGTGCCGCGTAAGGTCAGTTCGCTCGGGTCGGGTTTTGTCATCGATCCCTCCGGTCTGATCGTCACCAACAATCACGTCATTGAGGGCGCCGATGAGATCATCATCAATTTCATCGATGGTACCAAGCTGAAGGTGACCAAGATTCTTGGCCACGACCCAAAGACGGATCTGGCACTGCTCAAGGTCGAGCCCAAGGAACCGCTCAAAGCCGTCGAGTTCGGCAACTCGTCCAATATGCGCGTCGGCGATTGGGTCATGGCCATCGGCAATCCGTTCGGCCTCGGCGGCAGCGTCACGGTGGGCATCATCTCTGCCACTAAGCGCGACATCAATGCCGGCCCTTATGACGATTTTCTACAGACCGACGCTGCCATCAATCGTGGCAATTCCGGCGGGCCGTTGTTTAACATGGAAGGCGAGGTCATCGGCGTGAACACCGCCATCATCTCGCCGACGGGCGGATCGATCGGCATCGGCTTTGCCGTCCCCTCCAAAACAGCCGTGAAGGTTCTGGACCAGCTCCGGCAGTATGGCGAGACGCGGCGCGGTTGGCTCGGCGTTCACGTTCAGAATGTCACCGACGATATTGCCGAAAGTCTCGGGCTCGCCGACCCGATGGGTGCCCTGGTCGCCAAGGTAGCGCCGGACGGTCCCGCCGACGCCGCCGGTGTCGAGCCGAGCGATGTGATCCTAAAATTCGACGGCGTGGTCATCGAGAATATGCGCGACCTGCCGAGAGCCGTCGTCGGCACACAAATCGGCAAGGACGTGCCAGTCGAGCTGTTGCGTGACGGAAAGACCGTGGACGTGAAGGTGAAGATCGGCCGCTTGCCCGAAGACGACGCCGATGAAGCCGCCGACGCCATGGACGATGAAAATACCAAGGAAGACCTGGAACGGCTCGCGCCCGAGCGCGAGGATCTTCTCGGTCTATCCATCGCCCCGCTCACCGACGCGTTACGCAGCGAATACGGCATCGGCCGCTCGGTCGAGGGCGTGATCATCACCGATGTGGAGCCCGACAGCCCGGCGGCGCGAAAGAACGTCAGGCCGGGCGATGTGATTGTGGAAGTCACCCAGGAAGAAGTGCGCCAGCCACACGACGTTGTCGTTCGGCTCCAGGCGGTCAAGCGCTCAGGACGTGGACGAGTTCTGTTATTGCTCTCCGACGCCAAGGGCGAGTTGCGCTTCGTCGCCGTGCCGACGAGCTAACGTGGCCGGCGATAGAAGCGGCCTAACGGCCATCCTCATTTCCGGCCCGACCGCAAGCGGCAAGTCGGCTGTGGCCCTAGAGCTTGCCGAACGGTTTGGCGGCGACGTCATCAACGCCGACTCCATGCAAGTCTATCGCGAACTCAAGCTACTCACCGCACGGCCTGAGCCTGCTGATATGGCGGGCATCCCACATCATCTCTACGGCACAGTTGAGGTGGCGGAGAGTTATTCCGTCGGGCACTGGCTAGCCGATGCGGCTGCCGCGCTGAAGGCCGCGCAAGAGACGCGGAGATTGCCGATCCTCGTCGGCGGCACTGGCCTCTATTTCAAGGCGCTCTTGGAAGGCCTGTCTCCGCTCCCCGACATTCCGCCGGAGACGCGAGAGCTTTGGCGGGAGCGGTCCGAGAGGCTCGATGCCGAAGGGCTCTTCGCCGAACTCAAGGCCCGCGATCCCGTCATGGCCGAACGCCTTATGCCGAGTGATAAGCAGCGCGTGGTCCGTGCGCTCGAAGTGATCGCGGCCACCGGCATCACGCTCGCCGAATGGCAAGGGACGCCAGGCACGCCCACGCTCCAGACCGATGATGTCTTGAAGCTCGTCGTCGCCCCGGAGCGTGAGCTGCTCTATCGGGCGATCGATGCCAGATTCGACCGCATGATCGATGAAGGCGCGATCGACGAGGTGAGGGCGCTGGTGGACTTGCGTCTTCGTCCTGGCCTGCCGGCGATGCGGGCGCTTGGTGTGCGCGAGCTTGCTGCTTGTCTGGCTGGCACGGCGACCTTGGAGGAGGCCGCGACCAAGGCGAAGACCGAAAGCCGGCGTTACGCCAAGCGGCAGATGTCTTGGACGCGGCGGTTCATGGCGGACTGGGAGTGGTTCGCTGACGGAAGTTCTGCCGTCGAGGCCGCGAGTGCGCACAACACAACGTGACCTGTCACTAGGTGGATTAGACCGTCACCTGAGCGCCGATTTCCACCACCCGGTCAGTCGGCAGCTGGAAATAGCTCGATGCGTCGTCGGCGTTATGGGCGAGGTAGACAAAAAGCTGATCCTGCCATTGCGGCATGCCTGAACGGTCATCTGTCCGCAGCGAACGCCGCGACAAGAAGAACGACGTCGACATGATGTCGAACTGCCAGCCCTGTTTTTGGGCGATGGCGAGCGCTTTGGGAACATTCGGCCGCTCCATGAAGCCGAAATGCAGAGCGAGGTGCAAGAATTTGTCGCTCATCGTCTCCATCACCACGCGGTTCTCAATCGATACGCGCGGAATGTCATGGTTGACGATGGTCAAGATCACATTGTGCTCGTGCAGCACCTTGTTGTGCTTGAGATTATGCAATAGCGCCGTAGGCGCAAAGTCCGGGTCGGCGGTGAGGAATACGGCGGTTCCCGGCACGATATAAGGTGGCTTGTCCTCTAGGCTTTTGATCAGCGGCTCGAACGGGACTTCCACGCGCCGCGTCTTTTGGGCCAGCAGCCGCGTGCCGCGCCGCCAGGTGATCATGACGGTCACCAGCATCATGCCCACCAGCACCGGGAGCCAGGCGCCGGAGACCAGCTTGAGTGTGCTGGCCATGACGAAGGCGGTGTCGACGAAGATGAGCGGCGCCATCACCGCGACGACCCAGATGAACTTCCAGCGCCACAGCTTCCAAATCACGATGAAGCCGAGCAGGCCGGCCGCCCATTCTGTCGTCGCCACGGCAAGGACATAGGCAGATGCGAGTTCGCTCGATGAGCGGAACATGAAGACCAGCAGCAGCACGCCAACGAGAAGGAGCCAGTTCACGCGCGGCATATAGATCTGCCCGACCTGAGACTCCGAGGTGTGGCGCACCTCCATGCGCGGCAATAAGCCGAGTTGCATGGCTTGGCGCGTGATGGAGTAGGCTCCGGTGATGACGGCCTGGCTGGCAATCACAGTGGCCATGGTGGCGAGAGCGACCATGGGATAGAGCGCCCATTCGGGGAACAGTAAGTAGAACGGGTTCTTGATGGTCTCAGGGTCAGACAGCACCAGCGCGCCTTGGCCGAAATAGTTCAGCAGCAGCGCCGGCAGAACGAGATAGAGCCAGGCGTTCTGAATCGGCCTTCGCCCGAAATGTCCGAGGTCGTTGTAAAGCGCCTCCGCGCCGGTCACCACGAGGAACACCGCGCCGAGCGTCATCAGCCCGACAATGCCGTGGGTGAACAGAAAGTTCAGTCCATACATCGGGTTAAGCGCAACAAGCACGCGCGGGTAGGCGGCGATTTCGACGCCGCCGGCGACGGCAATGACGAAGAACCAGACCGTGGTGATGGGCGCGAAATAGGTTGAGACCTTCGCGGTGCCGTGGGACTGCACTGAGAACAGTCCGACGAGGATGATGACCGTTAGAGGCAGCACGTAAGGCTTGAAGGCATCGGTCGCGATGTTGAGGCCTTCGATTGCCGACAGCACCGACAGCGCCGGTGTGATCAACGTGGACCCGTAGAACATCGACGCGCCGAGAATGCCGAGCGCGAGCACGAGTGGCGTGCGTTTGCCGAGCGCGGTGAAGGCGAGCGCCGTCAAGGCCAGCGTGCCGCCTTCGCCGTTATTGTCGGCGCGCAACAGGATCAGTACATATTTCGTGGTCACCACGATGAGCAGTGCCCAGAAGATCAGTGACAGCACGCCGAACACCGCAGCTTGGGTGACGATGCCATGCTCGCCACCGGCGGCGAGGAGCGCGACGCGAAACGCGTAAAGCGGGCTCGTACCGATGTCGCCATAGACGACGCCGATCGAGCCAAACGTCAGCGCCCATATCGCACGCTTGGGAAGCGGCTGGGCACCATTGCCGTTGGCGGCGTGAGTTTCTGAAGTAGAAGCCTGCTGCATTCAGACCAATGAATGAAAAGAGGCGTTGGATGGTTCGCGATAACGCCGGTCGGCGTCGCAGGCCCCGGAACGCGGTAGGGACATAGGCGGATCGCGAGCCCTTGTCCAGCGGTTGTAAGCGCGCGGTCTCATGGCCAGACACCGGTCAGGCAGGCGCGCAATAAATGGTTAGGTTATCGGGGAAGTACGGTAATTTATGGAAAGCAAAGGCGCGGCAATCTTGTCATTCATTCGCATTTGCCGTTGACCCTATGTCGCGCACGCCTTAGGGTGCCCGCAATAATCCGGCGTTTTCTGCCATTCCTTACGTATTTCACCGGGCGGTGGTCCCTTGCGGTCGCCGTGGCCCGGTTTTGTCAGTGGGTAAAGACATGTCACGCGAGATGACAGGCGCTCAGATGGTGCTGCAGGCGCTCGCCGACCAGGGCGTTGATCATATCTTCGGCTATCCGGGCGGTGCCGTTCTGCCGATCTATGACGAGTTGTTCCAGCAGGATTGGCTGAAGCACATCTTGGTTCGTCACGAGCAGGGCGCTGTCCATGCGGCGGAAGGCTATGCGCGTTCCACCGGCAAGGTCGGCGTCGTGTTGGTGACTTCGGGCCCCGGCGCGACGAATGCCGTCACCGGGCTGACCGATGCGTTGATGGATTCCATTCCGCTTGTCTGCATCACCGGGCAGGTGCCGACACATCTCATCGGTAACGATGCGTTCCAAGAGTGCGACACGGTTGGCATCACGCGCCCTTGCACCAAGCACAACTACCTCGTCCGCGACGTGAACGATCTCGCCAAGGTTCTGCACGAGGCGTTTTACGTCGCGCGCTCCGGTCGTCCGGGCCCCGTTGTCGTGGACATCCCTAAGGACGTCCAGTTCGCCACGGGCATCTATACCGAGGTGTCGAACTCCCAGCATAAGAGCTACCGGCCGGCGACCGTGGGTGACGAGGACGCGATCGCTGAGGCCGTCGAGCTTATGGCGAACGCTAAGCGGCCGATCTTCTATACGGGTGGCGGCATCATCAACGCAGGTCCAGTCGCGAGCGAGCGGCTGCGCGAGCTTGTCCGCATGACGGGCTATCCCATCACTTCGACGCTGATGGGCCTCGGCGCATATCCGGCTTCCGACAAGCAATGGCTCGGCATGCTCGGCATGCACGGCACCTTCGAAGCCAACAACGCCATGCATGATTGCGACGTGATGATCTGCATCGGCGCGCGCTTCGACGACCGCATCACCGGGCGGCTCGACGGGTTCTCGCCGGGCTCCAAGAAGATCCATGTGGATATTGACCGCTCCTCGATCAACAAGACTGTCCATGTCGACATCCCTATTGTCGGCGATTGCGCCTATGTGCTCGAGCAGATGCTCGGCGCCTGGAAGGCGAAAAATCTGAAGGTGGACGAGGTGGCGCTCAAGACATGGTGGGGCGAGATTGACCACTGGCGGGCACGCAAATGCCTTAGCTACAAGATGCGCGATGACGTGATCATGCCGCAATATGCGCTGGAGCGGCTCTTTGCGCTGACCCGTGACAAGGACGTCTACATCACCACGGAAGTCGGCCAGCACCAGATGTGGGCGGCCCAGTTCCTTCATTTCGACGAGCCCAACCGTTGGATGACTTCAGGCGGGCTCGGCACCATGGGTTATGGCATTCCGGCCGCGGTTGGCGTGCAGGTCGCCCATCCCGACAGCCTCGTCATCGATGTCGCGGGCGAGGCGTCGGTGCTGATGACCATGCAGGAGATGTCGACGGCGGCGCAGTACGACCTGCCCATCAAGATCTTCATTTTGAACAATCAATATATGGGCATGGTCCGGCAGTGGCAGGAGCTGCTGCATGGCAGCCGCTACTCACATTCCTATTCCGAGGCGCTGCCCGACTTCGTCAAGCTGGCGGAGGCCTATCAGGGTGTCGGCATCCGCGCCGAAAAGCCGTCGGAACTCGACGACAAGATTCTGGAGATGATCGCCACGCCGAAGCCGGTGATTTTCGACTGCCGTGTTGACGAGAACGCCAATTGCTTCCCTATGATCCCGAGCGGGGAGGCGCACAACAACATGCTGTTGGGCGACGACGTCGCGGAAGAGGATATCGGCAACGTCATCTCCGAGACGGGCAAGGTGATGGTTTAGGCGCCGCGCCTCGTTTGTTGAAATTCAATTATTGCGAAGAGAAGTGAGAAGAGATGTCTAAGCCCGGATCGGCCTATCCGCTTGAGAAGACCGAGCAGAAGACCGAGACCCATACGATGAGCGTGCTCGTGGACAACGAGCCCGGAGTGCTTGCGCGCGTCATCGGCCTGTTCGCGGGCCGCGGCTACAACATCGAGTCGCTCACCGTGTCGGAGACCGAACATGAGGCGCATCTGTCGCGCATCACCATCGTCACCACCGGCACGCCCATGGTCATCGAGCAGATCAAGAGTCAGCTTGATCGGCTTGTGCCAATCCATACGGTCATCGACCTGACCGTGCTCGGCCAATCGCTCGAGCGTGAGCTGGCCATGGTCAAAGTGGCCGGCAAGGGCGAGAAGCGGGCCGAGGCGGCGCGCTTGGCTGAGAGCTTTAGCGCGGTGGTCATCGACGACTCGCCTGAGCATTTTGTGTTCGAGATCACCGGCGAGCAGTCGCGGATCGAAGAGTTCGTCGTGGCGATGCAGCCTCTCGGCCTCGTCGAGGTCTGTCGCACTGGCTTGGCGGCCCTCGCTCGCGGGCCGGAGCGGATGTAACGACCACTTGTATTTTTGCGGCCCGGACGGCAAAAACCGGGGCGAACCATCACTCACGAACTTAAAAGGCCAAGGGGAATAGGTATGCGCGTTTATTACGATCGGGATGCCGATCTCAATCTGATCAAAGGCAAGAAGGTCGCCATTATCGGTTATGGCAGCCAGGGACACGCGCATGCGCTGAACCTGAAGGAATCCGGCGTGGCTGAGGTTGCCGT
>JAGPVD010000083.1 GCA_018067145.1 Methyloceanibacter sp.
AGTTCCTCATGCTGTGATGTGCCGTGCCGTAGCTAAGGCGTATGCCGCTGTTCTCCAATTTTCCTCTGACGGTCCTGGTATGGGACGCCAAGTGCCATGCTATGTCGCGTGGTTGGTTTGCAGTTTGGTTTGCTAACGCCCCATTGGTGGCGTTTTTCACTCAACCAGAGGATCCCGTCATGTCTAGCGTCTATCCGCGGAGTTTTTCCCATATCGGCCTGTCGGTCACCGATCTCGACGCCGCCGTAAATTTCTATCTAGGCTGGCCGCTTTTTGGTTTGGCTCAGTTGTACCGCGCTCAGGCGGCCCGGGCCCCAAGCCGAGAAGCCTGATCAGCAAACGCCAGAAGGCCCCCGATCAGGGGCCTTCTCACAGGCTCGCTTGATGCATCTTCTCTCCGGCACGACACCCCTCAGGCCTGCGCCTTCACCACCTTAGCGACAAAGGGCGATGTCATGGCACGGACGAGTGCGCTGTAGTTGAGTTGAAACCCGATCTCGGCGCCGACAGGCGTTTGGCATTTTCCCGAGTCCAAGACGAGATGATCGCTGCTCGCCCCGAGAATCTCCATTCCCGATGGGGCCCCGAGACCGGAGGGATCGGCGTCCTGATTCCCGATGGCGAGGATTGTCTGTGAAATGTGGCCCCGGTCCCCGGTTGGCGGCGCCTCCCCAAAAGCCGTTTGTGCGATCTCGCCCCACGGCTGCGACGGCTTGACCTTCGACTCAATAACCTCAGCGAAGAGTGTAATCGCATCTGTGTGTAGACCGTCGATCGGTTGACGATGGAGAGGCTCGCGACCGAGCAGGTACGCCTCCCCTAAACGGAGATCGTTGATCCGCCCCGTACTTGCCCCGCCGAGCGCCCAATTCAGGCTGGCGGAATTCCCACCTGACACAATTTCGAGCATCGGGCCGAAAGTGGCGTCGATCGAATCTGCCAGAGCCGACAGTTCGGCCATGTTCTTGCTGTCGGGACAGACCCCGCTGCGGCAGGCGAGGTTAGCGCCGATGCCTTTGAGCACTATGTTCGGGAAGCGAAGCGTCTCGCGTACGGTCTTTTCGAGATCCCCGGGCATAATGCCTTCACGCAGGTCTCCGAGCTCGACCATGAGCACGATTCCGTGCGTCCGCCTGGCTTTACTCGCTGCAGACGAGAGCTTGCTGACAACGTCGAGTTCAGTGTTGAAACTCACGTGGGCGTTCTCAACGACGCGATCCACCTGGCTGAGCATAGGAGAGCGAATGAGCGTCATCGGCGCCGATACCCCGGCAAGACGCATCGCCTCGATGTTTTCAATGCGGGAGTCGCCGAGCCCACTCACACCCGCCCGGAGCAGTGCACCGGCGATTTCAGGGGAGCCGAGGGAAGCTTTAGTAACGCCCGTAACGCCAATCCCACGATCTGCCAGGCGTGCGACCAGCACGCGGGCATTGTCTTGGATCTTCTTAAGATCGATCTCCAGTCGCGGCGCGGTCATTGCGCGCAGGCAGTCAGCCTCTTCTGGACCTTCGGGAACGCTGAAAGGACCATATTCACCAGGGCATCGGGCGATCGGGTCAGCGCGTCGGTGGCGGGGATGCCCAGTTGCCGCTCATAAAGCCTGATGGCCGCGCCGATTTCGACCTCGGTCATGTTCTCGTGGTTGATCGTCAGCCCTATAACCGTCGTGCCGGCAAAGGCCTCGATGAGATTGATTTCGTCGGCCGGCGTCGGCATGAGCATCTGTTCGAAATCGCAGCGAGTGACCCGTCCTGGAGCGTGCTGCAGCACGACGCCATCGGGGCAACTGCCGCGCAGGATGAACGCCGAGGTACAGAAGGCGGGATGGCTTAGCGCGCCCTGTCCCTCGATGATGATCACATCCGGATCTTCGCCCTCGAACGCCTCTACAATGGCAGCTTCCATTTCACCAGCGCAGAACTGCGAGGGGATAGCATCGAGCGCGACACCGTAACGGGCGCCTTGGATCAGGCCTGTCTGGCCGGTGCCGACCAACACCGCATTCACACCCCGATCGTTGAGGGCACGTGTCAGAATAGTGGCGGTCGTGCGCTTGCCGATGGCGCAGTCGGTACCGAGCACGGCGATGCGCGGGCAAGTGACCTCATCGATGCGGCCGCTGAATATCCGGAGGTCCTTCTTAGCGCGAGGCTTGCGAACGTCGAGGATCACCACATTCTTCGCAACGCTCGCGGCTACGAACTCCCGATCGTCATTGAGGAATTCATGGAGGCCGTTCACGATGTTCATTCCGCGAGATATCGCGTCGAGCACCAGACTGCGCTCATGCGTCGATAACATCCCGCTCGACGGCGCTATTCCAAGGATGAAAAAGTCAGGAACACCTCCGGCATGCGCCAGAGCATCATCCAGGTCGCGACAGATGGGGATGCCGTTTGGCCGATCACCCAACACAATGCCGGAATCGAGGCCGGCCTTCTTGCTGTCGATGACCGATACGATTTCATATAGCTCCGAGTGACGAACGAGCCCGTTAGCGGTTTTGCCATCGACGGCACCAAAATTAGCTTCGCAATAGACGACTGCTGTTGGAGTTTTTTTACGTTGGCGTCGTGGCAGCACCGGCAATTCAGCAAGCTTTGCAGCGAGCGGGTGCTCAAGAATCGTCGACAAAGGGGCGACGGGCGTATTTTGCATTCTAGTCTCCATGGTCGACCTCGGAACCAGGGTCGGGATTGTCCCTGCCCGCATCGACCTCGGCACCTGAGCGTCGTCACGCAGAGCGGCAAAGTGCGTTGAATGAGAGCGTTTTCTGGCGAGCTACTCACGGCCAGTTCTTTGCCGCCAAGCGGGAGCGCGCCAGCAAGACGACATCAGGAAAATCGAACTGTCCCGAGGAAAGCGTCTCGAACGTTATTTCGAATAGATGATTCTGCAACCAAAAAGGTTTTTTTCTTATTGGCCATATATATAACATGCCAGAGAACAATGGCCGCTATATTAAATCTTAAACCGAGTAGATATTTTTGAGTAATTCTTTCTCGTTCGTGCTATTTGGGCGCTGCTAACGTCCCCTATCGACTGAATTTATCTTATTGAATATTTGCTTTTCGGGCTTTTACGAGCTTAAGAACAGTTGCATTATTGGGCTCCAATCCTAGCGGAAAAGCGCTAATCCAAATCGGTATTTGCCTGTCATAAGGATATTGGCGTCCAACGCGGCTTCCCTGCGCGAGGTCGTAAGACACCGGCGAGCAATCTTTCGCTCATTTTCGTCAAGGCGAACCGTGCCTATCACTCTACCGCAACCTGACCCCGGCCGAGGTTCACTCAATTGAAAAGCAAACAAGACCCCACGCAGTCTGCCGCAGCCACACCGGCCGCGCGCGCCTGGGCGCAAGTTCTCGCGCCCTACCGGCAGCCAAGCAGCAGCCGGGGTATCGTCGAGATCACAATCACCATTGTTCCACTTGTTGCGCTCTGGGTATTGATGTGGGCGACTCTCGATCTTGGCTACTGGCTAGTGCTTCCGCTCGCGATACCAGCGGCGGGATTCCTAGTGCGCCTCT
>JAGPVD010000102.1 GCA_018067145.1 Methyloceanibacter sp.
TGGAAGGTTTCGAAGACTTCTATTCGGCGAGGCGTGACCGTCTCCGGACGAAATTGACAGAAATGCTTTGTGGATGATTGGCGAGGCTTAGCCACGAGCCAGTTGGGCGGGTCCAGGTCGCCACTTTAGACCGCGTGGACACCCCACGGCGCTCGAAGGTACCTTTTCCGGGCTCGGGAGAGGGCCCCGGATAGGGCCCCCAGGCCACTGAGACGCTGCGGAGGGGTCTGGAGTTGGCTCCCCGGGCCGGACTCGAACCAGCGACCCAGCGGTTAACAGCCGCTTGCTCTACCAACTGAGCTACCGGGGAGCAGAGCGCCTTTGGGGTCTCCCAATCGACGCTGACCCGCTATCTAGCAAAAGGTCGGACGGCTTTCCAGCGCTTTACGCTAGGCTGGAGGGACGAAATTTCGCTGGGCTTGCGACGCATCCCGCTGGCCCCACCGCTAGCTCTTGCTGTTCGGCGCCCGGCGACCTATTGGATTTTGAGATGGCTCACAAGGTCCGCGTCTTCAAACGACATTGGCAATTGCCGAAGTCCAAGCCCCTGCGGGTCGGCATCGGCATTCTGCTGATCGCCGGCGGCATTCTCGGCTTCTTGCCGGTGCTCGGCTTCTGGATGATCCCGCTTGGGCTGCTCGTGTTGTCGGTCGATCTTCCGGTCGTGCGCCGCTGGCGGCGTCAGCTCACGGTGTGGTGGCATCGCCGGAAAGATGCCCGGGACGCTAAGCGCCTCCTGCGTGAGGAGAAGACCCGCGCGGGCGCAGGTTAAGGCGAAGGAGGGGAGGAACGCTTCTTTAAGGTATGGAGGCCACGCCCGGAATCGAACCGGGGTGCACGGATTTGCAATCCGCTGCGTAACCACTCCGCCACGTGGCCAGTCGGGCTGGATTTCTAGTCGCTAACTGGCGAATGTCCACCCTTCCGTGTCAATACGCGTCAGAATTCTTCAAGACGCCTGCAAATTTCACACAGATTACGCCCTAAGCGACGAATTTCTTTCGCATCTGTTTTGAGCTGGCGAGCCAGTATAACAGCCTAGGAACGGGGCCCTTCGAAGGGCTGCCCTAGAAACAAGGGACGAGAAGCATGACCGGCTACGAGGCCCAAAGGCACGCCATGGTGGAGTCCCAGATCCGCCCGAACGAGGTCACGGACACCGCCTTGCTTGGCGCCCTGCGTACCATCCCGCGCGAACGATTTGTACCGGCAGCGTTCAAGAGCTTCGCCTATATGGACGAGGGCATTGAGGTATTCCCGGCGAGCGAGGCTGCGCCGGCGCGCTTTCTCTTGGCGCCCATGGTGCAGGCACGCCTTATCCAGCTGGCCGAGATCGAGCCTCAGGACAAGGTTCTCGATGTGGGCTGCACCACGGGCTATTCGACCGCGGTCTTGGCTGAAATCGCGGCCTCGGTGGTTGGGCTTGAGCCCGAGCCTGAGCTTGCCAAGGCGGCAAGGGCCAATCTGGGCGGATTGAAGCTCACCGATGCCGAAATCGTCTCTACCGATCTGAAAGATGGCTGGGCGGCGCAAGCGCCCTATGACGTGATCGTTTTGGAGGGCAGCGTGCCGGAAGTGCCGGCAAGTCTCCTGTCCCAATTGAAGGAGGGCGGCAGGCTCGTCGCTGTGGTAACGCGCGCGCCTAACATGCGGCAGGGTAAGGCATACCTCTTCACGCGCGTAGATGGCGAGGCGAGTGGAATCGTGCATTTCGATGCCGGTGCAAGCCCGCTGCCGGGCCTCGTTTCCGAGCCCGCATTCACTTTTTAGCGGCCGGTTCGGCCCTTCGGGACTGTTGCCCCGATCCCACAGCGGATTGAGATTTTTTTGCTCAATCCACCGAAGCAACGCTTTCATGTCTATCCGTTTCGGCGCTGGGTGCTCTATGGTCTTAGATCGGGGTAGCGCGGTTGGCGTCGCCGACCGTAGGAGATCTGGTGTGCTTGGTGTTGAGGGCAGGCGGGCAATGACGAGTTGCGCAAATGCATCGCGTCGGATGCGTAGCGGTGCACTGGCTATGCTCGCCCTTGCTGCCGTCTTGCTGCCGGCTTCGGTTCAAGCCGAGACATTGGCCCAGGCGCTGTCCGATGCGTATTTGGTCAACCCGGTGCTCAATGCCGAGCGCGCGCGCCTAAGAGCCATCGACGAGCAAGTCGCGTTGGCTAAATCGGGCCTGCGCCCCTTTGTGAGCGGCACCGCCGATACCGCCTACACCAATCAGAACAGTAACTCGAGCTTGCCAGGCAGTCTTGATTTTGGCATCGGTGGCCTGACTTCCGACGGCGTGAACCATCCCCATGGCTATGCCGTTGGGCTCTCCCAGCCGCTCTTTGAGGGCTTTAAGCACCTCAATGCCATCCGCCAAGCCAAAGCCGAGGTGCAGGCCCAGCGCGAGCTTTTGCGCGCGGTTGAACAGACCACCTTGCTCGACGCCGCCACCGCTTACGTCAATGTGGTGCGCGATAAAGCCATCGTCCGGCTGCGTGAGAACGACGTCAGCGTCCTCTCCGAGCAGTTGAAGGCGACCCGCGACCGTTTTGAGGTTGGTGAGGTGACGCGCACTGACGTCGCCCAAGCCGAAGCACGCCGGTCAGAGGCACTGGCCACGTTGGCTGGGGCGCAGGCGAATTTGAAGACCAGCCGCGCGTCTTACGAACAGGTCATCGGCCATCCACCGGGCAATCTGCAAACGCCGCCTTCGATCCGGCATCTTCTGCCTCAGGCTCTGGATGCGGCCATGACGCTCGGCGATGGCGAAAACCCAGTCATCCTGGCCTCGGTCTACAATGAGGAGGCCTCGCTCTACGTCGTCGAGCAGATCGTCGGTGAGCTGTTGCCCGAGGTTCGGCTGGAGGCGGAATACGAGAAGCGCTTCGACCAGAGCCGGAGCATCGCGGAGATCGAGACCACCACGGTGACGGGCAGGGTGAATGTCCCCTTCTATCAGGGCGGCGGTGTTGCGGCCCGTGTGCGTCAGGCCAAGGAAACCAACAACCAGCTGAAGCGTGAAGTCGAGGACTCGCGGTTGCGTGTCCATGCCGACGTCATCGCCAACTGGGGTATTCTCCAGTCCTCGGGCCCGGCCATCAGCGCCGCGGAAGCCGCCGTTTCGGCCAATAAGATCGCGCTGAACGGCGTTCGCGAGGAGGAGAAGGTGGGGCAGCGCACCACGCTCGACGTGCTTGATGCCCAGCGCGAACTTCTTAATTCGCAAATTGGTCTGGTTTCGGTGTTGCGGGATCGCATCGTTGCCGAATATGGGCTCTATGCCGCCGTTGGTCGCATGGATGCACAAACGCTCGGTTTGTCAGTGCCCTATTACGATCCGATCGAGCATTATGACATCGTCAAGAACAAGTGGTTTGGCCTCAAGCCGCCAGCACCTCCCGTCGCCGACAATTGAGCCCTTCTAGGGCTGAACCGTTGCGCGCTCTGGCGCGTTAACCATCGGGACTGTTGGCTCGGGGGAATGCGAGACTTGGGTCTTATCAGTGTGTTAGGCTATTAATTGAATGCGACCCTGGTGTACTCTGCTGGGTTCAGTATGTTTTTTTGGCGGCAAGGGATCAAGTCATGAGCAGCACAGAGCGCGCTCCTGAGCCGACAATGGAGGAAATTTTGTCCTCCATACGTCGGATCATTACGGACGACGATAAGATTGAGGCAGGCGCAGAGAATGCCGCGCCGGCAGCCGCACAGACGCCGCAAGCCCAACAGGACGAAGAGCTTGGCGGTGAGGCGGACAGCCAGACCATCGATGACATTGCCCGTGTGCTGAGTAGCGGCACGGCCGAGGTCGACGAGGAAGAGGAAATCCTCGACCTCGCGTCCGAGCTTGGCGGTCTTGAACTCGTCGAGGTGATCGAGGAGGCCGCGCCGGCCGAAGAGCTTGAACTCGTTGAGGAGGTTGAGCCTCTCGAAGTTGAGGCGCCGGCGCCAGAGTTCGTGGCGGAAGCAGAAGCCCCCATTGAGGTTGCCCCCTTGAGCCCATCAGCCGAGGAGCTTGCCGAAGAGGCGTCCCTCGCGATGGAAATGTACCCGCAGGTTGAAGTACCTCAAGTTCCGGCAACAGAAGCACCGGTCGCGGAAGCGCCGCCATCGGCAAGCCACGCGGCCGCTTCGGACCTGGAACGGGCCATTGCCGCGCTGAAGGCAGGGCAGGTGCCGACGTCGTCTTCTCCGGAGGCCGAGCCATTCCAATTCCAGGCGACGCCTGAGCCGGCGTCTATGCCGGGGCTGGAACCCATGCCGGAAGCGACGGCCTCGCCCGAGTTCACGCCAGATCCGATTCCGATG
>JAGPVD010000103.1 GCA_018067145.1 Methyloceanibacter sp.
CTCGATGATCTCTGCCAAGGACATCGCCGAGGCGGTCTCGACCTTGCGCACCAAGGATCCTTACGTGGTGCTGACACCAGGTCTGATCTATCGGACACTCGGCAAGCGACCGTCATGCGGCAGCTGTATGCCACTCATCGCCAACCTCATGGTTGATTATGATGAACAAGGGCCGAGTTCGGCGGCCTCCCTCCCCCACCGTTCCCCGAACGAGCGACAGGATTAGCCGGGCGCTAGACCAACACATAACGACGACCAGCAAGATTGAGAGGAGAATCTCGAAATGAAGGGCAATCAAACAGTCATCGACTATCTCAATAAGGCGCTCATGGCCGAGCTGACCGCCGTCAATCAATATTGGCTGCATTACCGGATGCTCGACGACTGGGGCTACACCAAGCTCGCCAAGAAGGAGCGCGAAGAGTCCATCGAAGAGATGCATCACGCCGACAAGCTCGTGACCCGCATCATCTTCCTTGAAGGACTCCCCAACATGCAGCGGCTCGACCCGCTGATGATCGGCCAGAGCGTCAAAGAGATCCTCGAATGCGATCTCAAGGCCGAGTACGGCGCCCGCGCCCTCTACATGGAAGCGCGTGCCGCTTGCCGGAAGGAAGACGACTACATCTCCATGGAGCTTTTCGAAGAGCTGCTGGGTGACGAAGAGGGCCATATCGACTTCATCGAGACCCAGCTTGGCCTCCTGAACGACATCGGCGCCCAGATGTACGGCCAGCTCAATGCCGGCTCCGCCGACAGCGGCAGTGATGACTAGGCGCGGGCTGGAAAGATCTTAGCCTAGATGACTTCACCATTGCTTGACGGTCCGCGACTGGAACCCGCCGCGGGAGGAGCGCCACGCCAACTCGTGGTGTTTCTCCACGGCTATGGCGCCGACGGTAACGACCTCATCGGCTTAGGGCGCGAGTGGGCGCGCGAGCTGCCCCATGCCGCCTTTGTCTCGCCGAATGCACCGGACCCCTGCGGCATGGCGCCAACCGGCCGGCAATGGTTCGACCTGTCGCTTGGCGACATGGCGCTGATCGCCAATGGCGTGAAACAGGCAGCGCCCGCGCTCGAGGAATTCCTCGACGCGGAACTGAAGCGGCGTGATCTCCCCGCCCAATCGCTCGCTCTGGTTGGTTTCAGCCAAGGCACCATGATGGCGCTTTCC
Source organism: Methyloceanibacter sp. (assembly GCA_018067145.1). GTDB lineage: Bacteria > Pseudomonadota > Alphaproteobacteria > Rhizobiales > Methyloligellaceae > Methyloceanibacter. The sequence continues at coordinate 1,175 of JAGPVD010000103.1, forward strand.
GTGGGACTTGCTCGCCATTCCTCGCCCGCAGCCATCGTCGGCTATTCCGGGGCGCTCGCGAGCGTCGAAGCGTTGCCGAAGGAGCCCGGTGCTGGACCGGCGATTCTGCTGGTGCATGGCGACATGGATGAGGTGATCCCAGTCGACGCCATGCTCATGGCACGGGAAGCATTGGCGCAAGCGGGCTTGCCCGTGGAATGGCACGTGTCGCAAGGCATCGGTCATGGCATTGACGGCGAAGGCTTGCGGCTTGGCGGCGCCTTCTTGCGGCAGGCATTTGCGACGGGTGCATCCCCAACACCTTAGTCGCGCCGCCGGCCCCAACCACAGCATGTGGGGGTCTTCACATTCATGACACGTGCTTATAGTATCTCGCGCGACAGTGAGGAGCCCGAGTGCGACGGGCGGGTGAAAGGACCGTTGGGCCTTGAACGTCGCTACCACATCGGCCGCCGCCGGCACTTTTCCGGCGCTCGTGCTCAACGCCGACTATCGGCCGCTCTCCTATTATCCGTTATCGCTGTGGGACTGGCGGAACGCGGTGAAGGCTGTGTTTCTCGACCGCGTCAACATCGTGTCGGAATACGACCGCCACGTTCACTCGCCGTCATTCGATATGCGGCTGCCGAGCGTGGTGTCGCTCAAGAGCTACGTGCGGCCGGCGCGCTATCCCGCCTTCACCCGATTCAACGTGTTCCTGCGTGACCGCTTCTCTTGCCAATATTGCGGCAACGCCCGAGACCTTACCTTCGACCATCTCATCCCCCGCTCCCGCGGCGGCCTGACCAAGTGGGACAATGTCGTCACGGCATGCGCGCCGTGCAATCTGAGAAAAGGCGGCCACATGCCGTCGCGTTCCAAGATGTGGCCAATGCACGAGCCATACCGCCCCACGGTGTTCGATCTCCATCGCAACGGGCGTCTATTCCCGCCCAACTATCTACATGAGAGCTGGCTCGACTATCTCTACTGGGATACCGAGCTGGAGCCTTAAGGCCCGGCCCCTTCCTCAATATCGCGTCGTCAAATTGGTCAGCCATTGGGGCGAAATGTCGACGAGGAATGTTTCGAGCTGCTTATCCGCTCCGGTCGCGATCAGCAGCCCAACCGCAAGCAGCAGCGCGCCGAGCAGCATCTTGCCGCCTTTGCCCGCCTCCATGAGGCGGCCGCGCCAGCGCATCATGGCTTCGCGCGAAACAAAGCCGAGCACCATCAAGGGCAGCGCCGCGCCGATACCAAACACGAGCATGGTGAGCGCCACTTGCCCGAGATCCTCACCCTTGGCGGCGAGAATGGATGCGGCCCCGAGCGTCGGCCCGACGCAAGGCGCCCAGACAGCGCCGAGCAAGACGCCGAGGCCGAACTGACCCCATAGGCTCGTGGCGCTGAACCCGCCGAAACGCTCATCCACCCAAGAGCCCACCGGACCCGCCGCCACCGCGAATTGCTGTTGCAAGCGCGGCACCAGCAAGACGATGCCGATGGCGATGAGAAAGAATGCCGAGATGGCGCGGAACACGTCTGTGTCGAGACCGATGGCAAAGCCGATGGTGGCGACGAAGAGACCGATCGTCGTGAAAGACAGGGCCAGACCGGCGGCAAGCGCCACAGGCCCAAGCTGGTGCTCGCTCTGCGCCGTGCCGAGAATGATCGGCAACAGCGGCAGCACGCAAGGCGACAGGATCGAAAGCACGCCCGCCAGAAACGAGAGGCCAAGGGTCGCGATCATGATATGCGCCTTACGAAGCCCGCCGCCCTAGAGGAGCGTCTTATCGAGCATGCCCTCGATAGAAATCTCGCTGGTATCGCCCGCCGAGCGGTCGAGTTCCTTCTTGCCCTTGAAGACGATCAGCGTGCTTTGCGCCCGGACGTTCAATGCCCTTAAATCATCTTTCTGGGTATCGAATTGGATTTTAAGAACGACCATGTCCTTGAACTTGGGCTGGCGCACGAGCGGCACGAGAATCGCATTCTGCGCCCGGCATGTTGGGCACCAGGCCGCGAAGACGTCGATCAGGATGGGCTTATTCGCGGCTTGCGCGGCGGCGAACTCTTCCGCGGTGAAATCTTTCCACTCAGCCGCGGAGGCCGGCAGCACACCAAGCAAAATCACCGCGACGAGACCGGCAAAGAAAGAGCGAAAACGGCGCATCTATGCGTCCTTCCACGTGGAAATACATTAGAACCATTATAGCCGCCCGACCTAGGCTAGAGCCAATCACTCTCCCTTGAACTCATTGTGAGAAAAGGGCGAAGGCGTTGAGAATTAGGACCGGCGGGTGGCGCCATAGGCGGCCAGCGCCGCCAGCCCCACCGAGATCACAGCATTCCAGCCGGCGAAGGAGAGAAACAAGAAGCGCCAGGACGCCTCATCGCAACGGATCACGGGGGTATCGACTATGCCGCCCTTCCCCCAAGTCAGATCGAAACCGCCGTCGCATGTGGAGGGGCCCGCCCAGAATTTCCACTCGGCGCCTGCGTGATAGACGCCAAGGCACGCGTTTAGCAGGAAGGCCAGCGCAATCAGAACGAGCAGGACGCGTGCGGCGCCGTTGAGCCGTGCACTGGCGGCGATCCACGCCACGAGACCGGCCGGCACCGCGAAGTAATAGGCGTAGCGCTCTTGTAGGCAGAGCGGGCACGGCGCATAGCCGCCGAAATGCTCAAATGCCAACGCAATCAGAATGGTGATGAGAGCGAGGGTGCAGACCACGCCGCTCAGCGTCTTCACCGACTCTAGAGCCTGCATCCGTTCAAATCCTCTAGAGCACGTATTTGATCAAGACGAAGCCACCGATCAGCAGCACCACAAAGACGACGGACAAGACGCCGAGATATTTATCGATGAAAGTCTTGATCGGCGGCCCGAACCAATAAAGCAGCCCAGCCACTACGAAGAAGCGCAAACCCCGCGCCGCCACGCTCGCCACCATGAACACCAAGAAATTGAGCTGGGTCACACCGCTGGCGATGGTGATCACTTTGTAGGGGAATGGCGTGATGCCGGCGATGAACACGATCCAGGCGCCATAGTCATTGTAGCGCTTGGCGAAGTCCTCGAACGCGTGGCCATAGCCGTAGAAATTGAGGATCGGCTGGCCAATCGTCTCGAACAGAAAATAGCCGATGAGGTAGCCGAAGATCCCGCCGAGCACCGACGCTATCGTCGCAATCGCAGCATAGAGCCACGCCTTCCGCCGCTCAGCCAGCACCATGGGAATGAGCATGACGTCGGGAGGGATCGGGAAGACCGAGCTCTCGATGAATGCAACGGCTGCTAGAGCCCACGGGGCATTGCGATGCGCCGCGAGCTCCATGGTCCGTTCATATGCGCGCCTCAACATGGAGCCAGATTTAGCCGGAGCTCGCGCCATTGTCCATCCGCGGAGCCGGCTCAGGGACGGCCAGTATTGACCCTAACTATCGCTTCCCCCATGTTCCGCGCCTAGCCCCAGTGGCGGAACGGTAGACGCGACAGACTCAAAATCTGTTGTCCGCAAGGGCGTGCTGGTTCGAATCCGGCCTGGGGCACCATTTAAGCCTTGTGACGAAGCAGGGGTGACAGGACCCTCCATGAGGTTGAACGCCTACCGCTTGGCGGCCACCATCCTCG
>JAGPVD010000104.1 GCA_018067145.1 Methyloceanibacter sp.
CGTCAGGATTTGGCGGTTTTGGGCAGCGCTCCGTGAAATTGAGGGCTGTGCAAGGCTGGAACGGGAAACGCCGGGCGCGGGCCCGGCGTTTGTTCGTCCTGCCGAGCGGCGCCGTAGCAGCGCCAAAAACCCGGATAATTCAACGACTTGTGGGAATGAGGCGTTGGCGCAAGCTTGCCTACATTTGGCCTGGTTGGCGGCCCGCGCCCCACTTGTTCTGCGCCCGGGACTTGCCGAGAGCCTCAAGCGATCCGCCGTTGGCCTTGGTGATCCGGACCTTGGCGGTGCCGGAGCCGATCATGCCGATATGCGCGGCAGCGGCCTCAGACAGATCAATGACGCGGCCACCGATGAACGGGCCACGGTCATTGATTCGTACGACGACGGAACGGCCGTTGCTGAGATTTTCCACGAGAACCCTGGTACCGAACGGCAGCGAACGATGCGCCGCGGTCAGTTCGGCCGGGTTCATCGTTTCCCCGTTCGCAGTCTGGGAGGTCAGGGCATACCAAGAGGCGTGTCCGACCTGATCTGCCTTGGCGACGCCGAAAGGTATCATCACGGCAGCAGCCATCAGTCCCAACAAAATTATCTCTCGCACTTTAACCATGCGTTCTAATCCTTATTCGGTTGTCCGGAGTGTCGTTAAGACCGGCGACGACTCAGCCGGTCGCTCTCAAATTGGTGCAGTGCACTAATCTATAGAACAAAAGGGCAGAAAACTGGCTGACCCGCGTCTATAGAGAGACCATTCAGAGGCATTTCCGGTAGTATTCTGTTATTCTTTACAGGAAGTTAACGATAAAACGGCCCCTGCCTGCTTCAACAAGTCGCGGGCTTTTGCACGATGTTGCAAGGCAGCGAGGGCCTCCGGATCGGGCCGAATCCATTCATATGGGGGCTTTGAGCCGAACCAATTTCAGTCCAGAGGAAGGCTTCTATAGGGGCTCGGGGCTTAGGGACCGCAGTTCTTTGAGCGAACGAATTTCGATGCCTAAACCGTTGCCAAGGGTGCCAAATCCTTGCCCTTTTTGCTCCCTACTGTAACAATTGTGTGTACGAGAAAAACGCACGGGGAAACAGCCAAGACGGTTCAGGACTAAAGACAATGCAACAGAAGAAGGGGGCTCCTGAGTATCAGGAGAACCAGCAGCTTGTGGCGGAGGTTCCCGGGGTGGAACCAATGACGGGGGCGCAGGCCTCCAACCTCAAGTCGTTGGCCGAAGAGGTGCAGGAACCCGGGGCCTATCAGCAGGGTTTGAGTAAGCGCGAGGCTTCACGGCGCATCGAGGCGTTGATGGAGAAGCAAAGACTCGACGATCTGCCGCCCCACACGGACTAAGCCGCGTTAGCCGCCTCCGACCGCGCTGATAACAGGCGCAAGGGTTTCGGCGATCGCCATGGCGTAATTGGTTCTTTCAGGTTGGCTTTCCGCCGGACTGATCACCGTTGCGGGCATTGAAGGCAGCCATCAGCATGACAGCCTCTTCGCTTGACGGACGCGCTCTGACTGGGTTCAGTGACGCGCATGGCCAAACCCCTAATGACCCATGTCACACTCACGACAGCGCGCGCTGGCCTCTGCGCGGCGGTGCTGTTGGTCTCAGTTTCGAGCGCGTTCTCTGCTTGCCCAAGCCCCGCCGGTTTCGGCAGATGGCTGCAAGGCTTTAAGCAGCAAGCGATCGCGCAAGGAATTTCTCCCCGCACCGTGTCCGCCGCGCTTGGTGGCGTCACTTACGACCGCAAGACCATCGCTAGAGATCGTGCCCAGGGCGTCTTCGCGCAGACCTATTTGCAATTTGTCGGCCGCATGGTGTCGAAAAACCGCATGCAGGTCGGTAAGGGGAAGCTCCGGAAATACGCGTCGACCTTTAAGAAGATCGAGCAGCAATATGGTGTGCCGGGGCCGGTGCTGGTCGCCTATTGGGGACTGGAAACAGATTTCGGCGCCGTCATGGGCAAGATGGCGAGCATCCGCTCTCTTGCGACCTTGAGCTACGATTGCCGCCGCCCGGAAGAGTTCAGGGTCCAGTTGATGGACGCGTTGCGGGTCATCGACCGTGGCGATCTCACTCCGCGTCAGATGCGCGGGCCGGCGCATGGCGAAGTGGGCCAGTTCCAGTTCCAACCGAGCACTTATTACAATTACGCCGTGGATTACGATGGCGATGGGCGCCGCGATCTCGTGCATAGCGCGCCGGACTCACTCGCCTCGGCGGCCAACTATCTCAAGGCAAAGGGCTGGCAAGCCGGCCAGCCATGGCTTGAAGAGGTCCGAGTCCCGGCCAACCTACCGTGGGAACAGGCGGACGTGACCATTCAGCAGCCGCGCGCGTTCTGGGCCAAGAACGGCGTGACCTACCGGAACGGCAAGAAACTACGCGCCGACAATACGCCGACGTCGCTGCTTCTGCCCATGGGGCGCAACGGACCTGCGTTTCTCGCTTATCCGAATTTCACCAGAGTCTATCTCGATTGGAATAACTCGCTCGTGTATTCGACGACCGCGGCCTATTACGCCACGCGGCTCGCCGGTGCGCCGCCGCTCAACAAGGGCAATGCGCAACCCTTCAGTGCAGCGCAGACCAAAGAACTTCAGCGGCTACTGGCCAAGCGAGGCTTCGACGTGGGTAAGATCGATGGCGTGATCGGTGCCGGTACCCGCGAGGCTATCCGTACGATGCAAGTCAAATACGGTTTGCCTGCGGATTCCTATCCCAGCGCGCAGCTCGTGAGCCTTCTCAGACGCGGCCGCTAAGGCTCCGCTCCGTCGAAGGCCGAATGTGGCGGCGCGTCTACCGGGCCGGTCAACTATTGCCTTTTGTCCGGGCCCAGAAGAGGTGGTCGAGGGAGATGGCGCCGGGTCCACGTGCCAAGATCAGCAACAGACATGCGAACCAGAGAATGTGCTCCGGCCAGCCAGTGGGATAGACGAAGATCTGGATCACCAGCGTCATAATCATCAGGCCGAGCGCCGAGAGACGCGAGGCGAGACCGATGACGAGGAGGACCGAGAAGATATGCTCGGCGTAGGTCGCAAAGTAAGCAGCCACGTCCGGCGGCAACAGCGGGACCTTATACTCCTCC
>JAGPVD010000107.1 GCA_018067145.1 Methyloceanibacter sp.
CTCGGAACCGTTGGCAATACACCGATTGTCAGGATCGGCAAGCTGGCGCCCCCGGAGGCGAACCTTTTCGTGAAGATCGAGGCATTCAATCCCTTGGGCTCGGTAAAGGACCGCTTAGCTCTCGGGGTGATCGAGGAGGCCGAGCGGTCGGGAAAGCTCAAACCGGGGCAAACGGTCATCGAGGCGACGAGCGGCAACACCGGGATAGGCCTTGCCATGGTGTGCGCCCAAAAGGGCTACCCGCTGGTGGTTACGATGGCCGAGACCTTCAGCATCGAGCGCAGGAAGCTGATGCGGTTTCTCGGTGCCAAGGTGGTGCTTACGCCGGCCGCCGAGAGAGGGGTCGGCATGGTCAATAAGGCTATCGAGCTTGCCGAAGTCCACGGCTGGTTCCTGACGCGCCAATTCGAGAACGAGGCCAATCCTGACATGCATTCGCACACCACGGCCAGGGAGATCGTAGCGGATTTCGAGGGCGAGCCGCTCGATTACTGGGTGACGGGATTTGGTACCGGCGGCACGCTGAAGGGCGTTGCGCGCGTTCTTGCGAAGGAAAGGCCGGATACAAAGATCATTGTCTGCGAGCCAGAAGACGCGCCGATGCTCACCAGCGGAGTCAAGCAGGAAAGAAAGGCGGACGGCTCTCCAGCGGTGGGCCATCCGGCGTTCAAGCCGCATCCGATGCAAGGCTGGAGCCCCGACTTCGTTCCCAAGTTGACTGGTGACGCCGTCGACATGGGCGTCATCGATCGCATCCTGACGATTGCGAGCGCCGACGCGATGCACTGGAGCAAGCAGCTCGCTCAGAAGGAAGGAATCTTCGTTGGAATTACGGCCGGCGCGACCTTCGCGGGGGGGCTCCGGATTTGCGAGGAGGCGCCGAGAGGCGCAACGGTCCTTTGTATGCTGCCCGACACAGGTGAGCGATATTTGAGCACGCCGCTTTTTGCGGATATCGCGGTTGACATGACCAATGAAGAGCTGGGGATCTCGCGTTCAACGCCCGGTTTCCGTCTTGAGCCAGCGGCTTGAGATCGATTGGATCAACAGTCCTCTCACCGGAATGCTCATGTCTGTTCGTGGCACTTAGCAGACATAGACGCTGGCGCTGACCATGTCCGCTCATGGGGGTGAAGGAGACATCCCCTACGCGCGCTCAGGAGTCCGCTAATGACCCAATGCAGACATAGGCTAACCCTGCAATTCAGTTGTAGCTGTGATGCATTTGACGGTGTCGGACGCTTTTTTCCATCAGACACAGAGTTGTTTGATAGGCTCTTCCCCGACGCGGATCGGGGCATCTCATGACCCCTCGCTCAATGCCTCTCCAAAGAGAGGCGACCCTCGCTCAGAAATTTGATTGATGCTGAAGGGGTGGACAGAGCATGCTAGGGATGAGTCAAATGAGAGTACGAACCGCAGTCACAGTTGCAACCGTAGTCGGAGCACTTTCCATGAGCCAGTTGGCAACAGCTCAAGTTAGCGAAGAAGAACTTAAGTCGATCCAGACCCCTGATACCGTCGAGACCTCCATTGGCACGCTGAAGTTCTTCGACGGCGTCCCGACTGCCGAAACGGCTGAGCGCGTATACGATAACCTTGACCGGATGCGCGGCGTGGATGCCTTTCTCAAGGGCATGCCTGGGGCTTCTGTTCAGGCTCTGATGGACGGCCCGCGCAGCATTGGGGCCAAGGAGCCGCATCAGGTTGTGATTATGGACAAGCTGATGGATTCCAAGCCGCTGTTCCTGACCGGCAATACCTCAACGCTGTATGTAGTACCGACCCTCGACCTGAAGAAATATGGGCCCACGGTGGTTGAGGTTCCGCCGGGGATGCTTGGCGCGTTCAACGACGCATGGTTCCGGTACGTCGAGGATGTCGGACCAGCCGGACCAGACAAGGGCAAAGGAGGAAAGTACCTCGTATTGCCTCCGGGCTATGAAGGCGAGGTTCCGGAGGGATACTTTATTGTCAGGCCCCGCACTAACCGCGTCTGGGCATTCATGCGGGGCAATATTTCGAAGGGCTTGGATGTCGCCGTCAAGAACGTCAAGGACAATCTGAAAGTCTACCCTTTGGACAAGATCGATAACCCGCCCGAGATGGAGTTCATTAGCGGTTCGGGGAAATCATTCAACACGATCCACGCCAACAACCACCTCTTTTTCGAGCACCTTGCCCATCTCATCCAAGAAGAGAGCGACGAGATGCTGGACCCGGAAACGCGCGGGCTGTTCGCCTCGATCGGGATCGAGAAGGGCAAACCGTTCAAGCCAGATGAAAGGATGAAGAAAATCCTGACCGATGCGGTGGCGATCGCAAATGCTACGGCTCGGTCAATAGTCTGGTATCCGCGAATGGAGGGAGCCAAGGTCTATCCAGACACCGATAGCACCTGGATGATGGGGTGGGTGAACAAGAACGTCTTCTTCATGGACAACGGCGCGATGAACTCGGACGCGCGCGTGATGTTCCACTATCCCTATACGGCCGTGACGCCTGCGATGGCGGTGAGCAAAGCGGGAAGCGGGTCAGACTATGCCATCGCCTACCTAGATTCCGAGAAGCGGATTCTTGACGGGGCCAAAACATACC
>JAGPVD010000134.1 GCA_018067145.1 Methyloceanibacter sp.
GATGGATGCATTGCCATGAAGATCAAGAATTCACTACGGGCCTTGCGCAAGCGCCATCGGGACAACCGCTTGGTGCGGCGTCGCGGACGGGTCTATATCATCAATAAGATCAACCGTCGCTTCAAGGCCCGCCAGGGCTAGGCCTTTCCTATTTGAGAAGGATTTTCACCCTGGGCTTTTGCCTGGGGTTTTTGCGCTGAATTTCTTTGACGCAAACCGCGCCAGCCCCTTAACCTTCCCGACCATGGTAACCGAGATAAGCCGAGCGAGCGTCCCGCTCGTGGTGTGTGTGCTGGCGGTCGCAGGTCTTTTGGCTGCGCCTGCGCTTGCGGGCCCGCCTGTGATGCTGGCGCAGGCCTTCCTCGACGGTTCTAGTGATGAGCCCGAGAACGGCGGCGCGCCGGACTTAGATGGACAAGTCTTGGATGGGCAGAATTTGGATCTGCCAAGCCTAAACGACCCGATTTTGGACGGGCCAATGCTGGACCTGCGCGGCTTGGACGGCGAACTGCAAGGCGCCGAGCCGCTTTTGCGGCCGGACATGAAGCAGCACGCCGACGAAGTGCCGCCGCCGCGCTCAGCGGAGGAGGCCAAGCAGAACAAGCTCGACCTCGATCTTGGCGATCTGCCGGTCATCGCGCCGCTCGACCGGTCGAAAATGTTGGCGCAGCTTTATGAAGAGCTCGGCGCGGCGCGGAACATCTACACAGCCGAGCCGATCATTGATGCCATCGAGGCGTTGTGGGCAGTTTCAGGCAGTGACACCGTCGACTTGTTGATGAGCCGGGCGGCGCAATTCGCTACCGAGGCTGAGGTCGATCTCTCTCTCGCCATTCTCGATGCCGTCGTGGATATTGCTCCCGACGAGGCCGAGGCCTGGTATTTGCGGGCGAAGGTCAACGTCCTCAAAGGCAAGCCAGAGCGTGCGCTTGCCGACCTCCGTCGCGCACTCAATCTCGACGCCAAACACTATCGGGCGATCAACGATCTCGGTCTTGTGCTGGAACGGCTCGGCGCCAAGAAAGAAGCGCTCGAAGCCTATCGCCGGGCGCTTGCGGTGAACCCGTTCATGGAAGAGGCACGCCAAGGTGTCGAAGCGCTCGCGCGCGAGGTCGAAGGTCAAGACATCTAGATCAAGACATCTAGGACGCTAGCCCAGGCCTTCTCTCAAACGACAATGAGATTTCTACTCTTCGGTGCCGTCGTCGACGGGGGCGATGCGCAACATGTTGGTGGCGCCCGGCGTGCCGAGTGGAACGCCAGCCGAGATGATGACCTGCTCGCCGGGGGTCGCGAAGCCTTCCTGGTAGGCGATGCGGCAAGCCTTCTCCACCATGTCGTCGAGATCGAACGGATCGTCGGTCAGCACGCAGTGAAGACCCCACACGAGCGCAAGCCTGCGGCCCGTGGCCGGGATGGGCGTCAGCGCCAGAATCGGCTGCTGGGGCCGCTCGCGGGCCGCGCGCAAGGACGTGGCGCCCGACGCGGTGTAGCAAACGATCGCCGCCAAATTGAGCGTCTCTGCGACGGTGCGGGCAGCGGCCGAGATGGCGTCGGCGCCGGTGGCCTGCGCGTCGATGCGCTGGGCGTGGATGATCGCCGCATAGAGCGGGTCGCGTTCGACTTCCTTGGCGACGCGATCCATGGTGGCCACGGCTTCGACCGGGTATTTGCCGACCGCTGATTCCGCCGACAGCATCACCGCGTCGGCGCCTTCAAACACGGCGGTGGCGACGTCGGAGACTTCGGCCCGGGTCGGCACCGGCGTGTAGATCATCGATTCCAGCATCTGCGTGGCGATCACGACCGGCTTGCCGGCATTGCGGGCGCCGCGGCTGATGCGCTTCTGGAGGCCGGGGACTTTCTCGACCGGCATCTCCACGCCGAGATCGCCACGCGCGACCATGATCCCGTCGGCGAGATCGATGATCTCCTTGAGGTGGTGGACGGCTGCGGGCTTCTCGATCTTGGCCATGATGGCGATACGGCCGCCGGTCAGCTTGCGGGCCTCGGCAACGTCCTCGGCACGCTGCACGAAGGACAGCGCTATCCAGGCTACGCCGAGAGACATTGCGTATTCGAGGTCGGCACGATCCTTGTCGGTCAGAGCGCCCAAGGGGAGTTCCGTGTCGGGCAGGCTGATGCCTTTGCGGCTGCCCAGCATACCGCCCGTCACAACTTCAGCGTCGATGCGGACGTCGCTCGCCTCAACCACGCGCAAGGTGAGCTTGCCGTCATCGAGGAGCAGTGTGTCGCCCTGCTTCGCGGCCTCGAAGATTTCGGGATGGGGTAACTGCACATGGCCTGAGCCGGCAATAGCCTCGCGGCGGACAAAGCTCAGAATGTCACCTTCGGTCAGCCGGACCGCGCCGGAATCGATATTGCCAACGCGGAGCTTCGGACCTTGCAGATCCACCAGGATGCCAATGGGGCGGGATGTCTCGGATTCGAGCTTGCGGACGATGGCATGGATTTTGCGCAAGCCGTCATGCGTCGCGTGGCTCATATTCACACGGAACACGTCGGCGCCCGCCTCGAACAGGCGCCGCATCGTCTCTTCATTGGTGGAGGTAGGTCCGAGCGTGGCGACGATCTTGACCCGGCGATTTCGCCTCATTGGGGCTTCGTCTCACCTTCAGGATCGGTAAGGCGGACGGTCCAGTCCCTTTCCTCACCGGTATCGACTTCGAAGAATCCAGTGCGCTTGTGACCGCGTTTCTCACATTCCTTGTTATCGCGAATGGTGAAAGATTTGTCTTCGGTACACATCATAAGTGCACCGGCCCATTCGCCACCGCGATCATAGTCGACGGCGTGAATATAATAGAAGCGGCCAATGAGCACGCCCTTGAGCAGCGTCTCGCACGTATGCGAGGCGATGTTCCACCAGCCCTCACTCGCCCAGCCTTCCGTGTCCTTGTAACCGATCGACACGCCAACGCGGCTCGCGGTGGTGTTGCACAGCTTCAGGTCGGCATGGGCGGCGGGTATAGCTCCGAGCCAGGCCGCAAGGCCGACGATGACGACGGCGCAGAGCTTCCACGGGCTATGCCGAGGGGTGATGCCGGAGGGTTCCGCCGATCTGCGGGTCACGAGTGAACTAAACATCAGACTCTCAAAATTCAACCGGGGTTAACGAGCCCCGAAAGGTAACATTCAATTGGTTGCATTTCTCTGACCGGGCGGGATCGATTATAAATTCAGTCGACCTTACGAATGATCGCTCAAAATCATTGGAAAATGCGTCGCGTCCGGGGCTTTTTGGCACATAATTGTTGCCGCCGCGATGGGCGGAGACAGTTTTGAGACGAAAAATGATGGCGTGGAGTTGAGCCTGGGCACTCTTGTACAAGAAGAATTAGGCGAAAAGCCATACCGGAACATCGAGGGGGATTTGGACCTTGGCCTCCTCGTCATCTGCGATCACGCCGAGAATACGATTCCCGATGACTATCATACGCTTGGGCTCCGGCATGATGACCTACACCGGCATATTGCTTTTGATCTCGGCGCGGCTGGCGTAGCCGCGCGGCTTGCCGAGGTGCTTGGCGCGCCGGCGGTGCTCAGCAGGTTCTCACGCCTCCTGATCGACCCGAACCGCGGCTTCGATGATCCCACCCTCATCATGCAGCTTTCCGACGGGCTCGTGGTGCCCGGCAATGTCGCACTCGGCGCCGCCGACATCGAGGCGCGTCTTGAGCGCTTCTATCGGCCATACGATCTTGCCGTGCAGTGCGCGGTCGAGGCGGGGATCGCCGCAGGCAAACCGCCGGCGATCTTGTCGGTGCACAGCTTCACTCAAGCCTGGAAGGGCGTGGCCCGGCCCTGGGCGGTTTCGGTGCTGTGGGACAAGGACCCGCGCTTCCCACTGCCCCTGCTTGACGGCCTAAGGACCATTCCCGATGTGGAGGTGGGCGACAACGTGCCTTACTCAGGACAGCTCCAGGGCGATACGCTTTACCGGCACGCCACGATGCGCGGTCTTGCCCATGCGCTGATCGAATTGCGTCAGGATTTGATTTTCGGGGCCGAAGGGCAGGCGGAATGGGCTGGCCATCTCGCCCGGGTTGTTCGGGAAGTGCTCGGCTCAGCCCCCGGCCTTCACGATATCGAGCATCATAGGTCGCACACCGGCTCATGCATGCGTCTCGCGAAAGGATGCGCCAATGGATGACAAGACAAAGACTGAGCTTGAGGCCGCGGCCTTCCGCCACCTCATCGAACATCTGCGCGAGCGAACCGACGTGCAGAATATCGACCTGATGGAGCTTGCTGGATTTTGCCGCAACTGCCTCTCGACCTGGTATCTCGAAGCCGCGGATGAGCAGGGCGTTGTTCTTAGCAAGGACGAGGCGAGAGAGATCGTCTACGGCATGCCGTATGAGGAGTGGAAGGCGAAGTTTCAGACCGAACGGTCCTGACGGCCTCCCTGCCTTATCGAATAAAGCTAAGTAAATTCAGTGTGTTGTAGTGATGTCGCGTGTCTGCGCTGTTCGCCGGCGACACAACTACGTCGGGCCTTTGGATAAGCGGGATAAGCCCCGCTCACGTCTTGCCGCGACCGGCGATCGGCACCAAGCTCGCCCTTTATCCAACCATCACAAACGCTTGAGGAACCCAACGTGCAGCTTCAGTCATCAGCCAAAGATCAGCTTCGTGCCATCATTTCTCGCATCGAACGGTTGGAGGAGGAGAAGGCGGCGCTCGCCGGGGATCTGCGCGAGGTCTATGCCGAGGCCAAGGGCAATGGCTTCGACGTCAAGGCGCTGCGCGCTGTGGTCCGCCTGCGCAAGAAGGACGAGAATGAGCGGCGCGAGGAAGAGCTGATCCTCGACACCTACCTTCATGCGCTCGGCATGGATGATGTGGAAGCGGACGCGGAGTCGTCCGAAGCAGCTTAAGGAATTAGCGGGCGTTCTGCGCGAGCTGGGTGGGACCAGAGTCTTCCATCGCCGCGTAGAGGCTTCTCACGGCTTTACCGGAGAATTGCTGTGCGCTGGCCAGGTTGCGATAGCCTGAGGTGCGGCGAAGCTTGAGGTCTGTCGGCCGGTCCATGCCTTTGAACAGGTAGTCGATGTTTTCCTGTTCGGGATGGGTGAGCGGCGCGACGGTGCGGCTATGCGCGACCGACGTGTCGGTCATGAGGCTCGCGGTCTCGAACGGCGTGTAGCTCAGCTCGTCGGGATGGTCGTCGTCGACTTCGGGCGCGCCAACAACTTTGGCACTATGATAGGCCGGGACCGGTGCCTGTTCGGCGGCGGGGAGGAGGCTCGGCCTTGGGAACTTGAAGCCGCCGCCGGCAGCGCTGGCGTAGGTAAAGCGCGGGGCAGCGGGAGGCGTGGCGGCTTGCGGTGCGCCCACCGGATCGCCGGGCGTATAAGACGCGAGAATAGGCTGGGCGACCTCTGTCGCCAGGGCGCGCGGCTTCGGCGTCGGCATGGGCGCAGCGGAGGCAACTAGGGTCTTGCTCACGAGGCCCTTGGCCAAGGCGACCTGGTAGTCCTTCTTGGTGATCCGCCTGCCGTCTCTTGGCACATAGTCCGTGTGACCGTCAGGGTAGAGCGCAGCAAGCTCAAGCCGGGGGATGCGCGGCCACATGCGCACGCGTCCGGTGTCCACGTGGACGAAGGGAAGCCCGGAGGTCGGGTAGTAGCCAACGCCACCGATTTCCTGCACGAGGGCTGAGTTGCGGAGCGCTTTGGCGGACACGCCGGGGAAGTGAAGGTCTGCGGCCTTGCCCTGGATGTGCTGGCTCTTCTTGGCCTGACCGCCGCCGCGCTTTCTCATCTTGGCGTTGGTCTTGGCGCTGCGGTAGCCGGAAACGAGATGGATCGGCTTCTCGGAGCCAAGCTCCTGATGCAGGGTCCAAATGAGGTCGATCAGTTCGCGGTCCATCTGGGTCTCTTCTTCGGACCGCCAGTCCCGCATGAAGTGATTGAGCTTCTTGAGACCTTCCTCGTCGAATTTTCCGTCCCGCTTGTAGGTGACGGTGAGGGTCTCTTTGGTGTGGATTTCGTAGAGGGAAAGGGTGCGGACCTCGCCTGAGGCGTTCGCCTGGTGGCCCATCGCAACGCCAATGGCGAGAGCGATAAATCCGGCGCCAAACACGGCGCGGCGCACACTATACCCCCGGAACAGCATCCCCGACTTTCCGTTAACTTCCCTCGTTGGCCAATTAGAAGGCCAACTTTCCCCGTAACTTCAGGCCCTTAGGGCCTTGACGCCTTTGGCCAACCGGTTGTCGGTGGTGGCCAATAAGCAACAGTAATTGGCAAATTGGGCGAAAAACAAGTCGATCACATTAACCGTCGCCCGGCAATTCCGGGAGTGGTTAACGCGTTCTGACCGTGGACAACGGGGGGTTGTGCCAAAGAGCCGATGCGCCGCTTTGCTAAACTGGGGCTGGCCTTGGTTTTTTGGCGTTAGCGGAGTCTGATGGGGTGCCCAAGATGGGAGCGGTGGCGGTCTCTAAAAAAGAGCGGCGGCCATGCGGCCGTCATGGCCGTAGAGGTCTCGGAAGGTAGTCACCGAGCCATCCTCGTTCACCCGCAACGTGAAATAGGTGATGTGGACGGGCACTTTTTGGCGGAGCCCGACATGCTGGTCGTACCCGGTCTCAAGGGCTGAGACGGTGCGTGCCCGGCTCCAGTTCTGGTCATGCCTCAGGATCACGCCGGCAAGCTGATCGGGATTCTGCACGCGCATACAGCCATGGCTCTCGGCCCGGACAGGTTTGGCGAAGAGGTGCTTCTGCGGCGTGTCGTGCATGTAGACGTCGTGCTTGTTGGGGAACATGAACTTGACCTTGCCGAGCACGTTGCGGGGCCCGGGCGGCTGGTAGAGGTGGAGGTTGCGGATATCCACCCGGTTCCAGTCGAGCGAAGCCGGATCGACTTCGCGGCCGCCATATTTGATGCGGAGGTCATGGCGCTGGAAGACCGAGGTATTCCAGCCACGTCCGCTACCGAACCAGCCGCCGCCGGCCGGCCGGACATACGGCCTGATCTCGCCGACTTTGATCGACGTGGGCACGTTCCAATAGGGGCCGAACACCACTGTCTTCATCTCGTTAGAGAACACCGGCGTCTGCTTGTTGGTCTTGCCGACAACCACGCGCGCGGTGTGGACCACCTCGTCTTCTTCGACCACGCGCAGCGTGAACTCAGGAATGTTGACCGTCACGTAGAAGCTGCCCTGGTCGCGGGGCAGCCAGCGCCAGCGCTCCATATTGAGCAGGATGGCTTTGATCTGCGCGGGGCTACCCATATTGCGCCGATGCGGCGTGTTGAGCAGCTGCCGCGTGCCAGGGCCAACCACGCCGTCGGCATAGGAATTATGCTCCGCCTGGAATTGTCTGACCGCCTCGATCACGGTCTGGTCGTAGAGATTGGGGTTTTGCCCTTCAGGCACATCAAGCCGTGTCCTGAGCAATGCGACCTGGGGATCGACAACGCCGACTTTGAGCAGCGGGCCGTTCGGGATCTTGACCCGGGGCTTTTCTTGGCTGATCGGCTCGTTGCTACCGCGAAGTTCGATCAGTTTTTTGCGGAGCAGTACGAACTGTGGATGGTCGGGCTGGAAGCTCCGCAAATAGGCTGCCGGGTCGGAGCGGTAGGAGACCGACTCGATCACTTCCAATGGCTTCGGCAGCTCTAGCGTCGGATCGAGATTCTTCGAAAGGCGCGTAGGCGTGATGCGGCCGCCGCGCGCGTCGTAGGTATAGTCGATCGCTGCATGGCTGATCTTGAGTTCGGCGTTGGCGAGTTGCTCGGTCGCGCTGGCGTTGCCAGCGTCGAAGCCTGCCATGTTAGGCAGCGCGTAGTCGGACGCGCGTAGCCCATAGTCGTCGGCTTTAGTGATTTCGGCGACCACGGCCTTGCCGCGGGAGGTCAAGCCGTTCGCGTCCACCCACAGCAGGCGTTGACCCGGCGTGGAGTAGTATTCCACCAGGGCGCCCTTCTCTTCCTTCTTATGTTGCGAGGTCGCGGAGAATTTTTCCGAAAGGCGGTCGAGCACGGCCATGCGGATCGCTTCGGCCCTGGTGACTAGGGCGTTCGGAGCATCAGGCTCGGCGGCGAAGGCCGGCGCGCTCGGGGGCGCGGCCAAAAACAAGGTCACCGCTATGATGTAGATGGGCCGCATAGATCCTGTTCCCTCTGGCCGAATCACCTGACCCAGAAAAGTGCTCGGAACGTATCCGGGGCCCCCATACTTGGCCATTATGTTGGGGGCGGAATACTCCCGGATCTTGCGTTTTTCTATTCAGTGTGACTTTCGTGCCGATTCTGGTGGTCAGACGCTAAACGCTATTATCGTCCATATCTTCAGTCAGTTAGTTCGGGCTTCCAGCCCTATTTCGCGCATCTTCCGATAGAGCGTCGAGCGGCCAATGCCGAGCCTTTTGGCTATCTCTGTCATCCGACCGCGGTAGCGGCCGAAGGCCAGCCGGATCATGTCGGCCTCGACAGCTTCCAGCGAACGGATGTCGCCTGAGTCCATCAAGGCGGGAATTCCGAGCGCGTCTTTGCCCTCACTGGACGGGACGTGGATCGTCGCCGGCGAGTCGGCGGACTTGCCCAGCATGACCGGCCCATCGATGCGGGGCGTCGGGTCCTTCGGCGCGGGTGCCGGCGGTACGGTGACCGCATAGCCTTCCACGTGAGCTGCGATTTGCGGGAACTCATTTACCGTCAGCATCGGTGTGTCGGCCAAGACGACGGCGCGGAACACCGCGTTCTCAAGCTGGCGAATATTGCCAGGCCAGGAATAGCGCTGGAGCATGAAGGTCGCCTCGGCGTCGAGGCCGTCAATGCGCTTGCCTTCCTCGGCGGCAAAGCGCGCCGAGAAATTTCGGATCAGCTCCGGTGCGTCTTCGAGGCGCTGTCTCAACGGTGGCACCCAAACCGGGAAGACGTTCAGCTTATAGTAGAGATCCTCCCGGAAACGATGTTCCTGCACGAGGCCGATCAGGTTCTGGTTGGTCGTCGCGATCAGGCGGACGTCGACATACATTGGCTGCGTGGCGCCGACGGGCTTGATCTCGCCGTCGGTCAAAGCGCGAAGCAGTTTTGCCTGAACATCGAGAGACAGCGCACTGATCTCGTCGAGAAACAGCGTGCCGCCGTCGGCTTCAACAAATTTTCCAGCGCGCTTGTCGCGAGCGTTGCCGAATAGGATGCTCTCAATCTGGCGCGCCGGGACAACCCCGCAACTGACCGTGACGAAGGGCTTCGATTTCCGGTCGCCTTCCCCATGGATCGCGCGGGCAATCAGTTCCTTGCCGACACCTGGCTCGCCTTCTATGACGACAGGGATGTTGGAACCGGCGGCACGTTTGCCGAGCTTGATAACCCGCTGCATGGCCTCAGCGCCGGCGATGATGTCGGCAAGACCAAGATCGCCATTGGCGCTGGCTTTCATGCGGGTGATTTCACCGGCCAAAGCTTCGATCTTCAGTGCGTTCTTGATGGAGACTTCGAGCCGCTCGGGACTGACCGGTTTAACCACGAAGTCAACGGCGCCGGCGCGCATGGCCCCAATCGCGGCATCGATGCTGCCATGGGCAGTCTGGACGATGGCGGGGGGCTTGCGCGGCATGGACCGCATGGCGGACAACACGGCCATGCCGTCGGTGTCGGGCATGAAAAGGTCGAGAAGGATGAGGCAGATATCGCCGGCGCTATCGGCCTTTAGCGCGACCAGGGCGGAACCGCCGCTGTCCACGGCTTCGACGTTATAGCCGAACTGCTTGATGGTCTCTTCGAGAATACGACGTTGTGTTGGGTCGTCATCGACGACCAATACGCGCTTGGGCATGACGCAAAACTCACTACAGTTACTCAAACACTAACTAGGAGACTGACCTCAAGGCTTCCTACTTCTCCTCAAGCGTTTCCTGCTGTGCCAAAACTGTACAGTCGAGTGGTAAACGTCTTCTTTATTTCAGTTCGATTTTGGTGAAGCTGTTGCTGGGCCGCCATCGGAAATGGCCAAAATCAAATAACTTTGGACCTTGCGGGCGCACTCGGGCGTTCCCACACTAGACGCTGGCCATTAGCTAACGAGGAATTACGTGTCGATGCTGCGAACACCGATCAACTGGCTTCCGAACCCCGTCTATGCCGCGAGCGGAGCGGCCAAAGCGAAAACCAAGACCAGGGCGAAAGGTGCGGGCAAAGTGGCAGGCAAGACGAAAATCGGCAAATTGCCGGAATGGAATCTCACCGACCTCTATGAGGCGCCCGAATCCCCGGAGTTAGAAACCGACGTGGACATGTCGGAACGTGCCGCCGAGGCATTTAACGAACGCTACGCCGGCAAGCTTGTGGAAACCCTCGACGACGGGAAGGGCGGGCCTGCGCTGGCGCAGGCTTTGCGCGACTTTGAGGCGTTGAACGACGTGATGGGTCGCATCGTCTCATATGCGAGCCTGCTCTATGCCGCCAACACGGCCGACCCTAAGCGCCAGAAATTCTATGGCGACATCCAGGAAAAGGTCACCGCCATATCGTCCAAGCTTCTGTTCTTCCCGCTCGAGCTGAACCGGCTAGGCGACGATGCGCTTGAGCGCGCGATGTCGGAGTCGGAGCTCGGCCACTTTCGCCCTTGGCTTGAGGATCTGCGGAAGGAGAAGCCCTACCAGCTCGAAGACAAGCTCGAGCAGTTGTTCCACGAGAAGGCAGTGACGGGCCGCGGTTCTTGGGACCGCCTGTTCAACGAGACCATGTCGGCGCTCC
>JAGPVD010000006.1 GCA_018067145.1 Methyloceanibacter sp.
AATGGGGGCCGAGCGATCATCGTTTACTTTGCCAAAACGTCAGAACCGGATTTCGCGGCCATTGATTTTCATGCATTTTCCGGGTCGATCTGAGCGGTTCGATGGCCGCTCCAAGTATTTAGAATTTTGCTCTGACAATGCCGGAAGCAGCCATATTTCCTCCTCAGACTGGTGGTGGATGTAAGGCCAAACTTGTGAATATTACCGGAGGGCAAGAGAATCGTACGTCGAGTTCTAGTCGCTCTTACAGCCATCGCCGTCGTCGCGGTGAGCCTAGTCTTCATCGCGCCGCTGTTCATTTCCACCGATAGCTTGCAGAAAAGGGCGCTCGCCCAAGTTGAGAGCGCAACCGGCTACCGCGTTCGCATTGACGGTCCGGTCAGGCTTGCGGTCTTTCCGTCCCTCGACCTCGTAGCGCGCGATGTGGGGATCGCGCAACCGGACCAAGGTGGCGCGGCGGAGTTCGCCACGGCGCGTACGTTGCGCTTTGGCCTCGTGCTGCGCAGCCTGCTTGCCGGCAAGGTGAACCTCACCGAGGTCACCCTGGTCGATCCCGTCATCACGCTGCCGCTGCCAGAGAAGACCGCGCCTCGTTCTGCGGAGCCTGCGGGGGAAGGAACGGCAGCGCAGCAAGACTGGAGCATCCACGAGCTGACCATTCGCAATGGAACGGTGATTTTGCCTGGCGAGAACGGCGAGCCCGGCAAGCAGATTACCTCTCTCAACGCCGAAGCCTCGTTACCGAGGGCGAATGGCCCGCTCACGTTCGTTGGCACCGCCCGCTATGACGGTGATCCCGTCTCGGCCAAAGGGACGATCGGCAGCTTCGCCCATTTCCTCGACGGGGGTCCGGCGCCGGTGACGCTCGCGCTCCAAACGCCTGATCTGCCGGACGGCGCCACCCTTACAGGCGCTGCGTCCTACAAGGGCGACGTCCTCACGCTCGTAAAGTTCGCCGCCCAGTCCGGTCCCCACAAGATTTCCGGCGACGCGACCTATCGCGAGGACACACTGACGATCACTCAAGGACTATTTGACGACACGCCGTTCGCCGGCACGGCGCACCTCGCCGGCGACACGCTGACGGTGGACACGGAAGTTGCGGTCGAGGGTAAGCCGGTACGGCTTGCTGGATCGCTCGGCACGTTCGATCAGTTTCTCGCAGGCGGCGCGGTGCCCACAAAGCTTAGCGTCGTGGCGCCCGAGCATCTTAAGGACGAGGTGACCCTGAACGGCGTCGTCTCTTACAAGGACGATACTTTTACCCTGCGGAAGTTCGCGGCGGTCTCCGGCGAGGACACCATCTCCGGAGCTGCCGTCTACAAGGATGATGTTCTAACTCTCTCTCAGGTCACAGCGATGTTCGGGGACCAGACGGTTTCCGGCGATGCCACATATCGAGAAGACGCCGTCGATCTCGATGTCACCGTCGAACTCGACGGCAAGCCTGCCAAGGTGACCGGCTCCATCACCGGGATCGAGAAGCTGCTCGACGGCGAGTCCGCATCGATGAAACTCGAGATCGATTCACCGGATCGACTTCCCGCCAAGGCCTTCGTGACAGGCGGTGTCTTCTACAAAGACGACGCGCTCGTTCTCACGGCGTTCACCGTGGTCTACGGCGATTACGCGGTCACGGGCAATGGCCTTTACAAGGACGACGTCCTCGTCCTCGACCCCGTCAAGGCGCAGACCAGCGGGCAGACGGCGTCGGGCACGCTCACGGTGAACCTTGCGGGCGACGTCCCCAGCCTGACCGGGACCTTCACGGCGACCGGCGCGGTAAAATCGAAGAGTGGTGGCGTGCCGGCGCCAAAGGAGTCGACGGAGGCAGCCCAGCCCGCGGCCGAAACCAAGTCGGCGCCGGCGTCTACCGAGCCTCTGCCCAATCCGTTGGCCCAGCCTCCCGGCGGCGGAACCGAGGTCGCTGTCGCCCCGCCGCCAGTACCGGAAGCGCAGTCCGGCAAAACAGCGCCGGCTGCCAAGCCGGCGAGGACGGCGACAAGACCGCGCGAGATCGGCTGGCGCTTAGAGAAGCTCGGTTTCTTGGCGCTGAAGGATGTGAACGCGGATGTGACCGTGACCTTTAATCAGTTCGTGTTCGAGGACATCAGGATCGGCGCGGCGACGGTCAAGGTTACGCTTGCAGGCGGCAAGCTCATCGCCGAGACCAAGGACCTCAAGGCCTATGGTGGCGGCGGAACGATGACGCTCGTGCTGGACGCAAGCGGCGCGGTGCCTGCGCATCGCCTCAACCTCGCCGTCACTGGTCTCGATGCGTATCCCTTCTTGGACGATGTCGCCGACTTCCGCACCATCGAGGGCAAGGCGGCCATCGCGTTCGATCTGAGCGCAAGTGGTGGCACCGAAAGCGCCATGGTCTCGAGCCTCAATGGAACGGCGAAGTTCGACTTCACGAACGGCGCGTTGCGCGGGATTAACGTCGCCAACATGCTGCGCACCCTGACCACCGGCATTCTCACGGGCTGGCAGTTCAAGCAGGAAGCGAAGACCGTCTTCGACAAGCTCGGAGCCAGCTTCAAGATCGCAGGCGGCCAGGCGCAGACCGACGATCTGCGCATGACCGGACCGCTTGTCTCCATCGGCGGCGCCGGGACGGTAGATATTCCGGCCCAGCGACTCAAATTCCGCGTCAACCCGTTCATGCTGGCGAGCGTGGAAAGCAAGAGTGGCAAGAACAACATGCTCGGCTTTCCTGTGCCCATCGCCGTCTCGGGTCCGTGGGACAACCCCTCAATCTACCCGGACATCGTTGGCGTCCTTGAAAGTCCGGTCGCCGCCTATCAGCAGCTCAACAAGCTCGGTGGAGGCTTGATCTCGATGCCGACCAATTTGCTCGGCATCGAGACGGGTGAGGGCGGGCTCGTGGAGAAGAGCGTTGCCATCCCCGGCGCGGTGACGAAGGGCGTCGTGGGCGGCATTGGTCAGATGCTCGGCGTCAAGAAGCGGCAAGATCCCAAAGCCACGCCTTCCGCGCGTGGCAACCAGCCCAACGCCACGGCGCCTGATGCGAGCGAGGCGCAACCGCAAAAACCTACTGCGGAGACTGCGCAGAAGGAGAAGTCGGCTGCGGAGCCTACGCCTAATCAGACTTTCCAGAGTACCTTCGGGCAGTAGAAGCGGCATCACCGATCGAATGTCGGCTTCTGGCACTTAGCGGACATCCGTTCATAGGGGAGGGACGTCCGCTATCTGGCTCAATGCGGACGGCATTGTCAGAGCGGCGTTGTCAGAGCAAAATTCTAAATACTTGGAGCGGCCATC
>JAGPVD010000182.1 GCA_018067145.1 Methyloceanibacter sp.
GATGGCCGCTCCAAGTATTTAGAATTTTGCTCTGACAACGCCCTGCCCGGAGCTTTCCATTGTCGGCACGAGCCGGATTTCTTCGATGAGCTCACGGATGCATTCCCCAGCCTCTAGTCGGGTGCCGTCATCATTGAGGGCTTCGACAAGCTTCATGACCTTTTGGCGGTAGAGCTCGGCAAGGTTCGGGTGCAGTCGCGGCATGGGAGGGGGAGCTGCTTGCAGTTGAGCGAGGAGTTCGACTCGCTTGGCCTCCAGGGTTGCCCGAACGGCGAGTCTGACTTCCGCTAATGACCCAAAGCGGACGTTTGGACGTAGAGCAGCCTTACTTCCCGAACGACCGGGCGATGGCATCCATCCCGGCCCATCCTAGAACTATGTTTTCTTTGTCTGCACTTACCGGAAGCGAGGAGTATTTTACGATAGTGACCCGTGTCTTCGGATTGATCCAAATGTGCTGGCCGTTCACGCCTACAGCGAAGAAAGAGCCTTGATCGTCCTTGGTCACATACCACTGGTTCCGATAGAACCCGTCCGGCCAAGTCTCGGCGTAGTGGGTCGGTTTCCAGGCCGAGTTCTTGCCATTGAAGCGAATGTCGCTGATCCAACCGGACGGCACGATTTGCCGGCCGTTGTGGTAGCCGTCGTCCAGCACCATTTGGGAGAAGCGAGCCAGGTCGCGGAGTGTGATGACAAACCCACCGTTTGCGACAGCCGAGCCCTTGTAATCGACACTGAGCTGCGCGTCGTGTTCCGCACCGAGCTTGGACCAAATAACTTCGCTCATGAACTCGACAAAGCGCTGATTTGTGGCCCTCTCGATCAACCACCCAAGCACATCCGTGTTAATCGACGCGTAGTGGAATACCTCACCGTGCGCGCGTTCGTCCTTCTGGGTGGTTTGAGCGAAGGCATAAAGGCCTTGTTGCGCCAGCTTCGATTGTGGTCCACGCCAGGCGGTCGCCGCCTCATGCGAGACGACCTGGGCTTTCGGGTCGGCGTAATCCTCACTCCAGACAAGTGATGTCGTCATGTCGAGGACCTCACGCACGGTCGCGTCGGCAAAACCCGGACTGTTCTTCAGTTCGGGTATGTAGTCGACAACTTTTAGAGTGGGGTTCAATCTCCCGTCATTGACGAGTATCCCTGCCAACGTGCCGGTAACCGATTTCGATACCGACATCAGCAAATGCCGCGTTCCCGGGGTCATTCCGTTGTAGTACTTCTCGAATACGACCTTGCCCTGATGCAACACGATGAAGCCGTCGGTGTACGTCGTCTGCAACATCTTGTGGACGGTCATCTGTTTACCGTCAGGCGCCTTGAAGGCCAGCCCCGAAAGGTCTGCTGGCACCTGTTCGAGAGGTGACGCCGGTCCCGGTCCGCGACTGATATTGGCGGTCGGGATGATCTCACTGATGTGCTGAAAGGCCCAGCGGTTGTCCGGTCCTTTGTCCCACTGGGACATGTCGATCAATCGCTTCGGTGGGGAGCCTTGCATAATGCCCACTTCGGCGGCGGTCTTTGGACGATCTTCGGCTGTTGCAGCCGACTGTGGCAAGGTGAGTGTCATCGCGACAATTCCCAACATTATGTACTTCATAATAAGAGCTCCTAATCACCAGCCACGACCAAGACTGAACGGCACACTGCTGCCATTCTAGAAAACCTGGCAGAGGTAGCCAGTGACATCCGATCTCGCCTTCGTCAAGACGGCCTGCATCCGCCTATGGCTGCGCTATCCGCGCGGGTACTACAAGCTGTGGGAGGACCACGTGGAACAAGGCGACACTGGCTACGACTTTGATTTCATGAAGGGCAGGGGTGGCATCCCTGAGCCCGAAATCGAGTAGCGCGGACATCGTAGCCAACTTACTTCTCTGCGAGAGGATTAATCATGCCCCAAGAAATCGACGCCATTGAACCCGATGCGGTTGCGGACATTCCCGCGTCGATGGTTGGAGCATGAAAAATTTCTTCATTTTCGTACGTCACTTTTTCAGTGTACTGATGGTTGTTAGTCACACATTGATCGCGCTTCTCGCTCTCATGGCGATGGGCGCGGGACTCATCTCGATTGCTGAAGGAATGAACTACTGGAAGGCACTGTACCTCACATTGATCACGGGTCTCACCGTCGGTTATGGCGATGTCGTGCCGACGACGGTATTGGGTCGGATCGTGACTGTGCTGGTCGCGCTCATTGGCCTGGTCTTGTTTAGCATCGTCATCGCCGCCGCAAACCGGGCAGTCGTCAAGACCGTGGAGGAGCAACGCTCTAAAGAGTAAAGTGACAATGCCGCTCCTCGACATCCCGGAAGGACAGCGTGAACCTGGCATAGAGCCAGACGGCATGGCGGATGATCTCTGGCGGGAAGCAGTGGCGCTTAAACGATATCGGTTTCATCCGATGATGCTAATCGGCGACGACTCGCAGTGCTATCCGAGTTACCGTGACATTGCCGTCATACCTCCTCGTTTTCGCCCCTCTGAGCTGCTGATTTAAGGTATGGTTCGAGCGTTTCGTTTCTCG
>JAGPVD010000018.1 GCA_018067145.1 Methyloceanibacter sp.
CAACCGTTGTCTCGGCGACCTTGTTTACCAAATGGTCGTAGCGAAGCCGATAGGCAATCAGATCAGCGATTGTGGCGATCTTCAGCCCATGGGCTTGGGCAAAGCCGACAAGATCGGGAAGACGCGCCATCGTGCCGTCGTCATTCATGATCTCGCAGATGACGCCGGCAGGGTTCAATCCAGCAAGCCGCGCAAGATCGACAGCCGCTTCCGTATGGCCGGCACGGATGAGCACGCCGCCTTCTTTGGCGAGCAGCGGGAACACGTGACCCGGCGTCACCACATCGCGATAGTCCTTAGTGGGGTCGATGGCGACTGAGATGGTATGGGCCCGATCATGGGCCGATATCCCGGTGGAAACCCCTTCCCGAGCCTCGATGGACACGGTGAAGGCGGTGGAGTGGCGCGAGCGGTTCGACCGCGACATCAATTCAAGACGGAGTTGCTGGGCACGGACAGGCGTCAGCGCCAGGCACACGAGCCCCCGGCCATGCTTGGCCATGAAGTTGATAACGTCCGGCGTGGCCATCTGTGCTGGGATCACGAGATCGCCCTCGTTCTCGCGTTCCTCGGCGTCGACGAGAATGAACATCCGCCCATTACGCGCATCCTCGACCACCTCCTCGATGGGCGACAAGAACTCGCTGAGCGGCGCTCGGCCTGAGACTTCAGTCAATGCGGTCACGTCTAACGGCCTTCATGTTGACCAAGGCGCGCCACGTAGCGCGCGAGAAGATCGACTTCAAGGTTTACCAGATCGCCGGGCTGTTGGTCTCCCAATGTGGTGTGGGAGAGTGTGTAGGGAATGATATTCACGCCAAAGAGTGAATCATCGACCTCGTTAACGGTCAGCGAAACGCCATCGAGCGCAATCGAGCCTTTGGCCGCAATGAAGCCCGCAAGCTCAGACGGCGCCTCAAGTGCGAACCTGATGCTATCGCCATCAGGGTTGCGCGAGACAATTTTGGCGCGCCCATCCACATG
This sequence comes from Methyloceanibacter sp., assembly GCA_018067145.1. Classification (GTDB taxonomy): domain Bacteria; phylum Pseudomonadota; class Alphaproteobacteria; order Rhizobiales; family Methyloligellaceae; genus Methyloceanibacter. The sequence goes on from JAGPVD010000018.1 coordinate 985, forward strand.
TCCTGTGACGATATGACCGCCAAGTTCCTGGCCTAGAGCTAGCGCCCGTTCGAGATTGATCTTCTGCCCCACCCCCCATGACCCGAGCGTGGTCAGGTCCAATGTTTCGTTCGACAGGTCGAAGTGCAGGAGAGAGCCTGAGCCCTTCCCCTTGGCGATATCGACAACGGTCAGGCAGCACCCGTCGCAGGCGACAGATGCGCCCTCCTCAAAGCTCTCTGGCTTATAGGGAGTCTCGATCACGAGGCGCGATCCGCATTTCTCCGTGAGTGTCCCTGTGCCGCTGACGATTCCAGTGAACATGTCTATTTCCGCCGCCACAAACTCATCCGATCCGGTCCGAAGGAACGCATGGCAATGTTTGTGAAATGGCTGTTTTCGGTCAGACGATCAAGCCCGTCGCCAGCAAAAGGCGAAAGTGCATCATCACCGGCGGGCTTCGGCCCTTGGTAGATCACAGCTTCGTCCACGAGATCGGCGTCTAGAAAACTCCTTGCCACCGAAGGTCCGCCCTCCACCAGCACCCGGGTGATGCCCAGGCCTGCCAGCGTCTCTAGAGTCTCTTGAAGCGAGATGAGCCCGTCCGCATTGCGGGGGACTGTAATGATATCGGCGCCCCGTCCGTTCAGCAGTGCGGCGTCTGTCTGCTCGTCGCCTTCGGCACAGATGAGCCAGACTGGCACCTTTGTGTCTTCGAAGAGCTTCGCTTCTGGCCGTGTACGCAAACGACTGTCGAGGACGACGCGCACCGGCGAGCGGGACGACATGCCGGGAAGACGGCAGTTGAGTGTTGGGTCGTCAGCAGCGACCGTTCCACGCCCAACCAGGATCGCGTCGTTTCGTGCCCGCAGCAGATGCCCATGCGCGCGGGCCTCGGGGCCGGTTGCCCAGACAGGCTCTCCGTCGCCCCTTGGCACGAGCCCGTCCGAACCCACCGCCAACTTAAGCGTGACGGCGGGGCGCTTATGCGTGACGCGCATGACATGACCAAGCGTGACGGCCCCGGCCTCGTCCGCCAGAACGCCCTCGTCCACTTCAATGCCGGCATCGTGTAGCAGCGCCACACCACGCCCGGCAGTGCGGCGGTCGGGATCGCGCAAGCCGATGACGACGCGCTTCGGTTTCGCCGCGACGATGATGTCGGCGCAAGCTGGCCCACGCCCTTCATGGGCGCAGGGTTCCAGCGTCACGTAGATCGTGCTGTCATTGGCTTTGGCGCCTGCTTGCTCGAGCGCAATGGCTTCGGCATGGGGGCGGCCGCCTGGCGCGGTCCAACCGCGTCCAACAAGTTTGCCTGAAGGCCTGACAACAATCGCGCCGACGGACGGGTTTGGCCAGGTGCGCCCAAGCCCACGCCGCGCAAGCATGATTGCCTGCGCCATATGCTCGTCGTCGCTCGCGCTCATGGAATAGCGCCCTACCTAATCGGGAGTCTTGTTGACTTCGGGGTCGTCGTCTTCGGGCCCTTGCAGCTCGTCAATCAGCTCCTCGAAGTCTTTCGCCTCACGGAAATTCTTGTAGACCGAGGCGAAGCGCACATAGGCCACATCGTCGAGCCCCTTCAGCGCCTCCATCACGAGATGTCCGATAGCTTCCGACTGGGCATCGTTCTCGCCGCTATTCTCAAGCCGACGCACGATGCCGCTCACCATGCGCTCAATGCGATCAGGCTCCACGGGCCGTTTGCGCAGCGCCACCTGAACCGACCGCATCAGCTTGTCCCGATCGAAGGGAATGCGCCGGCCGTTGCGTTTGATGACCGTCAGCTCACGCAACTGCACACGCTCGAACGTAGTGAAGCGTCCGCCGCAATCGGCGCAAATGCGCCGGCGCCTGATCGTGGTGTGATCCTCGCTAGGCCGAGAATCCTTCACTTGCGTGTTTGTGCTGCCGCAATAGGGGCACCGCATGGGCGACCACCCTCCTCGTCCTCACCATCACGCCAGACGTTTACTCGTAGATCGGATGCCGCGAGCAGAGTTCGATCGCGCGGGTCTTCACGGCCTCCTCGATGGCAGCGTTGCCCTCATCGCCATTGGCGGCGAGACCGTCCAACACTTCGAGGATCATTCCACCGATAGACTGGAACTCGGCGACGCCGAAGCCGCGCGTTGTGCCCGCCGGCGAGCCGAGGCGAATGCCCGAGGTGACCATGGGCTTCTCGGGATCGAACGGCACGCCATTCTTATTGCAAGTGATGTGCGCACGGCCGAGTGCGATCTCCGCCGCCTTGCCGGTGAGCTTTTTCGGGCGCAGATCGACCAGGATCAAATGCGTGTCGGTGCCGCCGGAAACGATATCGAGGCCGCCTGCAACGAGCGTCTCGCCGAGAGCTCTGGCGTTGTCGACCACCTGCTGCGCATAAGCCTTAAACGAGGGCTGAAGCGCCTCACCGAAGGCCACCGCCTTAGCAGCGATGATGTGCATCAGCGGTCCGCCTTGCAGACCCGGGAACACAGCGGAGTTGATCTTCTTGCCGATGTCCTCGTTGTTGGAAACGACCATGCCCGAGCGCGGTCCACGTAGCGTCTTATGCGTTGTGGTCGTGCAGACGTCAGCATAGGGCAGCGGGCTCGGATGGATACCGGCCGCGACCAAGCCAGCGAAATGTGCCATGTCGACCAAGAGATAGGCGCCGACGGAATCGGCGATCTCGCGGAAGCGAGCGAAGTCGATGATGCGCGGATAGGCGGAACCACCCGCGATGATCAGAGTAGGCTTGTGCTCCTTGGCCAAGCTCTCGACCTCGTCATAGTCGATGAGGTTCGTATCCTTGGTCACGCCATACTGGACAGCGTTGAACCACTTGCCCGACATGTTCGGCGGCGCGCCGTGGGTCAAATGCCCGCCCGCGGCGAGGCTCATACCAAGGATGGTGTCGCCCGGCTTGGTCAGCGCCAGAAACACAGACTGGTTGGCCTGCGATCCCGAATGGACCTGCACATTGGCGAACTTGCAGTCAAACAGTTCTTTGGCGCGGTCGATGGCGATCTGTTCGACCACGTCGACACACTGGCAGCCGCCGTAATAGCGACGACCCGGATAGCCTTCGGCATATTTGTTGGTGAGAAGCGTACCGGCGGCATCAAGCACAGCCTTGGACACCATGTTCTCCGACGCGATCAGTTCAATCTCGTTCTGCTGCCGCTCGTGCTCGTTTTCGATGGCGCCCCAAACTTCGGGGTCCGCATCTTCCAAATGCTTGGTGAAAAAGTCGCTCTCACGCGCTTCTGCGCGCCGAATATCACTTGCCGTCATGGCTAACCACTCCTCGAACTCAGATAAATCCCAGCCGGCCCAGGCGACCTGCCCGCTTGGTTTACCCTCACGAAGCGTGCGCTAGGCACTATTGCGCTGGCTCTACCACATGTCGGGAGGACGCGCCAGCGACGCCCCACGCATAGACATGCGTCGGATCGGGCCATTGGCGCAATGAGACAAATCAACCGTTATCGGGCTTGTCTGGGGCGATGCCCGGTGCCTTCGCCCCGTCGCAGCCTACGTTCTGGTGGCGGGCCGGTTCCACGGCATGACCCCAAGCAGCTTGGCCATGCCGCACCAGCCAGACACACCCCCGAAGACCAGGCCCGCACCAGCGAATGCGGCTAGGAGATAGAAGGCTGGCGCCAGGTAAGTGCCGAGCAACACGCCGAGAAGGACAAGAGTGCCGCCGGCGATCATGACCTGACGGTTGATTTCGATGGGTTGGTTTGCGTTGGCGACGATGGGGAATCGCTCCTGTTTCCAGGCCTCGATGCCACCCGACAGGATATAGCCTTCGCCGGACGCAGCCTCCTTCAGCTTGGCGGCATTGGCAACGGTCCGCTTGCCGGCGTGGCAGTGAAAGATGATGGGCCTGCTGACATCGTGGAGATTGGGTATCTCTCCGAGCGGCCCATGCAGTGAGCCAGGGATGGATTGGCGCGCGCGCTCATCGGTGCTGCGAATGTCGACGAGGGTAGCGCCCTGATCGATGAGGCGTTTGGCGTCGTTGGCGGCGATTTTGGGAAGGCTCATGGGGAATCTCCGTCGAAACGTTTAGCTTAGTCTTCGCTACAGTAGAGTTTGTGGAGGTAGCCAAGCAGCAGCTCGGTGCTCGGGTCGGCGATGCGGTACCAGCGCGTCTGGCCTTCGCGGCGAAATTCCACGATCCCCTCGTCTCGCATCTTGGCGAGATGCTGGGAGGTGGCGGACTGCGAAAGCCCAGCCGCCTCGGCGAGCGATCCGACATTGCCCTCGCCCCACTCCACCAGTCTGCACAGCACCATCAGCCGGCGCTCATTTCCGAGCGCCTGCAGGAGCTTTGCGACTTTTGTGGCGTTGGCGGCAAAGGTAGCCAGGTCGTCGGGAGCCTGCGGCATTGGTCTGCGCTCTTGTCTATTAGGTATTACTAATATTAGGTGGCGCTAATATACTTGTCAATGGGCCGACCAGCTAATTGCCCTCGCCTGATACAACAAGGCCACTCAGAACAAACTGGATGGCCTCAATGTCTACGGTGTCTTTTGGAGATCAATAAGCGGACGCGGTATGGGCGCCGCCATCCAAGCCGTAAATGTCCGGCCGGAAATGGATCTGGCCGTCAGGCGTACCCCAGGCGCTCACATAGACGAGATAGACGGGCGTCTGTTTGGCGACCTTCACGGACTTCTGCTCGCCGGTGGCCTTCATATTTTGAATGCGGTTCATGTTCCAGCCGGAGTTGCTCGCCAACAGCCAGTTGACCAGCGAGGACACATTATGCACGCGCACACAGCCTGAGCTTTCAAAGCGCGCCGGCTTGCCGAATAGGCTCTTGAGCGGCGTGTCATGCAGGTAAACCGCGTCCTTGTTCGGGAAGTTAATTTTCACGAAGCCAAGCGAGTTCTCTTTCCACGGCTGCTGGCGGAAATTGTAGGTGTAGACCGCCTCACCAAACCAATCGATTTGACGCGGTTCGAGTTGATTGCCCGCCGTGTCGAAGGCTTCCATGCGATAGGCGGCAAGCATGTCCTGACCGCGGCTCGCGTACTGGCGTCCCTTGGGAACGAGATCCTTATGGATGATGCTGCGGGGCACGTACCAATAAGGATTGAAATTCACTTCCTTGATCTTGCTGCGCAGCTCCGGCGTCGGCCGTGCCACCTTGCCCACAACGGCAGCATGTCGTTGGGCTACTTGCCCGCCTTGGACCGCTTCAACCTGTGCAGCGGGAATGTTCACGAGCACATGGCGGCTTGAGGCAGACGGCGCCAGCCTCTTCAGTCGTTTCAGGCTCGCTTGGAGCTGGGCGAGACGAACACTCGCTGGCACGTTCAAGGCCTTAACCGTGGCTTTGGAATCGATGACGCCGGTTGGCGGCAGACCATGCCGGAGCTGGAACTTCTGCACTGCGGCAGCGAGCGCGGCGTCGTATTCACTCGGAATGCTCATGCCGACGAGGTCGCCGCTAATCTCAAGCCGACGATGCAGTGTGATGACGTTCTGACCACGCGAGCCAGGTTTCAAGGCCTTAGCCGGCACGCTGGGCCAGCCACCTTGGGCAACAATCACCTTGTATTTCTTAATAGCGGCCTTGGTCGCCGCAATATTCCGCGAGGACAGCGTGGGCAAACCGAGGGCCGGATTGAGGATCATTTCCACTTCGGCGTTGCCCCGAGGGAGCTCCGAGGAATGGGATTCGCCGGCTGGTCCGCGCGAGCGGCCACCGTTGAACAGGCCGCCGAACAAGCCACCGCCACTGCTGCTAGGGCCTTGCTGGGGTTGTGGCTGCGGCTGAGTTTGACGCTGGTCTTTGTCCTTGAACCAATTGAACGGGCCAGCGCTTGCCGGAATGACGCAGGCAACGACAAGTGCCGCGGCGATGCCTGCGGCGGCGACCTGGGTCGCGCGTCTGAAATTACTGATCATCTTAGGCATACGCCGCTCCCCATGCGCTGCGGCCTCTGTCCTGTTGAACTATAGGCGATTAATGGTCGCCGCTCTACCCGTTTTAGGCCCAACGAATTGTGGCTCGGTAGCACAAATTCTTTTAACCAAGCGTAAGTTCCTGGGGATCGTTTATGTCGCGACTGACCCAAACAAAGCTTTCGCCATTCGATGAATTCGCAGACTCACCCAACGTTGGAGTGATGACTAACCGCCAAGTTGCCCCAGGAATGGGGCGAATTTGGGCTGGGTTCGCGGCGCTAAAGTGCTCAAAACAACGGCCCCCCGGCGGAGATAGCTCCGACGAAGATTCGACCATCGCTGCGAACCTGCGAAAGTTTAGAGTTGGTAACGGATCTGGTCGGTCCAGAAGCGCTCGAGGCGAACCAAGGACTTGTTGAGCGCCTCTAGGTCATCGTTCCCGACGCCACCTACCTGCTCAAGAGAGGCGAGCTGGCGCTGGTACAGACCGGCCACCACCTTTGAGACCTCTAGGCCCTTGTCGGTGAGGCTCACCCGGACCGAGCGCCGATCAGTGGTCGAGCGCTCATGACGGATAAAGCCGGCATCGACCAGCTTTTTGAGATTGTACGAGACGTTTGACCCGAGATAGTAGCCGCGACCGGTCAACTCTCCCGCAGTCACCTCGGCGTCGCCGATGTTGTACATCAATAGCGCCTGCACGCTGTTGAGGTCGGTGCGATCCAAACGGTCAAATTCGTCTTTAACGACGTCGAGCAGCAAACGGTGCAGCCGTTCAACCAACTTCAATGAAACAAGATAGCGCCCCTTGAGGTCTGTTGCCCCATCGGCGCTCGGACATGCCTGCATATCCAGAGCTAAATTCATCGCCTTCCCCCATTCGTTGTTATCTATGCCCAACGTGATGATGAGATTAAGCGCGAGCTTCTAAGACGAGCTTAAGCGAGACGCTTAAGAGCGCATGAAAAACTAGGCTTAATGTTTGATTATGCAGGCGTGGAATGCGCTGATTATCAAGGACTTGCGGGGCCAGGCTTGCGCTCGTCGATTTCGAGCTCGCCTTCGACCGGTGTCGAAAACAGCAACTCGATCGCCTGATCGTCGACATCTTCGAGGGTTGCTGGCTGCCAGATGGGTGCGCGTCCTTTGCCAGCGATCTTCGCGTCGATGCCTTCGCGGAAATCATGGGTGCCAACGAGGTGGCTTGCGAGGCGGAATTCTAGCCTCAAGGCATCCGCGACATTGAGCGACTTACCGCGCTTCATCTGTGCAAAGGCGATCTTGAGCGAGGTCGGTGACTTCTTGCGAAGCTCGGCGGCTGTCTCCTTTGCCCACGCCTCGTCTTCACCCTCCTCCGCGTCAAGGCGCTCGAGGATGGATTCCACGGAAGGCGCGGAGAAGATCCGATCAATGACAGGCGTTAGGGGCACGAGCTCGCCGGCTCCAGGGTCGCGATGGAGCCCGTCGAGCAAGCGATCGATGGGATGGTTGTCGGAGAGGGCGTCCTTGATCACGCTGAAATGGGCCGCCGGAATGTAGTGGGTGACGAGGCCTAAGCGATAAGCGTCAGCCGGACCGATGGAGCGCCCGGTGAGCGCGAGATAGATGCCGGTCCAACCGAGCAGGCGAGGCATGAAATATGTCGCGCCAATGTCAGGCACGAAGCCGATGCCCACTTGCGGCATGGCGAAGCTATAGCCCTCTCCCGCCACGCGATGGGTGCCGAAAAGCGTAATGCCGATGCCGCCGCCGAACACGAGGCCATTGATGAGCGGAACGTTGGGCCTGATGAAGTTCTCGAGCACCCAGACATGGCTGTAAGCGGCGCGATAGAAGTCACGGACCGCCTCTGTGGCCTCTTGTTTGTTCAGCTCGTTTAGAGCCTTGAGGTCGCCGCCGCTGCAGAACACTGTCGGGTGGGTAGATTCCATCACCACACCGTAGATGTGTGCCGCCGGGGCCCAATCTCGGTAATGTTCGCTCAAGGCCTCGAACATTTCGCCAGAGAGCGCGTTTAGCCTGGCCGGCCGGTTGAGGGTTACCACCCCAGCACGGTCAGTCTCACCGAAAGTGATGCCAAGTGCTTCGGACAAACGCGATGAACCCCCACCAATTCCGTCCTAATTCCACGTTAGAACGGCCCGCGGCAGCTAACACTCAATGGCGCAAACCACAAGCTTCGGCAAACAGGGACTTCGTCTGGTGCCAATTGGACGCGAAATGAAACCCACGGCGCATCTTTTGCTCGCCCTGGTGGGCCTCTTCGCGCTGGCTGCTTCGGCGCAGGCGCAGGACTTAGGCGCACCGCTACAAAAGACGGTCACGACACCGACAGAGACAGCGCCAAACCTTCCTGGCGATGCAAAGACTGTGGCTTGGAGCAACTCTGACGTCGCGGAAGCCGTCTCGATGTGCAGGAAACAGCTGGCCGATGTGACGCTCGACTTTGAAAGGCTGCCGCCCCTCAAAGAGGGTAATTGCGGGACACCAGTTCCGATCCTCATTCGGTCGATCGGAAGCGATCCCGTGCTCGCCATCGATCCTCCCGCGACCATGACCTGCAAGATGGCCGTGGCTCTGGACACTTGGCTCAAGGAGCAGGTTCAACCTACGGCCACGGAGCTTTTCGGTACGCAGGTGGTGAAGCTTCGCAACGCCGCGTCCTATAAATGCCGGAACCGCTATGGCGGCGCCAACACCAAAATCAGTCAGCACGCGCTTGCCAATGCACTCGATATCTCAGCGTTTGTCCTCGCTTCGGGAGAGCGAGTCACCGTGCTCGATGACTGGCCCCATGTGGCTCCGCCGATGCCCACGCCAAAGCCGAACGCTGACGCCGAGACGCGTGACGCGGAAATGCCCGAGGCCGCCATCGCGGCGACCAAGATCATGGCCGTCCCTGCGCTACCGCCGGCACCCCCTCCCATGGCCGAGCCGCCTGGCGATCAGCCTCTCGGCGAACAACCCAGAGGCCAACCGAAGTCGGCCTTCGTCAAAAAGATGCACCTAGAGGCCTGCAAGATGTTCGGCACGGTGCTCGGTCCAGAGGCCAATGACGCGCACAAGGACCATTTTCACCTCGACATGAAACCGCGCCGGGCCGCCAATTTTTGTGAGTAGCCGCTCTTAAGCAGCAAACCATGTTTCCCCTGGAGGTTCTGGTCGCTTGGTTCCGTGGGTGCTAGCGTCACGCTAGCTTTAGTAGAGTAACCAGGATTATCGCGTGGCCTCCCCCTCTAAAGACCCTGACAAAACCGTTTCGTTGCGCACAGAGCGGGCGAAGCGTGCGGGTGCCCCTGAGACCGATGGCGAGCCTCAGCCCGGCTATCCGGCGACACGCCTCCGGCGCAACCGGCGCGCGGACTGGTCGCGGCGGCTGGTGCGGGAGAACACGCTCAACATTGACGATCTGATCTGGCCGCTCTTCGTGATCGAAGGGACAAACGAACGCCAAGACGTGGGCACCATGCCTGGCGTGTCCCGTCTCTCTATCGATTTGGCGGTGGAGGCAGCGGTGGAGGCGGCCTCGCTTGGGCTTCCCGCCATTGCACTGTTTCCCCATACCGACCGTGCCCTTCGTGACGAAGCGGCGAGCCAAGCCTTCAACCCTGGCAATCTCGTCTGCCGTGCGGTGCGCGCCATCAAGGCGGAAGTGCCCGAGCTCGGCGTCATCTGTGACGTGGCGCTCGACCCTTACACAAGTCACGGCCATGACGGACTGCTGGTGGACGATGATGTCGACAACGACCGGACCCTTGAGGCGCTCGTCACCCAGGCGTTGGTTCAGGCGGAAGCCGGTTGTGACATTCTCGCGCCGTCCGACATGATGGACGGCCGCATCGGCGCCATTCGTTCAGCCCTTGAGCAGAACGGCTTCACGCAAACGCAGCTTCTGAGCTACGCGGCGAAATATGCTTCGGCCTTCTATGGGCCGTTCCGCGATGCGGTGGGTTCAAGCGATCAGCTTCGCGGCGACAAGAAAACCTATCAGATGGACCCGGCTAGCGGCGACGAGGCGCTGCGCGAAGTGGCACTCGACGTGGCTGAGGGCGCCGACATGGTGATGGTGAAGCCGGGGCTCGCCTATCTCGACATCGTCTGGCGCGTGAAGGAAGCGTTCAAGCTTCCGACCTTCGTCTACCAAACCTCTGGTGAGTACGCGATGCTGGTTGGCGCTGCCGAGCGCGGCTGGCTCGACCGCGACCGCGTGATCATGGAAAGCCTGATGGCGTGCAAGCGCGCCGGGGCCGATGCGGTGTTCAGCTATTTCGCGCCCGAGGCGGCACGCCGCCTCAAGGACGAGCGCTAAGTTCCATTCCACACGCGTCTAGTCGGTGACCTTCATATTGGTGAAGAGCACGGTAGCGTCTTTTATCTTGTCAAAATTGTCGCCGGACAGCCCAAACCGCCAGCCGCCGGATGGCGACTGCCCGCGCAGCGCCCGCACATTGGTCCCGTTGATATAGAACACCACGGAATTGCCTTTGGCGTCGACGCGAAGCGTGTTCGATGCGCCCGGCGTTGTGTTGATGGCGGGCGTCGGGATGTTGGCGGCGATGGTGCCGAACCATGCCCCGTCCTGTTTGCGAGAGATCCAGAAGCGGCCATTGTTGAGAATGCCGAACTGGTAATAGGTCCGGTTATTCTCTCCCCAGAAAAGGAGTGCCGCACCGAGCATCGGCTGGTCGCCAGATTCGGGCCAGACAGCCTCAGCGCAGATATCGGCGTCCTTGACCGTAAAGGTGACATTGAGATTCGATTGTAGATCGTCAGGGGGTAGCTTGAAGACAAAGGCGCCATCGCGCACTTCGATGGTCTCTTTGATCGACCAACCGCCAGCGTCGTCTTCGAATTTATCCTCGAAGATGATGTTGCTGCCGTCGCAGGCCAGGGCCTGACCACCGCTGATGCATAGCCCCACGATTGCGAGCCCCAAGATCGTTTTGCGCATGCCGGCTCCCCATAAGCACTCGTCGTGTCCCGCAAGACTGCTTACCGTGTCGCTTCAAACTCGACAACAGGTGCGCCGGTTCCCTTTGCCGGTTGGATGCCGCGCGCTTGTGTGAAGATGAAGAACTCACCATGTTTAAGCCTAGGCCATCGTCCCCGACTCGGAGAGATCATGAACGAACATCAGCTTCATTCAACCCAGACGAGCAACGGCATTCAGCGGCACGTCTTTAGTCCCGTGACTGAGTCGCAGCTATTCGACGCGGTCATCCGCAAACGCTGTGTCGCCTTCATCATCGACGCGATCATCATCACGGTCCTATGGGCCATAGCCGTTGTCGTCGTGGCGGTGTTCGGGGTCATCACCTTGGGTCTCGGCTGGCTGCTGTTCGGGCTGGTGTTTCCGGCCGTCGGACTTGGCTACAACGCCTTCACCATCGGTGGGCCGAATGCATCCACCATCGGCCAGCGCATGATGGGGCTAACCGTGCCCATGTGGTTCGGCGGCAAAGTAACGCCGCTGGTCGCCGCGTTCCATGCGCTGCTGTTCTGGTTCACGCTGGTGATCTTTTTCCCGCTCCTGCTTTGGGCCTTTTTCGACCCGCGCAAGCGTTGCCTTCACGATATTCTCGCAGGCGTCGTGGTCATCAACCGGGTCTAGCTTCGATCCATCCCTAAACATAGCGATATTGTGAGCAGCCAAGCGGATTGCGTGCCCGGCCTTCGATCAACTAAGCTTGTCGTGATTTGGCTTGGATTCGGTTCTGATCGGTGACCCGTGACGGAGCACAAGAGTAACTTTCCCGAGTTCTACATTACCTCGCCGCAGCCCTGCCCATATCTGCCGGGGCGGCTTGAGCGAAAGCTGTTCACCCATCTCACCCGCGATAAGCCGGGCTTCCTTGTCGACAATCTGCTGAAGGGCGGCTTCCGGCGCAGCCAGAACATCGCCTATATGCCCTACTGCGATGCTTGCTCGGCTTGTGTGCCCGTGCGCATCTTGGTGGATGAATTTGTGCCGAAACGGTCTCTTAAACGCAACGCGCGCGACAATCTCGATCTCGTCGCCACTCGCGTGCCGGCGGCGCCGAGCTCCGAGCAATACGCGCTGTTCCGCGACTATATCGAGGCACGGCACGCCGATGGCGGCATGGCCGAGATGTCGGTGCTCGACTATTCGTTGATGGTCGAAGACAGTGTGGTGGAAACCTTCGTCACCGAATATCGCAGGAAGCCAGACGAGAACGGCGAGACCCCGCTCCTTGGCGTTTCGCTATGCGATCGCCTCAGCGACGGCATCTCGATGGTCTACAGCTTCTACGATCCCGACGTGTCGGCGCGCAGCCTTGGCACCTACATGATTCTCGATCACGTGAACTATGCGCGTGAGCAGGGCTATGCCTTCGTCTATCTTGGCTATTGGATCGAGGGCTCGCCCAAGATGCGCTACAAGGACCGCTTTCAGCCGCAGGAGCGGCTAACGTCCAAGGGCTGGGTCCGCAGCTAGCCTTTCAATTTGGACGAACTGAACAACCCTGACTTCGGGAAGCCCCTGGGTGGCAGCCGCCCGGCCTGGGCGCGGCCGCCCCACCAATCGCGAAGGTCGGCGGATGAAAGCGTGAAGGTCCGCTCCGCCGCATCAATGTAGTTGAGACCTTCTTTCTTTGTGAATGTCTTGGCGTCGGCCAGGCCACCGTCCTTGTAGCGTTGCAGCCGGACGCCCTTGCCGCGTGGCATCTCCGGCAAGTCCTTTAACGGGAACAGCAGTAGCTTGCGGTTCTCACCAATCACCGCAACGCTATCGCCATCGGCGGGCACACACACCGCCGCCTCGTCGTCACCGCGCACATTCAAGATTTGCTTGCCCTTGCGAGTCATGGCCACCACATCGTCTTCGGTGACGATGAAGCCGTGGCCGCTTGTGCCGGCGATCAGAAGTTTGCGGCCCGGCTGATGGACGAACAGCTCGACGCTGTCACCGGCATCCTCGATATCCACCATGAGGCGGAACGGCTCTCCATGCCCCCTGCCTCCGGGCAGTTTGTCGGCGGGCAGCGAATAGAAGCGGCCATTGGTGGCGAAGAGTAGCAGCGTGTCTGTGGTCTGGGCGCGCACGAAACGCTTCAGCCGGTCGCCTTCCTTAAAAGTCAGGCTCTCCGGCTTGGTGTTGTGGCCACGGACCGCCCGGATCCAGCCTTTATCGGACAGGACGATAGTGACCGGCTCTTTCTCGATCATCGCCTCGGCAAGTTCGATCTCGACGCCCTCGGGAGCGTCATCGAAAGTGGTGCGCCTCTTGCCAAGCTCGGTCTTGTCGCCGAACTCCTTCTTCAGTTCCTTGATCTCTTCGGCAATGCGCTTCCACTGCTTGTCCTTGGAGGCGAGCAGCGATTTCACCTCTTTGCGCTCCGTCGTCAGGTTCGTGTGCTCGCGCCGAAGCTCCATCTCCTCAAGCTTGCGCAACGCACGCAGGCGCATATTGAGGATGGCCTCGGCCTGCACCTCTGTGAGTTTGAAGGCGCGGATCAAGGCCGGCTTCGGCTCATCCTTCTCGCGGATGATCTTGATGACCTTGTCGAGATTCAAATAGACGATCAGATAGCCGGCAAGCACTTCCAGCCGGTGGTCGATCTTAGCCAGGCGGAATTTGGAGCGGCGGACAAGCACCACCAAGCGATGGTCGAGCCATTCCAACAGCACCTGGCGCAAACTCAGCACATTAGGGATCTGGCCTTGGCTCAACACATTCATGTTGAGTGAGACGCGGGTCTCAAGCTCGGTCAGCTTGAACATCTGCTCCATGAGCAACATCGGATCGACCGTGCGGCTCTTGGGTTCCAGAATGAGACGCACGTCTTCCGCCGATTCATCGCGAACGTCGGCGAGTAGCGGCAGCTTCTTCTGAAGCAGCAGCTCGGCGATGCGTGCGACAAGCCGCGCTTTCGGCACCTGATAGGGAATCTCGGTGATGACGATCTGGTAGCCGCCGCGGCTGGTGTCCTCTTGCTCCCAATAGGCGCGCAAGCGGAAACCACCGCGCCCGGTCTTGTAAGCTTGGACGATTTCTTCGCGCGTTTCGACAATCACCCCGCCCGTGGGCAGGTCCGGACCTGGCACGAGGTCGACAAGCTTGTCGGCGGTAGCCTTGGGAAACTTGATGAGATGAAGCGCGGCGTCGCACAGCTCGCCCACATTATGGGGCGGGATGCTGGTGGCCATGCCGACGGCAATACCGGAAGAGCCATTCGCCAGAAGATTGGGAAAGTTCGCGGGCAGCACCGAGGGCTCCTGCTCGCGGCCATCGTAGTTGGGGCGGAAGTCGACGGTGTCCTCGTCGATGCCCTCCAGTAAATGCGCGGCCACCGCAGTTAGACGCGCCTCGGTGTAGCGGTCGGCAGCGGGGTTATCGCCATCGATATTGCCGAAATTCCCCTGACCATCGATGAGCGGGTAGCGGACGGAGAAATCCTGGGCGAGGCGCGCGAGCGCATCATAGATCGCCTGGTTCCCATGGGGATGGAAGTTGCCCATGGTGTCACCAACGATCTTGGCGCATTTGCGGAACTCACCCTGAGGCCCGAGCCGGAGCTGCTGCATGGCGTAGAGCACGCGCCTATGCACCGGCTTCAGACCATCGCGCACGTCGGGCAGCGCCCGGTGCATGATGGTGGACAGCGCATAAGCGAGGTAACGCTCCTCGAGCGCGTCTCGGAGATTGACCGGTTCAATCGGGCCCGAATCAGGGGGCGAAACTCTCTTTCCCATATTCCGCGCTTAACGCATCGCCGAGCCCGGCTCAAGCGGCGCGCGGATTCCTGACCAAAAGGTCAAGAAGGCGGCCGCGGGCCGCCGGCATTTTGAGGCCGTGAGGCGCCAGCACGTCACGCTCAAGGAAGTACCCGGTCAGGGCAAACCCGGCGGCGATATCGGCCTCACTTAAGGGCGCGGTCGCATCCAGCAGGAAGCCAGGCAGCGCCAGCATCTTGTCGGCATAGGGTTCCCCCGCCTCCCTCGACACGGCTCGGCTTGAGCGCGGCGACACATAGGCCAAGTCCTGGCTCGTGCCCGTGGCGGCGCATTCGGAGAGGTCGAGGCCGAAGCCGAGCTCCTGCAGCATCTGGACCTCCCAATGGACCAGAAGCGCGGGCCAGATTTCAGGTTCCTCGAACGAACGCACCACATGTAGCGTCGATGCAAAGAGTTCTGGGTGCGGATCACGCTCAGGCAGAAGTTTGAGAAGGCCGGCCATGGAACCAATGGCGGACAGCGCGCCTGCGTCATCGAAGACGCGAGCGCCATGCGCCTCCATCATCTCCACATTGTAGCCGCCGAGATGTTCAGGGAGCCGGGCCCGCCAGGTCACACGGATGAGATTTCCGGGTTGAAGAATGGGACGAATACGGCGGGAGCGCCCGCCTCGCACGAGGCCGAGATGGCGGCCATGTTCGAGCGTTAGCAATTCGGCTACCGCGCTCGTTTCCCCGAGCGGCTTTGCCGATAAGAAGATGCCTTCGTCGCTCCAGTCCATGGACTAAGCTTGGCCTATCCCTTGGGATAGTCCAGGCCCATCTCGCGGAACCGCTCCGGGTCTTCACCCCAGCGCTCGCGCACCTTGACGAACAAGAAGAGATGCACGGGCACACCGACAATCTCGGCAATATCCGCGCGCGACGCGGCGCCGATCTCCTTGATCATAGAGCCCTTGGCGCCGAGCACGATGCGGCGTTGGCTCTCGCGCTCCACATAGATCGTCTGCTCGATGCGAATGCTGCCGTTCTTCAGTTCTTTCCAGACGATGGTCTCGACTGTGAGTGCGTAAGGCAGCTCTTCGTGGAGACGCAGGAATAGCTTCTCGCGGGTGATCTCCGCGGCGGTCTGGCGAAGTGAGGCGTCCGAGAGCTGATCCTCGGGGAAGAGCCAAGGACCCGGCGGCACAGCAGCGGCAAGAAAGGCTTTCAGGTCCGGAATGCCGTCGCCGGTGAGTGCCGAAATCATGAAGACCTGGTCAAAGACCCCGAGTTCGGAAAGTTCGTGGGTGAGGCGCAAAAGGTCCGGTTTCGCCACGAGGTCGATCTTGTTGAGGATGGCGATGGTGGGCCGTTTGATCCTCGGAAGACGTTCAATGAGAGGGCTCACCTTGGCATCGAGCCCGCGTTTTGCATCGATCACCAGCGCCACGATGTCGGCATCGCCCGCGCGATCCCAGGCGGCTTGCGACATGGCACGGTCGAGCCTGCGTTTCGGCTGAAAGATGCCGGGCGTATCCACGAGAATGATTTGAGCGTCATCCACCAGAGCCAGTCCACGCACGGGCCCACGCGTGGTCTGCGCCTTGTGGGTGACGATGGATACCTTGGCGCCGACCAGCGCGTTGGTCAGGGTCGACTTGCCGCTATTCGGTGCGCCAATCAGAGCCACGAAGCCGCAACGCCTCGCCTCCTCCGGCACGGTCTTTTTTTCGGACTCGGTCTCAGTCATCGGCAATCGGTCTCCAGACACCTTCGCGTATCAACATTGCGAGCGCCGCCGCCTGTTCGGCTTGCCGCTTATTATCCCCTTCCCCGTGTTCAGGGGCAAAACCCACGACGCGCACCTCTGTCGTAAAGCGCGGCGCATGATCGGGGCCCTCTCGCGCTGTCTCACGATATTGCGGCAATGGCCGGCCTTCGCCTTGGGCCCATTCCTGTAATGCCGATTTTGCGTCCGGCGCGGCAATCTCCAGATTGCCGAAATGGGGCTCCCAGTCGCGGTTCACGACGACACGGGCCACGTCATATCCGGCATCGGAGAAGATCGCACCGAGAATGGCTTCGCAGCTGTCGGCCAGAATGGTCTTCTTGCCGCGCCCCCCGGAGGCGGCTTCGCCGACACTCATGTGAATGAAAGCGCCAAGCGACCAGCTTTGCGCGACCTCGGCGCAGGTCTCTGCGCGGACCAGGTGATTGAACCAGCGGGCCAGCTCGCCTTCACTCGCTTTTGGGAAGCGGCTGAGGAGCAATTCGGCCATGGCAAGACCAAGTACGCGGTCGCCTAGAAATTCGAGCCGCTCATTGTCTTCGTTGGGCTTGCTTCCGGGGCGTGCACTCGCATGAGTCAGGGCCAGCTTGAGAAGTTTGGGGTCGGAAAACTCATGTCCGAGCCGGGACGAAAGCGGGCCGAGATCCTTGGTGCTGCGTTTGGCCAACGCGCTCAGCGAACCGCTGTAAAGATGCGGTCCCAACGGACTTCCGTCGGCCAGCGCCAGAACTGCCAGAAGCTTGAGTCCTCATCGATGGAGAAGAAGATCACTTGCGCCTTACCCACCAGATTGACAAACGGCACGAAACCCACCTCGGCCAAGAAGCGGCTGTCGGTGGAATTGTCGCGGTTGTCGCCCATCATGAAGAAATGTTCCTCGGGCACTTTGTAGACTTCGGTGTTGTCGCCAAAACCATCCTTGACCAGATCGAGCACGGGATAGCTGACACCGTTCGGGAGGATCTCTTCGTAACGCGCCATATGCCGCTCGCGGCCAGACGGGGCGGTCACAATATAGTCGTCGATCTCGACCTTCTCGATGGCGTTGCCGTTGATGTGTAGCACGCCATGGACCATCTGAATTTCGTCGCCCGGCAAACCGATCACACGCTTGATGTAATCCGTCTCGTTATCGCGCGGCAGCTTGAACACGGCGACATCGCCGCGTTCCGGGTCGGAAGCCCAGATGCGGCCTGGGAAGAGGTTGATGCCGAAGGGAAATGAGTAGCGGCTATAGCCGTAAGTAAATTTTGAAACGAAGAGATAGTCGCCGACCAACAGGGTCGGGATCATGGAGCCCGAGGGAATGTTGAACGGTTGAAACAGAAAGACGCGCACGACCAGCGCGAGGATCAGCGCGTGAATAATGACGCGCACAGTATCCTTGGTGCTGCTCTTTTCTTCAGTCTTGTCGGCGTCCACGCTCATGCGGGAACTCTCCTCGGTATCTTTTCAGGCCGGCTGTGGTCCGCGAGCCCCAATCCTTGAGACAGGCGCCCCTATAGCCCCTCCTCAGGGATCAGGCAAACGCCTCAGTCGCGTGCCGGACCCTTTAGGGCAGAGATGAGAACAATTGCCTGGGCGGACGGGAAATCGTCGGTGATAGTGAGATCGATGCGGACCTCATATCCATCCGGCGTTAGGCGCTGAAGGACAGCCGCCGCGCCCCCGGTCAGCTTCAATGTGGGGCGGCCTGACGCCAAATTTACGACGCCCATATCGCGCCAGTACACACCTTTGCTGAAGCCGGTGCCGAGCGCCTTGGCGCAGGCCTCCTTGGCTGCGAAACGTTTGGCATAGGAGGCGATGCGTTGAGCCCGACCGTCGGACTTTTGACGCTCAACGTCCGTGAACACGCGATTTAAAAAACGCTCGCCGTAGCGCTCGATTGTTTTCTCCACGCGCCGAATGTCGATGAGGTCGTTACCGAGCCCGATAATCATCACGCGCCACCTGACATATTTGCGGCCCGGCCTTTGCTCATGGCCTCACGCATGCGCCGCACGCTTTCGCTGAGACCACCGAACACGGCATCGCCCACGATAAAGTGGCCGATATTGAGTTCCACGATTTCAGGCAGCGCGGCGATGGTCTCAGCGGTCGCATAGTTGAGTCCGTGACCGGCATGGACTTCCAACCCGAGATCACGGGCGATGCGCGCGCCGTCGCGAATGGAATGCCACTCGGCTTTTGCGTCGTCATTCCGGCCGTCCGTCAACGCATCACACCACGGGCCTACATGAAACTCGATGGCCGGAGAGCGCAAACGTGACGCCGCCTCGATCTGCAGCCGCTCGGCGGCGATGAAGAGAGACACGCGAATGCCGGCGGCGCCAAGCTCGGCCACAACCGGCGCGAGAACGTTGTGCTGAGCGACGACATCGAGCCCGCCTTCAGTGGTGCGCTCCTCGCGCTTCTCCGGCACGAGACATGCCGCATGGGGCTTGGCCTTAAGAGCGATTTCCTGCATCTCGGACGTCGCCGCCATTTCCAAGTTGAGCGGACATTCCAGCTCGGCGATGAGACGTGCAATGTCGTCGTCGCGAATGTGGCGCCGGTCTTCGCGCAGATGGGCGGTGATATTGTCGGCGCCTGCCTCGACGGCAAGTTTGGCCGCACTGACCGGATCGGGATGCGCCCCACCGCGCGCGTTCCGCAAAGTGGCTACATGATCGATATTGATTCCGAGCCTGATCGGTGCGGTTCTCCCGTCACCACCGGCAGGATTTGTTTGGCCCGCGCTCATTTCGTCCCCAAGGCGTCGCTGCGGGCCCGGAGGGCGCGACGGCGATGCTGGTAGGCATTCACTGTAGGCTTTACGAGCACGTAGCTCAGGGCGCCTAAGGCGAGCCCGATCGGTATGGCACCGATCGTCATCGGCTTCAGCAATGGCCAAATCTGGTTGATGGTGGCGTGAAAATCTCCACTCCACAGGTCCGCGGGCGCCTTATGTGGCCCGCCCCCGAGGATCACGTGACCGACTTCGTAGCTGCTGACCCAGAACAAAGGATAGGTCAGCGGGTTGCCAACGAATGTTCCAAGGATCGCACCGACAATGCTACCGCCGATGATCCAGGCCAATGTCGAGGCCATCACCATGTGGAAGCCAGCGTAGGGTGTGGCTGAAATGAAAACACCCGCGGCAAAGCCCAGGGCGACAGCGTGGGGCGTGGCACTCAGTCGACGCACGCGATGAATAATGTAGCGGGTCGAGCGAGACCAACTGCGGCGCGGCCAAAGCCATACGCGCAATTTCTGGTAACGACTCTCCGCCTCTCGGCGCCTGAACAGCATCATCACCTCGTCTGAAAAACCGGCTATTGTCGTCCGGCGACGCCATCCATTGGCGACAGAGCCCTAACATATTTGGGTCTGTTTTTTCCAGATGCCAGCGGCGTAGCGCTTCTTGCTTAGTAGGCGTTAGTATTCCGCCCGTGCAGCGCTGCTCACCACATCCTTGGCGCGCAACCCCGCCAAAATCTCGTTTAGATGCTGGACGTCCCATACCTCAAGATCGATGAGCATCTCGGTATAGTCCGCGACCCGATTGGTCATCTTGATATTCTCGATATTGCCGTCGGCCTCGCCGATCACGGATGCCACTTGCGCCAGACTCATGGGCTCGTTCATCGCGGTGACGGCGATCTTGGCCGGGAACCGCCCAGGGTCGTCTTCGTCGATGTCCCAAGTGATGTCGATCCAGCGCTCCGGCTCCTCGTCGAACGCTTTCAAAGCATCGGCATGGATGGGGTAGATGGTAATGCCCTGCCCCGGCGTGAGAATGCCGACAATGCGATCGCCAGGCACGGCGCCGCCATCGGCGAAGTTCACCGGTAGATCACCGCGAAGTCCCCGGATCGGAATACCGCCTGCACCCTCGGGACGCCCGCGGCCACTTGTTCCAGGCAAGCGGAATTTGAGCCCCATGACTTTGCGGAGGCCAAACCAGCCTTCGTCGGTTCGTTTCACCTTGCGCCGACGCTTTGGCGGCTCTTGCGGTCCTTCCTCTGGAAACACCGCGCGCATCACATCCGCCGAGGCGAGCTCGCCACGCCCTACCGCCGCCATGACGTCTTCGGCGGTCTTCTGGGAAAGTCGGCCCAACGCCTCTCCAATGCTCTCCTCAGAGAAAGTCTTGCCGCTTCGCCGAAAGGCGCGGTCGAGGATTTCGCGACCGAGATCGCCGTACTGCGCTCGCACCGCATCGCGCGTGGCCCGCCTGATCGCCGAACGCGCCTTGCCGGTTACGGCCAGGTTCTGCCAGGCGGCAGGCGGCTCTTGCGCGTCCGAGCACATGATCTCAACCTCATCGCCATTGCGCAACGCGGAAGCCAGCGGCATTGGCCGGCCGTTGATCCTGGCGCCGACGCATGTGTTGCCGACGTCGGTATGCACGGCGTAAGCGAAATCAATGCTGTTTGCGCCGCGCGGCAATGCGATCAAGCGCCCTTTGGGCGTGAAGCAGAACACCTGGTCCTGAAACAGTTCAAGCTTGGTGTGCTCGAGGAATTCCTCGGGGTTGTCGCTGTCGAGCAGCATGCCAACAAGGTGGCGCAACCAACGATAGGCGTTTGAGTCCTGCGAGGGGACCTCGCCCTTACCGTTCTTGCTGTTCTTGCCCTTCTTGTCTTCGAGATCTTTGTAGAGCGCATGCGCGGCGACGCCATATTCGGCGATCGAATGCATCAGCTCTGTGCGGATCTGCAGTTCGACGCGTTGGTGACGCGGCCCGACAATGGTTGTGTGGATGGACTGGTAGTCGTTCTGCTTTGGGTTCGAGATGTAGTCCTTGAAGCGCCCGGGAACCACATGCCAGGTCGTGTGCACCACAGCGAGCGCGTGATAGCAGTCGGGCACTTTCGGCACGACGATGCGGAAAGCGTAAATATCAGAAAGTTGCTCCAGCGAGATTTGCTTCCGCTCCATCTTGCTCCAGATGGCATAAGGCTTCTTCTCACGCCCCCCGACGACGCCTTTGACCTTGGCGTCTTTGAGCTTGGTGGTCAGCTCGCCTTCAATTTCGTCGATGAGCCCCTGGTTACCCACGCGCAAGATCTTCAGGCGCTCTACCACGGTGACGTAAGCATTCGGATTGAGCCAACGGAAGGCAAGGTCCTCTAATTCCTCGCGCAGCCATTGCATGCCCATGCGACCGGCAAGCGGCGCATAGATGTCCATGGTCTCTTCGGCGATGATCTTGCGCTTCGCCGGCTCCATGTGTTCGAGCGTCCGCATGTTGTGCAAGCGGTCGGCGAACTTCACGAGCAACACGCGAATGTCACTGGAGATAGCAAGGAGGAGTTTGCGGAAGTTCTCGGCCTGCTCGGCCTTCTTGGTGACGAGGTCGAGCTTCTTGATCTTGGTTAGGCCGTCGACCAACGTGCCGATCTCAGCCCCGAACAGCGTATCGATCTCGCCGCGCGTAACATCGGTGTCTTCGATCGTGTCATGGAGCAGCGCGGTGGCGATGGTGGCATCGTCGAGACGCATCTCGGCGAGGATCGCGGCAACTTCAAGCGGGTGAGAGAAATACGGTGCGCCGGAAGCGCGCTTCTGATTGCCATGAGCCTTCATGGCATAGACGTATGCTCGGTTTAGCATCGCCTCGTCGGCGGTCGGCTGATAGCTCAGCACGCGCTCGACCAGCTCGTATTGGCGGGTCATGACGCGTGCCCGCTAATGCTATACGCGCCGCGCCTCAAACTCTTGTCATTCTCAGCGTGCGCGCGGTCCTGCATTCGAACCATCCGAAGGCGCCTGTGTCGCCATGCGACGCAACAGCTCCTCCTCGGTCATCTTATCGATCGCCGTGTCGCTGGCCTGATCGTCTTGGGCGAGAACCGGCATTCTCGTCTCCGTCGACAGCATCGGTACGGCTTCAGCCTCAGGCTCATCCACCTCGACATATTTCTGCATGGAGTGGATGAAATCTTCCTTGAGGTCCTCGGTCGCGATCTTCTTGTCGGCAATCTCGCGAAGCGCCACGACTGGGTTCTTGTCGTTATCCCGCTGCACGGTGATCTGCGCACCAGCCGCGACGGAGCGTGCGCGATGGCTAGCCAGCAGCACGAGCTCGAAGCGGTTTGGAATCTTGTCGACGCAATCCTCGACGGTGACGCGAGCCATGAAGTGATCCTTTTGAAATTTGCCGGATTTGGAACCTATTTATGCAGTTCGCACCGGCCTGGCAAGTCGAACCCGCGCTAAAGCCTTCGCACGACTTGGCCTTCTCGCCGTCGCGCCGCGCGCTGCCACAACGTCCGAACGTTAGTTTTGAGCACCGGATGACGCCATTCGGGCGCAATATCGAGGAGCGGCCGTAGGACGAATGGCCGTTCTGCGATCCAAGGATGCGGCAAAATGAGGGGTCTTGGGCCGGGTCGAGCGAATCGCGGATGCCTTCCCCGCCAATGGCTCACGAGCCCCTTGTGGTCGAGAATATCGATATCGAGCGTTCGGGAGCCCCAAGGGCTGCCGCCACGGCGCCCAGCCCTTCGCTCAATCGCCTTCAAGAGCCTGAGCAGCGCTTCCCCTGATAGAACCGTGTCGATCAGGGCTGCGGCATTGACGTAAGGGGGCTGGCCAACGC
Organism: Methyloceanibacter sp.; assembly: GCA_018067145.1. Taxonomy (GTDB): domain Bacteria; phylum Pseudomonadota; class Alphaproteobacteria; order Rhizobiales; family Methyloligellaceae; genus Methyloceanibacter. The sequence continues at coordinate 23,930 of JAGPVD010000018.1, forward strand.
GACCGACGGCCACAGTCTCATAGAACGGGGAAATCGCCTCAATCGTCGGCCCTGCCTCGTCAATTTCGCGCAAAGCTCGCGTGATCGTGTCGGCGGGAGTCCCCCAAGGCCCGGGACAATTAGCACCTAATCCTACCAAAGATTTTCCGTGTACAACCAATTGTAGACCGTCCTCATCATATCCTGTGTACCCCTGACTGACCTGAAATAAGGCGTCCTTCTCACGCGCAAGCAAATTCTCAGTGTCGGGGGGGCACAATGATTTTCTATCCAACAGAGCGTATCGCGCTCTTCATCGACGGCGCCAATCTATACGCGGCCGCCTAGGCACTTGCTTTTGACACTGATTACAAGCGGCTTCTCACCCTGTTCGGCAGCAAGGGGACGCTCGTCCGGGTGTATTGCTAACCTGCCCTGATCGACGACCAGGAGTACTCCTCCATCAGACCGTTGGTCGATTGGCTCAACTACAACGGCTACACCATGTTGACAAAGCCGACCAAAGAATTTGTCGATGCTTCGCGGCGGCGAAAAGTCAAAGGAAACATGGACATTGAGCTTGCCATGGACGCCATGTAGCTCGCCGACCATCTCGATCACCTGGTGATCTTCTCCGGCGACGGCGATTTCCGCTCCTTGGTGGAAGCGTTGCAGTACAAGGGCAAGCGGGTCACCGTCGTTTCGACCCTCACCACCAACCCGCCCATGGCCGCAGACGAACTCCGCCGGCAAGCCGATCAGTTCATCGATCTGGCCAATCTGGAGAAGGAGATTGGCCGTGACCCTGGCGAGCGGGCACATCGCGAACCGCGGCACCGTCCTGAGCCCGTCGAACAATTCGAGCGCGAGAGTCTGATGGAGACCTGACGCACGCAGGCATCTGGTGCTGGGGCCACAGTGACGCTAGGCATAGGTCCATGCAGTCTGCGCCGACATCAAACCTGTCAGAACCCCCTGCCGATTGCCCGCTATGCCCTCGCCTCGTTGCGTTTCGGCAGGATAATGAAGCTGCGCACAGCGATTGGTTCAACGGGGCGGTTCCCTCCTTCGGATGCAAGTCGGCGGGCCTTCTCATTGTCGGGCTCGCTCCTGGCCTCAAAGGCGCCAACCGAACAGGCCGGCCTTTTTTCGGCGACCATGCCGGGGAACTGCTCTACCGCACCCTGCTGAAGACTGGGCTGGCCCGTGGCCGCCACGATCTGGAGGCTCCCTCGGCGCTGGAGCTAGTCGACTGCATGATCACCAATGCGGTGCGCTGCGTTCCGCCCCAGAACAAACCGAAGAGCGACGAGATCGCCCATTGCCGCAGCTTTCTGATCGGCCGCATGCTGGCGCTTCCCAACCTGCGCACGCTACTGGCCATCGGCGGAATCGCTCATAACAGCGTTCTCGACACGCTCAAGCTAAAGAAGCGGGACCACCCCTTTGCTCACGGCGCGCGCCATGAGCTTCCCGGAGGGCTGGTGCTGTTCGACACCTATCATTGCTCCCGGCTGAACACGAACACCGGACGCCTCACGACGGAGATGTTCGAACAAGTTGTCGGCGCGGCGGCGGCGAGCCTCAAGGCGTAGGGCGCGGCCAATTGCGCTGCTTGCTGCCGCCCCACAAGTCAGGCATGCTTTCAGCTCATCACCGAGTGCTTACGAGGCATCCTCATGACGGGGCTGGATATTTCACCGACCAAAGTTGGCTTTGTCATCGTCAGAGCCCGCGAATGCGCGGCCAAGGTCGGCGCATGGGATGATAGCGCCACGTCCGACCACGACGCGGATTCGATCCTCGAAGCATTTAAAGGCGACGCCACCCAGGCTGAGCTCAAAGAGTTCATCCACGACCTCAATGACGACGAGAAGGTAAACCTGGTAGCGTTAGCTTGGATTGGGCGCGGTTCGTTCGGACCCGAAGAGCTTGACGAAGCCCTGGCCACGGCCCGCGCAGAGCGCAATCAGCGCACGGCGGAGTACCTTCTCGGCATCCCACTCCTGCCCGATTATCTGGAGGATGCTCTCGACCGGCTTGGCTACTCGGTCGAAGACGCTGAGGACGACGCACTCGGCGAGTAATAATTTGTCAGGTAAGCCAGCACTTCACCTGCATGCGCGGCAGCATCGCTCACCGGACAAAACACCTTCTCGATGCGCGCGTCAGCGGCCACAAGCGTGAGTCGTTTCAAGTAGTTCTCTTCGCCGGCTGTGAAACTAGGTAAGCCCAAAGCACCGGCAAAGTGCCCGCCGACGTCGCTCAAGAGCTGGAAGTTCAGTCCGAGACGCTCCACCAGTTCCTGTTGATAGTCCGTGGCCTGACCACTCAGACCGAACACCCGCGTCTCGCATCGCGCGAAACCATCGACAGCATCGCGAAAGCCTTCGAGTTCCGGCGTCGAGCCGTGAGCGCCCGGAATGTCGTCCCAGCCTGGTGGATTTGGGTGACCGGGGCGTCCGGTCCAGGGATAGACCGCGACGACACTCCGGCCAAGAAGCGTCGCCAGACTGACGTTGCCACCGTCCGTTGCAGGCAGGGAAATTAGTGGCAGAGCCAGGCCGGGTGTGAGGAGGTCAGCAGTCAAGACGCCCCTACCCCTTCTCACGCATGAGCCGGCCCTTCTGGCGCTCCCAGTCGCGCGTCTTCTCGGTCTGGCGCTTGTCGTGGAGCTTCTTACCGCGCCCGAGGCCCAGCTGGATTTTAGCGATGCCACGTGCGTTGAAGTAGAGCCGCAAGGGGACCAGTGTCATGCCTTCGCGCTGGATCGCGCCGAGGAGCCGCCCCATTTCACGCGCATGCAGCAGCAGCTTGCGCGGCCGGGTCGGCGCATGGCCATCACGCGACGCGCCCCGATACTCGGCGATGTGGGCGTTGATCAGGTAAAGCTCGCCGCCTTCGTCCGAGGCATAGGATTCAGCGATGGTCGCCTTGCCGACGCGTAACGACTTCACCTCCGAACCGGTCAGGACGAGACCGGCTTCGATCTTGTCCTCGATCTCGTAGTTGTAGCGAGCTTTCCGGTTCTCAGCGACGAGCTTGCCGTTCGTGGGCTTTGGCGCCATGACAAGACCCTTCCGAAGCTAGACGGTGGTGAGGCCCACGACCGTCAGCGCCTCATCCACAGCCGCGCGTGACGCAGGGACAATGGGTGCTAGCGGCAAGCGCGTCTCGTTTTCGCACAGACCCAACTTCTCGGCGGCATACTTCACAGGTCCAGGATTGGCTTCCACGAACAAGGCTTCATGCAACGGCATTAGGCGTTCCTGCAATTCAAGCGCCCGTTTGTAGTTTCCGCTCATGCAGGCGAGCTGGAATTCCGAGCACAGCGCCGGTGCGACATTCGATGAAACCGAGATGCAGCCGTGTCCGCCATGAGCCATGAAGCCAAGAGCGGTCGCGTCTTCGCCAGAGAGTTGGATGAACTCGTGACCGAGCGCCGCGCGTTGCTGGCTCACGCGCGCCATGTCGGCGGTTGCATCCTTCACGCCGACGATGTTCTTGAATTTGAACAGCCGGACCATGGTGTCCACCGACATGTCGACGATGCTCCGACCGGGGATGTTGTAAATCACGATCGGAATATCGGCGGCGTCGTTGACGGCCTTGAAGTGGAGATAGAGCCCCTCTTGGGTCGGCTTGTTGTAATAGGGTGTCACCACCAGCGCGCCATCGGCGCCAGCTCCCATGGCGTGACGTGTCAATTCGACGGCCTCGGCCGTGGAGTTGGAGCCGGTGCCGGCGATCACCGGTACGCGGCCGGCTGCCGTCTCGATGCACAACTCGATGACACGGCGGTGCTCATCGTGGTTCAGCGTGGGCGACTCGCCCGTCGTGCCGCAAGGGACGAGGCCATGAGTGCCCTGACTGATCTGCCAATCCACCAGTTTACGGAAGGCTGCCTCGTCAACCGCGCCATCCTTGAAGGGAGTGATAAGGGCCGTAATCGAGCCATGAAACAGCGGCATTGGCACGGGAGGCACTCCTAAATCGCGTGGGGGGCGTTGGAAATGATGATGAAAAGTCGGGCGGACAATAGGGGGTCGGTGTTGGGGCGGCAAGCGGACGGGCGCGGGTTTAGGCCATTCCTACGGGGATGACACCGCGCCCCTGTCATAAATCCGTATTCTGATAAAATACCTGTCGACAAGCGACTTAGGGCAACAGGCTCAGGGACATTCTACGTCCTGACGGCCCTTACGAGACATTATTCCGCCGGAATCTTTCGGACATTGTTCTATTTGGGTACACTAGACGGGCCTTTATCGTCGCGGCTCCCCGGATCTGGGGGACGTCCTGACTACAAGTCGCAGGTCGTAACCGGAACCGATCGACGAGATGAAACGCATTCGTACACACAAATTGCCGCTCCTTTTGGTTCTGGCCTGCTTTTCACCCGGTTTCGCCGAGGCAAAATCTTCGGTCGCGCCGCTTCCCGATCGTAATCCCGAGCGCCCAGCTCCCATCGTCGAGCAAGCAACGACCACGCCTGATGCGAGGCCTGCCGTCCAAGAGCCTGCTCCTGCCGCAGCCAAGCCTGCGCCAGTCGAGACTGTGCCAACCGAGGTAGTATCCACCACGCGAAGCACGGCCCCTGCGTCCGCCGCCAGTTCAACGACCGTGGCGGCGATCCCGGCCCCTGTGCTCAATCCGGACAAGCCGGCCACGGAAAATATAGCGACTCCCGAAGCGACGGTCACCCCGGCAGCTGCCGCGGTCGTAGACGAGGCGGAAGAGCCCGAGTCCGAGCCGCTCGTCAACGTGAAGCTTCCCGAGATCAATCCGAACCGCGCCTCACCCATGAGCCCACCAGCTCCCGAGCCGGCGCTCGACTACGCATCCGTTCTCAAGCCGCTCCTCTCCTACAACATCAGTTCCGCCGACGAGAGCCGCCTCAAATTCGTGATGCGCAACAAGGGCAGCATCGAACAGACCGCGGCTAAGATCACCGACCCCGCCGTGCGCGCCTTTGGGCTTTGGTATCGCTACAAGCACCAGAAGAGTACGAACCTGAACGCCGAAGCCATTGAAGAGTTCCGGCTTAGCCATGACTATTGGCCCGGCCAGGACGACCTTCGGGAGAAGGCGGAGACCTCGCTGTTTCTCACCGACGCGGCGCCTGAAAAGATCAAGGCTTTTTTTGGTCCCGAAGCGCCCCAGACTGGCGCCGGCAAGGCGGCCATGGCAAGCGTCTACTTTAAGGAAGGCAATGAGGCGGCGGCGAAGGACCTTGTGGTCTCCGCGTGGCGCGAACACAAGTTCAACGAGTCCGTCGAGAAGAAGATCCTCAGCAAGTACAGCAAGCTGCTCACCCATGAGCATCACCGCGGGCGGATCGACAAGCTGCTCTATCCCGACAAGAAGTCCGCGACGCAGCACGCGTTGCGCGTCGCTAAGATGCTTCCGGCGTCTGAGCAGAAGAAGGTGAAGGCCCGCGTCGCAGTTGTCCAACGTGGTGGCAATGCCGGCAAGCTTCTGGATGCCTTGCCGGACGACGCCATCGAGGCGGATGTTGGTTTGCGCTTCAACAATATTCAGTGGCTCCGGCGCACTAAGAAAAAGGATGAGCGGCTCCGGGCGTGGAAGCTCCTGCTCGATGCGCCCCTTGAGCAGACCATCCTAATCGACCTCAAGGAATGGTGGATCGAACGGCGCATCAATGTCCGGGCCGCGCTCAACGACGGACACCCCCGGACCGCATACAAGATCGCCTCAAAGCATGGGCTGAGTTCGGGCGACTCCTACATTGAGGCCGAGTATCTGGCCGGCTGGATCGCGCTGCGCTATTTGGACGAACCCAACACGGCCTTGAGCCACTTCCTTGCCATGCGCAAGGCATCCACGAGCTCCAGATATATCTCGATGGGCGAGTACTGGCTTGCCCGTACGGCCCTCGTCCTTGGTGATCCCACCTCAGCCACCATTCACTTCCACGGCGCCGCCAAATACCCGCAATATTTCTATGGGCAGCTTGGACGCCAGGCGCTCGATCCTCGGCCCGCGCGTCTTGAGGTGACATCGACCCCTACGCCAACCCAGGCCGATATTGAACGCTTCATGTCCCGCGACGGAGTGCGGGCCATCGGGATCGCCCGCGCGGCGAATTTGGAATGGGTCACGCCGCAATTCTTCTTGGCCCTATCCCGCAAGCTCGATAACGCCGCCGAGGTCGTGCTGCTCGCCGAGCTCGCCAAGGCCACAAACAAACGGCAGATCGGCCTTAGGCTTTCGAAGATCGCCTTCAACCGCGATCTTCCGCTCGGCGACTATGCGTTGCCCGTGGGCGTAATGCCGGCGTTCAAGAGCCTGCTCAATAAGCGGGTCGATCCCGCGCTGCTCCATGCGTTGTCCCGCCAAGAGAGCGAGTTCAACGCCGGGGCCAAGAGCCCAGTGGGCGCCAGCGGCCTGATGCAGTTGATGCCGGCCACCGCGCGGGGTGTCGCCCGGCAATATAAGGTGAAGTACTCAAAGTCGCAGCTGACCAATGCGGCCTATAATCAGCAGCTCGGCGAAGCCTTCCTGCACGATTTGATCGAGGGCTATAGCGGGTCATATTTCCTAGCGCTTGCGGCCTACAATGCCGGTCCTGGCCGCGTTAAGGAGTGGATGGGTATCTACGGCGACCCGCGCAATCCCGATGTCGATCCCATCGACTGGATCGAGCGCATCCCCTTCACCGAGACCAGGCGCTATGTCTTCAAGATCATGGAGACCTTGCAGCTTTATCGCTCCCGCCTATCGGGGCCGAACGAAGCCCTCCATCTTGTGCAGGACCTCAATCGGGGCCGAAAAGTTCCGTCCTCGCACACAGCATCCGTCACCACGGCGGCGGCCCCTATCCAAGCAGCGAGGGTCGAGGCACCTTGAACTTTCGAGGCTTGCTCCGACCGCAACTTTCCTGAACACTGCCGCCCGAGCGCACTCAGTGTGCGGCACTCCGTATACGCTCCCAAGGTTGCATAGCCGACGATGCCCGAGCTTGAAAACCAGCCGTGGCGAGACATTTTCTATGAGTCGTCCGACGGCCTTAGACTTCATGCTCGCCACTACCCGGCCCCGGATGAAAAGTTCCGGAGTGTGATCTGTTTGCCAGGTCTCACGCGCAATGCGCGGGACTTCCATACGCTTGCGACCTATCTCTCGACCCATCCCGAGAAGCCGCGCAACGTCTACTGCTTGGATTATCGCGGCCGTGGTTTGTCTCAGCATGATCGGAACTGGCGCAACTACGTTCCGTATACCGAACTAGCGGACGTCATGGACTTTCTGACCTTGCGAGGGCTGCACCGCGTGGGTGTGGTTGGCACTTCGCGGGGCGGAATTATCGCCACAATGATGGCCGCGCTCAGGCCGACAGCGATGGGCGCCCTGGTGCTTAACGACATAGGCCCCGTCATCGAGACGCGGGGGCTTGCCCGGATCGTGAGCTATGTCGGCCGCACGCCGATACCGAAGACCTGGGCTGACGCGGTAATGATCATGCGCGAGATCAATGGCCGCGGTTTTCCCAACTTCACCGACGCCGAGTGGGACCAGATGGCGCGTGGCATCTTCGAGGAGCGCAAAGGCCGGCTCGCCCTGTCCTATGACCGCAAACTGAGCCGGGCCATGGGATCCATCGATCTCAGCCGGCCGGTGCCGGATATGTGGCCCCAGTTCGCCGCGCTCGGACGCGTTCCCCTTTTCGTTCTCAGAGGCGAATTCTCAGACGTGCTGAGCCCGGAGACGTTGGAGTTGATGTCGGAACGTCATCCAAACATGCGGACCCTGACGGTTCCCGACCAAGGTCACACGCCGGTGCTCCAAGAGCAGGAGCCGGTCGAGGCAATTGGCTCGTTCTTCGCGGTCAACGATTAGTCTGAGTTGGTGGCCGATGCCTAGCGCGCACCAAGTGGGGGCATCAGCGCCGGCAACACGCTCTTCGGCCCGTTAGCGTTGGTCCGCGCGTAGGCTTTGATGCGCGGGATCACTTCTGACGCGACATCGCCTGGGGCACTCGCCTCTTTCCATTTGATGCTCTCCGACGTGGAGAATGGCTTCGGCAGGTCGCGCCGGAGCTGATAGGACACCGCGACGGCGGTGCCCTGGTCCGGGGCCACGCCCTCAATAGTCACCGCGCGGCCGGAGAGAGAAACTTTTCCCGACTCCAAGCTGCTAAGCGCCCGGAGTGCGGCGATTGCCGCCTCGTCCCAACCCTCAGGCGCGCCGGAGGCGAGCTCAAGCCGGTCGTCGAGCCCGGGCCTCTCGAACAATTCCCGCGCCAATTCCCGCAGCTGCTTGCGCGCCTCTTCGCTCGGCACGCTGCCGGCGAGGCTCAACGCATTGGTCCCAAGGTCGGCGGTGAACACAAACGGATCGGCAATCGGAGGCCGCACATTCTCGCCCTTGATCGTGAGGCCGGTCGGCAGAGGCCCTACGAGCGCCTTCTTGATCTCAACAAAGTCCTCGGCGCTGCTTGCCTCACCCGAAATCCCTAAACGGGATTTGAAAAGCCGCACGGAGCCGCGCTTGAGATGCGCCAGTTGTTGAAGCCCAAAGCTCACCGCTCCGAGCCATTGTTCCGTCGGCGTACCGTTGTCGACTATCTTCATCCGATCTTCGACCTCGAGGTCCGGGAAAAGTGCCTTGACCATGCCGAGCAAAGTCCGTTGATCTTCTTCCGAGGGCACACTCCCGCGCAAACGAAGACGGGATTCACTCCGCGTGGCCGACCAAATGTGGCCTGTGGGGCGCTCCTCGCTCTTGCTCGCTGTCAAAGTCACGAGACGCGCGGACGAAGCCTCGTCACGCAGGGCCGGATCGGGGCAGATGCCAGCATGTGCCCCATAGGTCGCGATCACAACCAGCGATGCGATAAGGCCGATCAATAACATCGGCCGAAACCCCAACATGGAATTCTGATCCTTCTTGGTGTACCGCCGGCTGGGTTGGTAGCCCTGTCTAGTCACACCCTTAAACCCTATCTTGCCGCGAGCGATGGCCTGAAGCGTGCGCGGCCCCCTCAACGGTGAGCCTGAGCATCAAATTATAAGCCATTGGATGAAGTGTTTCTACGGCACACTTCCTACGTCACAGTCGCGTCATGGAGATGCGACCGTCTGCCGCAATGACGCTCGCGCAGCGCAATCAGGCATAGTCGCACCGACTATTGGAAGTTGGGCACCAGCCCAATGATGCCAATGAAGATGAGATAGAACGCCACGACGTAGTTCAAAACGCGCGGCATCAGCAAGATGAGAACGCCCGCGATGAGGGCAATCAACGGGCTCAGCAGAACTGGATCCATGGCTGGCAAGCTTCCTTCTGTTGAAAGGGCACGCGGGCCCGAATCGTTCGTTTGACGATGCGAAGCTTAAGCGATCCCTGGCTTGTTGTCCTCGGTGGAAACTCGCTCTGCGTGGAAACAAAGCCTCCTCCCCCTCCTTAAAACTCGCTGCGGGAACCATATATATCATCAGACCTTTGCCGTTTTTCGCGACAAAGGGTAAGAGCTTCGGCGGGGTCTGAGGGGGTCAGCCGGATTCTTCCATAAATTCAGCGGGGGCGAGCAGCAGCATGAGTGTCGACGATCCAGGTTTTTGGGTTGCCGTATTTCAGATCATCTGGATCGATCTCTTGTTGTCTGGCGACAACGCGGTCGTCATCGCTCTTGCTTGCCGACAGCTTCCGCCCAACCAGCGCGTCTGGGGTATTGCCGTTGGCACCCTAGTGGCCATCGGCCTGCGCATCGTCTTCACCGGCATGGTGACGACGCTCATGACCATGCCCTATTTGAAACTGATCGGCGGTGTGCTGCTGATCTGGATCGCTATTAAACTCCTCGCCGGTGAAGAGGAAAGCGATGACGAGAATATCAAACCTGTCGCCAATCTTTGGCATGCAGTGCGGATCATTGTTATCGCCGACGCGGTCATGAGCCTCGACAATGTGATCGCGATCGCTATGGCTGCGCACGGCAATTATGCGCTTCTGATGTTCGGTCTGGCCGTCAGCATCCCGCTGATCATG
>JAGPVD010000037.1 GCA_018067145.1 Methyloceanibacter sp.
CGACGGTGCAAAGAGCGGCCACCACGGCGGCAAGCGTATGTGCAAGCGCGGCCGCCATGGCGGCAAACATGGTGAGCGTGGTGGCCATGGCGGCAAACATGGTGAGCGTGGTGGACATGGCCCTGATCGGCTCGCCGAGAAGCTAGCCGTCATGGAGACGGAAATCGGTATTCGCGCAAATCAGATCGATGCGTGGCGCGATTTCACCGATGCACTGCAGGCTACCATGAGGCCGCCCATGGGTCCGATGGGTCCGGGTGCGATGCCGCCTGGCGACAACGCTGAGCCCTTCTCCCTTGCCGACCACGTCGCTGACGCAACCATTGCCCGTGCCAAGAGCGCGGAGGAATTGAAGCAAGCGGTTACCAAGCTTCGTGAGACGTTGACGCCAGAGCAGCTCGACAAGGTCAAAGTGATCGAGACTCGCTTCCGCACAAAGATGGCGAAGCACCATGGTGGGCGCCACGGCAAGCATGGCAAAGGCCACCATGGCAAGCCCGCACCTGACGCCACGCCGGCCGCAAAGCCCGACGCCTCGGATGACGATGACGGCGAGGATACTCTCTAGACCCTAGCCATCGTTTTTCGCGGGTTAGACAAACGAAAGGCGGGAGCTAACACTCCCGCCTTTTTTCGTTTCACCGCAGATCACATTGGCAATGTTCACATGGGCACGGCGTTGGCAAACAGCGTCTCGCCCCATTCGTGCAGCGGCCGCTGAAAATCCGACATCGTGTGGATCGCTTGGCCCTTACGCTCGGTCCATTTTTTCCCGTAAGTCTCATACGGGAAGTGGCGGATATAATAGTCGCATGTCTCCTCCCAATGGGAGACCGACAGCGACTTGCCGTAATGCTGACAGTGCAGCGCGGTCTTGACGGAACTCATGCCGCGCGGCGTGCGTCCGCCGCCTTCGGAAAAACCGATGCCTGGACGATTGCGCCACAACATCAGAATGTCCCGCTGCTCTGGCCCGTAGAAACGACGGAAGTCGAGCAGCGGACGATCGGGCGTGTAAGCCTCCTGATCCTCAGGCGTCATATAGGCGTCGAATAGGCGAACACGTACGGCGTCACACGCATCCGAACCGAGTCCTTGCACAAACCCGCGCATATCGCCGGTCACGCGCTCATCGGGGTCGACACAAAACATCCACTCATGGGGCAGTTCGGCCCGCGCCATATCGAGCAACAATCCGCGATGCCGCGCCTCCGCCGCTCTGCGTGCAGCGATGTCCTGCTCCCATGACTGATTGGCAACGATCAGCGCGACCTTAGGATGGCTGCGCAAGATCTCAACTGTCTCGTCGGTGCTCGCATCGTCATAGGCAATGATCGCGTCCACATGACCGGAGAGATAGTCGAGCGTGTCAGGCAGGATCAGCGCCTCGTTGCGCACGCGCGTGGTGGCCACCAATAAATGGTTTTGCCCGAGCAGCGTTTCGTTGCCCTTGAAGATTTTCTCCTGGTCCCGGAGCTGCCAATGCGTAGCAGTCATGGTCTTGACCTCAGTGTCGTGGCCTCGGTGCGAGCGCCAAACGCGTCACACCCAAAATCGCGTGACGAGCGCGGTGATCCAAATCAGCCCCGCGATCGCGATGGCGCAGAACACACCGGCCGAGGCGAGGTCCTTGGTCACCTTGATGGCCTCGTGCTTTTCGGGATGCAGATGATTGCACAGCCGCTCGACGGCGGTGTTGAGGAGCTCGACGCCCAGCAAGAGTATCAAACTTCCCACGAGCGCGACCCAGGCCCACACATCCGTCGCGATAAAATACGCCACAGGCAGGGCGACAATCAGAAGCGCCGCCTCTTGCTTGATAGCCGCTTCGGTGCTCAAGCCTTCGCGAAAACCGGCAATCGTGTTCCGCAGCGCGCCGCCGATCCGCGTCAGGCCGCCTTTGCTCGGCAGCGCCGACTGCTCCCGCAGATGCTTGTATTTGCCACTGTCCGTCGGTTGCGGCGATGTCATGAAAGAGCCCCTGGCTCAGGCGGCGGTCAGCTTTTGTAGCACATCCTCGGCCACATCGAAATTGGCATAGACCTGCTGCACGTCTTCTGACTCTTCGAGCGCATCGATCATACGCAGCAGCTTTTCACCAACCTCTTCGTCGATCGGCACCTCGTTCTTTGGGCGCCACAGTATCTGCATGGCGCGCGGCTCGCCAAATTGGTCCTCGAATGCCTTGGCCACCTGATGCAGTTCATCCGGGTTACAGAAAATGGTGTGACCCTCATCAGTCGACTCGACGTCATCGCCGCCGGCCTCGATGGCCGCTTCCAGCATTTCGTCGGCGGTGGCCTTGTCAGCGTCGAATTCGATAGCGCCGAGCCTGTCGAAATTGAACGACACCGCACCGGTCTCACCCAGATTGCCGCCGAACTTGGCAAAGATGGAGCGCACCTCACTGGCCGTGCGGTTACGGTTATCGGTCAATGCCTCAACAATGACGCCGACGCCTCCGGCGGCGAAACCCTCATAGCGGACCTCGTCGTAATTGGCGCCGTCTGCGTCCTGGCTCTTCTTAATGGCCCGCTCGATATTGTCCTTGGGCATGTTCTGGACGCGCGCCGCAGCGACCGCCGTCCGGAGCCGAGCGTTCATGGCCGGGTCGGGCAGCCCCAATTTCGCCGACGCGGTGATCTCCCGCCCGAGCTTAGAGAAGAGCTTGGCGCGCTTCTTATCCTGCGCGCCCTTCCGGAACTGGATGTTCTTGAATTTCGAATGGCCTGCCATGGCCTGATCCCTATTGGTTCATGGCCTCGCGATCAAGGCCGGGGCGGTGATCGCGGCACGCCTCGCGCCCCACTTAGCAAAGGCTTGGCCCTAATAGCCCAATAATCAAGGGTTTGGAGCGCCGGAATGGGACGCTCTATCTAAGAGGGAATGGGCGCCATGAGGCCGAACCAGAGAGCCGCCGTCAGCGCGGCGCAGAACGAAGCAACGCCGGCATCGAGCCTCCCGCAGCTCTGCACCGAGGCCGCCGACCATGTCGCAAGCGCCCGGGTCGCACTCCACGACGAGAGCTACGACGCGGAACAGGCCCTCGCCGATCTCGACGAAGCGCTCATCTGCCTGAGACGACTTCTTGCGCGCGGAACAGCTTCGAACCTATGCGTCGAACGCTAACGAACCGAGCCCCAGCCTCCGCTCGGCTTAACTCTCGTCCAGCCAAAATGCCGGCTCTGTTTGCGACAGCCGCCCGCCAAGCCTGACCGGCGCGATGGCACGGGAGAGCCCCGTCGCGTCGTCAACTTCGATGCCGAGGCCGCAGACTGTCGCCTCGCCGCGCGACGGGACGAAGCGCCGCGAGTTGATCTTGGTGAGGAAGCGGCTGATCGGCTCCTCCTTGTCCATGCCAAGAACGGAATCGAAATCGCCACACATGCCAGCATCGCTGACATAGGCGGTGCCGCCGTTCAGAACCTGATCGTCGGCTGTCGGTACATGAGTATGGGTGCCAATTACCACGCTGGCGCGCCCGTCGACGAAATGCCCCAGGGCCTGCTTCTCCGAGGTCGCCTCGGCATGGAAGTCGATCAGAATCGCGTCGGCTCCCGATTTCAGCCTGCAGGCTGAAAGTTCGCGCTCGATCGCAGAAAACGGATCGTCAAGGTCGGGCATGAACACACGGCCTTGCGCATTGATCACCAGAACGTCGGCGCCATTCGCCGCCTTGAATAGTCCAGCACCTTTGCCAGGCGTGCCCGGCGGGTAGTTGATGGGGCGCAGCAAGCGGTCATGGCGCTCGATGAAGACCAGCGCCTCGCGCTGATCCCAGATGTGATTGCCCGTGGTGACCACGTCGGCACCCGCATCGAGCAGCTCGTTTAAGATTGCCTCGGAGATGCCGAAGCCGCCGGCCGAGTTCTCGCCGTTCACGACAACGAAGTCGGCGCGATAGCGTTCACGCAATTTTGGCAAGGTCTCGAGCACGCCCACGCGACCCGATCGGCCCACCACGTCGCCTAGGAACAAAATGCGCATGGCTTACCGTTGAGCCGCTGCCGAAAATTCATCATTCTGGGTCAATACAGAATAGCGGCGCGGGTCGCTAGTGGCAGAGCCGCGATGGCCGTCGGAGCGAAGATTCCGGTTTCCCTACACAAAGTAGGTGGGCGCCGATTGACGAAAACCACGGTCCCCGCCAGGGTCAGCTCCCGTAGAATCTTATAGGGCCCGGGAATAATAGCTCCTAACGCACCTCGCAGCCCGCCTAAGGCGGACTATACCGAAATAAGACTATCAGAACGACTAGCGGCGGTTAGCCGCATCGCGCGGTTAGCCCGCATCGCCCGACGGGCCATCCTGCACGAACCGCGTATTGAGCAGGTCGAGCCGATCGGCGACGGCGCCCACGCGGGCGGCAAGCTCCGCTTGCATGGTCTTCACCGTCTGGTCGGCAGCGGTCTTGTCGCGATTGGCCTCGGCAAAAGCGGCCTTCGATTCCTGAAGCTGGCGGCGCAGGTCCCACAACTCGTCGGCGAGCACCAGAGACGCCATCAAAATCAGCCGATCGTCGCCTACTTGGCCGAATTTCTGCCGCATCGTGTCCACATGGGACCCAAGATATTCAGCCAATTCAATGAGATGGGGCTCGTCGCCCTCACCGCATTCCAGCCGGTAGGCGCGCCCGTTCAGAGTGACACTGACCTGTCCCATGACAACTCCTCGCTTGAACGCCCTAGCCGGGCACCGGCATCATGTCTTTGAGAGTCCCGGTCATGGCCTCAAGCCGGCCGGAAACCTCATCGTTGGCCGCCTTGAGGCGCCTGACACGGCTGCGCTCGGCCTCCAAATCGACGAGAAGCTGATCGCGCTCGTCGGTCAAAAAACGTACTTGCTCCTTCAGAACCCCGGCGGAGGCGTCGCTGTCTCCATCGTAAAAAACCTGCTGCAAGCGACCTTCAAGCTCATCAACGGCCGAATCGAGCCGCCTCGTTGCCTGCTGCAAAGCCTTTGGTTCACCCATCGCGTTCGCCCCTCCCCGTTCAGGCGCCGCCAATTCATCCCCAGGTTGCGGGCTGGTCGTATGAACCGGCAGCCTGTCGACACTCTGGTAACACTATGTTGGGTCTTCATCGGCCTCTCGACAACCCTCTTCTCAGAAAACACGCGGAAGATTGACAGCGCCGCGAGGCGTGTGATTTGAGACGGACGCCTGTTAATCTCCGGTCACAGCGAAGACGCCGTGGGAACCCCCTGATCATGGCTGACGCCAAACCTAGGTGCCGACTTTATTTACAAGCCCCGGCGCCGCTCACAGCGAAGCTCGAAGCTCAACTCGGCCAAGCCCTGGCGAACAGCTCGGCGGCCTGTGTTTTGCTTTGCGATGACGGTCGTCCAATCGACGAAACCCTCGCCGATCGCATCATCGACCTTGTCCAGGGAGCCGGCGTGGCCTGTCTCATTGAAAACGATATCGCATTGGCCGAGAGCCTCGGCGCCGACGGCGTCCATATCGCGGCCGATGCCGAGCTTTATGGAAACGCCCGCGAGCTGCTCGGCGAAAGCGCGAATATTGGCGTGGGCTGTGGCTTCGACCGTCATGAGGCCATGCGCCTTGCCGAGATGGGCGCCAACTACGTGGCCTTTGGCCCGGAGCAAGTCGGCGACCTCGACGCGAACAACCAGTGCGCGGAGATCATGGCTTGGTGGTCAGAGATTTTCGTAGTCCCTTGCGTTGCCTGGAACATCGACGATCCGAAACAGGCCGGACGGCTTGCCGAGCTAGGCGCCGATTTTGTTGCGCCTTCGAGGACGATTTGGCCGGACGACCCCGCAGCCTCTATCTTCACCAATATCGATGACGCCATGCGCCGCGCCAGGAGCGCCGCATGAGGACGCGGTCCACAACACACGCCGTCATGTGGCGATGGAGCTTGACCGCCTTCTGTGTGCTGGCGCTTGGGGCCTCATCGGCGCACGCAACAGAGAGCCCGTCCTATGCCGCCTATTTCGCGGGGAAATACCTCACCGCCCTTGAGCTTGCGAAAAAGGAGGGGGAAGCAGGCTCCAAGGAAGCCTTCACGCTCATGGGCGAGATCTATTCTGGAGGCCATGGCGTAGCCCAAAACTACGCCATGGCGGCGGACGCCTACGCCCAGGGCGCCGATCTCGGCGATCCCAATTCCCAATTCTCCCTTGGGATCTTGGTCGCCGAAGGCCGCGGTGTGAGGAAGGATCTCCGCATCGCCAGCAATCTGTTCGAGCATGCGGCGGACGCCGGCAACGCGGCGGCACAATATAATCTTGCCCTCATCTATTTACATGGCAGAGGCCGTCCCATGGATGACGCGAAGGCCGCCGAGTGGATGATGAAGGCGGCGGCCCAAGGCAACGCGCAAGCCCAATACGACCTCGGCGCCTTCTATCTTTTTGGCCGGGGTGTTCCCATTGATAAAGCCAAGGCAGCGGAATGGACCGGCAAGGCGGCGGACGCCGGATTGTCAGCCGCGCGTGTCGAATATGCTGTGATGCTGTTCAAAGGCGCAGGCTTGGAAGCGGATCAGAAACGTGCGGCCCAGCTGTTCCTTCTGGCGGCTGAGCAAGGCAACCCCGTGGCGCAGAACCGGCTCGCGCGCCTCTATGCCAATGGCGTGGTGTTCGAGGCCAACCCGACCCAGGCCGCTAAATGGCACCTCCTCGCCCGCCAAGCCGGCGTGAGCGACTTCTCCCTCGACATCATGCTTTCCAAGCTCACCAAGGAACAGCGCGTGGCGGCGGAGAGGGCGGTCGACGGCTGGAGCTCAGGGCGCCTCACCGAGTAGCTGCCTCGTCCTGGCAAGCCTTGCTGTCGCGCCCTTGACACTGCCGGGGCCCCAGTTCTTAAAGGCAGCCACTCTGCCATTTTACCCTTAAAGGGATTCCATGAAGATCAACGGCAACGAGATCAGGCCTGGCAACGTCATCGAGCACAAGGACGCCTTGTGGATCGCGGTGAAGACCCAGCACGTGAAGCCCGGCAAGGGACCCGCCTACGCCCAGGTTGAGCTGAAGAATGCCCTCAACGGCAGCAAGCTCAACGAGCGCTTTCGCTCCTCGGAGACCGTAGAGCGCGTGCGGCTCGAGCAGAAGGACTACCAATTCCTCTTCGCCGAAGACGACATGCTCACCTTCATGGATACGGAGACCTACGACCAGATCCAGATCCCGACTGACTTCTTGGGAGATCGTGCGGCCTTCCTGCAAGACGGCATGCAGGTGACGGTTGAGAGCTATGAAGAAAAGCCGATCGGCTTGAAAATTCCCGACCAAGTTACGCTCGAAGTGGTCGAAGCCGATCCCGTGGTGAAGGGGCAGACGGCGGCCTCCTCCTATAAACCAGCGAAGCTTGAGAATGGCGTGCGCGTCATGGTCCCGCCGTTTGTCGAAGCGGGCGAGCGCATTGTGGTCGACACCAACGAGCTCACCTACCTGAGACGCGGCGACTAACGCACCAACGTCACGCCAAGAAATTAGAAGACATCCATGCCCTCATCCGCGCTGATCAACGTTATGCTTACCGCCGCCCGCAAAGCCGGCCGCAGCCTCGCGCGCGATTTCGGCGAGGTCGAGCAGCTTCAGGTCTCGCTCAAGGGTCCGGCAAATTTTGTCAGCGCCGCCGATCACCGCGCCGAAGAGATCATTCATGCCGAGCTTTCCCGTGCGCGCCCGGGCTACAGCTTCCTGATGGAGGAGCGCGGCGAGATCAAAGGTGACGACCCAACCCATCGTTGGATCGTCGACCCTCTCGACGGTACCACGAATTTTCTGCACTCCATTCCCATCTTCTCGATTTCCATCGCGCTTGAGCGTGAAGGCGAGCTGGTCGCAGGCCTGATCTATAATCCTGCCACCGATGAGACCTTCACCGCCGAGAAAGGCAAAGGCGCCTTTATCAACGATCGCCGCCGCCTTCGCGTGGCGGCGCGTTCCGAACTTGCGGCATCGGTCATCTGTACCGGTGTCCCCCATGCCGGGCGTCCGGGGCACGACCTATTCCTGAAAGAACTGCGCGCCATCATGGCGGCATCCGCCGGCATCAGGCGCACGGGCTCCGCCGCGCTCGACCTCGCCTGGACCGCGGCGGGCCGTTTCGATGGCTTCTGGGAGCGGGATTTGCGCCCTTGGGATATCGCCGCCGGCATGGTCATTTTACGCGAAGCCGGTGGCTATATGTCTGATGCCAACGGCAAGGACCGAATCTTGGAAGAGGGCACCATCGTCGCCGGCAACGAGACCATTCACGCCAAGCTGTTGAAACTGCTGAAGGCTGCCGGCGCCAACGCAACGCCTGAAGCCAAGGCGGCATCGGCCAACTAGGCTGGCACTGAAGCCTCCCGCCGGACCCTCGCGGGGAACCAGCAGCGCAATTTTGCAGTTATTCGCCCTGAGGTTGCCGTTTTGCCCGTCAAACTAATCGGCTAGTCTCTGCGCAAATTCGCCCGACTCGACAACGGCATCAGATGGCACCCAAGCAGTACAAGACGAAGCTCACGCGTCCGCAGGTCTTTCTCTGGCGGATGGCGTTGTTCCTGGTTCTCGCGGCATTGCTCGCCGTCATCCTCGATGGCCAGACTGCGCAGCTCAGGCGAAGTTTCATGGCCAATCCAGGGCTGAACGGACTGATCCTCGGCGTGCTGTTGGTCGGCATCGTCTATGCCTTCCGCCAAGTGCTGCGGCTCTACCCCGAAATTCACTGGGTCAATAATTTCCGCATCGCCGATCCAGGCCTCAAGGTCGACAAGCAGCCCGTGCTGCTGGCGCCCATGGCCACCATGCTGCGTGACCGCACCGGTCATCTGTCGCTCGCGACGGGCTCATCGCGAACCCTGCTCGACTCGGTTGCGTCACGCTTAGATGAACAACGCGAGACGACCCGCTACTTGGTCGGCCTCCTCGTCTTTCTCGGCCTGCTCGGCACGTTCTGGGGTTTGCTGGAAACAGTCAGCTCCGTCGGCAACACGATCAGCGCGCTCGACACCACGGGCGGCGAGAACGTGTTGCTGTTCGATCAGTTGAAGGAGGGGCTGGCCGGCCCCCTCGGCGGCATGGGCATCGCCTTCTCCAGCTCCCTATTCGGCCTCGCCGGCTCGCTGATCCTTGGCTTTCTCGATCTGCAAGCAGGCCACGCGCAAAGCCGCTTCTACAATGAACTCGAGGATTGGCTCTCCAATATCACCGAACTCCAATCGGCGGACGACGGCACCAACACCATTCCGCCGCAGCTCCGCTTCGCCATGGTCGATATGCAGCGTTCGCTCTCAGACCTAAACGAGAAAGTCGAAACGCGAATTTTGAACGACACGACCGGCGACGCTGTGAAGAACCTTGCCCAAGGCGTCGACAAGCTAATCCGGCAGATGCGCGCGGAACAGAAGGTCGTGCGCGAATGGGCCGACGAGCAATCCCAGCAGCAGCATGAACTCGCCGCCGTGCTCCGCAAGATCACTGGCAAGACCCCCGGCGGGCGGAAATAGCCATGGCTCTGGCACGCGGACGACGCCAGCAATACTCGACCAATTATTGGCCTGGCTTCGTCGACATGCTCTCCACCCTGTTGTTGGTGGTGATCTTCCTCATGTCGATGTTCATGGTGACCAACTACATCATTACCCAGGCTTCGAGCGGCAAGGACACCATGCTGTCGCGCTTGAATCGCCAACTTTCCGAGCTGACCGAGCTTTTGGCGTTGGAGCGCTCGCAGAAAGACTCCGCCGAGGACAACCTTGCCGCGCTGCAAGCCACGCTGTTCGACAAGGACAAGGAGAACCAGCGGCTCACCGGCCTTCTCGGCGACGCCAGTGGCCTGACCGAGAACGCAAAGGGCCGCATCGAGATACTAGGCACCAAGCTCAAGGATCAGCGGAATATCACCAATGACGCTTTGGCCAAGGTGGAGCTCCTAAACCAGCAGCTTGCCGCTTTGCGGCTCCAACTCGCCGTCCTGAACGAGGCGCTCGAAGCCTCCGAGGCCAAGGACCAGGAGAGCCAGACGAAAATCGCCAATCTTGGCCAACGGCTGAATGTGGCGCTCGCCCTAAAAGTCCAGCAGCTTGCCCGCTACCGCTCTGACTTCTTTGGCAAGCTCAGGGAGGCGCTCGGCAGCCGCGAGGACTTCGAGATCGTCGGCGACCGTTTCGTGTTCCCCTCTGACGTCCTGTTCGATCCTGGTTCGGCCGAGCTCAAGCCTGCGGCCGCGACCCAGCTCAACAAGCTCAGCACGGCACTGAAAGAAATCGAAGGTAACATCCCGCCCGACCTCGCTTGGGTGATGCGGGTCGACGGCCACACCGACATCACGCCGATCAACTCAGCGGAGTTTCCCTCAAACTGGGAGCTATCGAGCGCGCGCGCCATCTCCGTGGTGCGCTACCTCATGGACCAGGGCATTTCACCTGAGCATCTGGTGGCGGCAGGCTTTGGTGAATTCCAACCCATCGGCAGCGGGGACAGCGATCAGGCGCTGGCCAAGAACCGCCGCATCGAGCTGAAGATCACAGAGCGGTAGCCGCTTATTCTGCGGCGTCGGGGGCGAATTGCAGCTCGGCGAGATGGGCATAGACGCCGCCTTTGCGCAGAAGCGTCTGATGCGTCCCCTCTTCCACCAAACGCCCATGATCGAACACTAAGATGCGGTCGGCGCCGACGACCGTCGATAGGCGGTGGGCAATGACAAGCGTCGTGCGTCCGTCCATCACCTTGTCCAGCGCCCGTTGCACCAAGGTCTCGCTATTGGCGTCGAGCGCGCTGGTGGCTTCATCGAGCAACAGGATGGGCGCCTCGCGCAACACGGCACGCGCAATGGCGATGCGCTGACGCTGGCCCGCCGAGAGCGTCACGCCGCCCTCCCCGAGCACCGTGTCGTAGCCTTGCGGCAGTTCTTCGATGAAATCATTGGCGAAGGCCGCTTTCGCTGCCTCCACGATTTCGTCCCGGCTGGCACCCTCCGCGCCATAGGCGATGTTGGCGGCAATGGTATCGGCGAACAGCGCCGTCTCTTGCGGCACCACGGCGAAGCGCGATCGAAGTGCGTTGAGATCGGCCTCGTTGACGGGAACGCCATCAATCTCGACCCGGCCTGAACTGGCGTCGTAGAAGCGCAGCAGAAGTGCGAAGATCGTGGTCTTGCCCGCGCCGGAGGGTCCCACGAGCGCGATGCGCTCGCCAGGCTTCACTTTGAAACTGACATCGTCTAGCGCGCGCGTTTCGGGTCGCAAGGGATAGGTGAAGGAGACGTCGCGGAACGCGATTTCCCCGCGCGGCGGCTCGGGCAGCGCCTTCGGGTGCGCCGGCGACTTGATCTCAGACTGGACGCGAAGCAACTCGCCGAGCCGTTCGGCCGCGCCCGTGGCTTGCGCCACCTCGCCCCAGACTTCGCTGAGGCTGCCGACCGCAGCCGCAGCCAGCACCGCATAGAGCACGAACTGACCGAGCGTTCCGCCAGTCATGGTGCCGGACAACACATCCTGGGCGCCGAACCACAAGACCCCGACAACGCTGACAAAGACCAGGAAGATTGCAATCGCGGTCAGACCGGCGCGCGCTTTCGCCCGCGCCTTTGCGGCATCGAACGACCGGTCCACCGCTTTGGCAAACCGCGCCGCTGTCACGTCCTCATGGGTGAACGCCTGCAGCACCCTCACCTGGGCAAGGCTCTCGCTCGCATAAGCCGAGGCATGGGCGAGCGTGTCTTGAGCCTGGCGGGACAGTGCCCGCACCGAACGCCCATAAGCGACGATTGGCAGAACAATGAATGGAATAGCGATGAGCACGGCGAGCGACAGCTTGGTGCTGGTCACCACCATCATGATGGCGCCACCGACAAGCAGCAGCGTGTTGCGGATGGCCTGCGAAATCGCGGTGCTGGCGGCCGCCTTCACCTGCGTCGTGTCGGCGGTGAGCCGCGACATCACCTCGCCGGAATGCGACACCTCGTAGAACGCCGGGCTCAAGCCGGTCAGATGCTTGAACACGTCGCTGCGAATGTCAGCGACCACGCGCTCGCCGAGCCAATTCACGCAATAAAACCGCGCCGCGCTCGCGACTGCGAGGACCACGCCAACGCCGATCAGCGTGCCGAAATAGGTATCGATCAAATCTGGCTCGATCCCGGAGAAGCCGAGATCGATCATGCGCCTGACCGCCAGGGGGACAGCCAGAGTGGCGCCCGCCGACGCGAGCAGCGCCAGGAGCGCCGCCACCAGCATCGCCTTATGGCGGAAAAGATACGGCTTCAGTCCGAGCAGAGGCCTAAGCGAGACACGCTTCGCCTTTTCTTCTGAAGAATCCTTGAGATCAGGATCCTGTTCGTCCTGGCCGTCGGACTTAGGGGTTACGAGTTGCACAAGATATGCCCAGCTATACTTTCAGTTTGGCCGACCTTAAGGGCCAGAGCCTGTAGCGCAAAGGACTTGATGCCGCGCCTTTCCGGCGCAGTCTTGTGCGAGGCGCCAAGTTCCTCTATAGGCTCCGATCAACAAAACCTGCGGATTTGCAAGGCTAACGGCATGAAGAACGATATCCATCCGGAATACCACCGCATCAACGTGGTGATGACCGACGGCACCGAGTTTGTCACGTATTCGACCTATGGGGCGGAAGGTGACACGCTGAAGCTCGACATCGATCCCAAGACCCACCCGGCCTGGACCGGTGGCAGTCAGCATCTGATCGACCGCGGTGGACGCCTCAGCCGCTTCAAGCAGAAATACGAAGGCTTCATCAAATAGGCTGGTTTATTTGGCTTCGGAGCCAAATGCTTCCCGCAAGCGCGACAATTGCGCGCTCAGCGGGTGATCGCTCTCGCTTGCCGCCGGCTGATTGAAATCCAGCATTTGATCCAGACGGATCACGCGCTCCTGAAGCTTGACGCTCTGCTCGATGAGATTTCGCAACCGCTCAGGCAATGAGTCCACATCCTGGCCTGGCTGGTCACTCCCCGTCGCCGGAAGTTTGATTTTCCGCTGTTCCTCGACAGCCTGCTCGGGCGTTAGCTCCCCTTCGCTGACCGCGCGCCGGATCAAGAGCCATGAGGCGAGCTGCATCAGCCGCGTGGTGAGCCGCATGCTTTCGGTGGCATAAGCGAGCGAATGGGGCGGACGCAGCTTGCGCGCCTCTTTGCGGCCATCGCCATCGAGATAGCTTGCCGCCGCCTCGACCAGCGCCATGCCCTCACGGAACACGGCTTTGAATTGGTCCGAACGCGCAAACTTCGCGCCGAACGAAACCGTTACGCTTTCAAGCTCGTTATTATTGGACGTCCCCGCCATTACCCACTCCCGTTACAGTCCCCAAGTGCGGGGGCATAATATGCCATGCTGACGGTCTGTCGTCGCCTACACGTAACGAAGGTTAAGCGCCCGGACATTGGCCAAAAAAAGAGCCGCCCATAGGGCGGCTCAGGAAGTTAACAGGGAGGCGTCAAACAGAGTGGAACAAGCCACTCAGATCCAGAGGACTGGATAACCAAACCTTACCGGCGAACTCCTAATGGCGAGTTAACGCTAAGCCCCGATTTACCTAAATGAAGCGTGTGCGGAGGTTTTCAGCGCTTAAACGCGGCGTCCGCGGCACTTTTGGAGGATTGCTTGCCGGCAAGTGCCTCCTCCACCCGCGCGATCTCCGCCTTGAGGGTCTCGATCAGCGCGCCAAGCTCGGCGACCGAGTGCTTGCTCAGGTCTTCGCCAAGCACATGGCTCTTGGCCTTTTTGGGTTCCAGATCGTCGAGATCCATAGCTCATCCTAGCATCGTGTGGCGCTCTTCTCTAACGTCGTCGCCAATCAAGGGAACTCTATCGCTGAACGAGGGACTGATGCTGCCACAGACCATGACTGTCATCGAAGCGCGAGAGAGCGGTGGGCCAGAAGTGCTGGTGCCTGGCGAGCGGCCAGTTCCGCTGCCCGGCCCCGACGAGGTGCTGATCGTTGTTGAAGCCGCCGGCATCAACCGGCCAGACGTGCTTCAACGCCAGGGTCTCTACCCGCCGCCGAAAGGGGCTTCCGATCTGCTCGGCCTCGAAGTGGCTGGCGCCGTCGTCGCCGTGGGCGAGAATGTCACGCGGTTCAAAGAGGGCGACTTCGTCTGCGCGCTGGTCAATGGCGGCGGCTACGCCGAATTCGCCGTGGCGCCCGAGGCCACCACCCTAATGGCGCCCATCGGGCTTGACGCGGTGCAAGCAGCGGCCCTGCCCGAGACGATATTCACCGTCTGGCACAATGTATTCGAACGCGGTGGCCTTGAGCCTGGCGAATGGCTTTTGGTTCATGGCGGCGCCAGCGGCATCGGCACCACCGCCATCCAACTCGCCACAGCTCTGGGCGCCAAGGTCATCACCACAGTCGGCAGCGCCGACAAGGTGAAGGCTTGCGAGGCACTGGGCGCTGTTCGCGCCATCAACTACCACGAAAATGACTTTGTCGATGTCGTACGTGAGGTAACCGAAAAGCACGGTGCCGACGTCATTCTCGACATGGTGGGCGGCGACTATATCGAGCGCAATCTGAAAGCGGCAGCGGTCGAGGGCCACATCGTGCAGATCGCCTTCCTCAAGACCTCCAAGGTCGAGATCGACCTGATGCGGTTGATGATGCGGCGGCTCACACTCACCGGCTCGACGCTCCGTGCTCAACTTCCCGCCACCAAGGCGCGCATGGCCACGGCCATCGAGGAGCACATCTGGCCGCTCGTGACACAAGGCAAGTTCAAGCCGGTGATCGATTCGACCTTTCAGCTCACCGAGGCGGCCGAGGCCCATAAGCGCATCGACGACCCCGCCCATATCGGCAAAATTGTCCTCAAGACGGCCTAAACGACCCCCCTGGAACCAATTGCTTAGGGGAGCTTCAGCCCCTATATAGGAGGCTATTCCCCTCATTTGGTTCGGATTGGTTCTTTCGCCGGAGGGGCGAGAGAGACGCCGCTACCCCTTTAAGGTTTGAGACCGCTCATGACCCGCATACCACTGATGCCCAAGGCGACCGCTGTCTGGCTCGTCGACAACACCTCCCTCACATTCGATCAGATCGCGGAATTCTGCGTGCTGCACGTGCTTGAGGTGAAGGGCATCGCCGACGGCGACGTGGCCCACGGCATTAAGGGCATGGACCCGATCTCATCCGGCCAGCTCTCCCGCGAGGAGATCGCCTTGGCCGAGAAGGACTCAAAGCACCATCTGCACCTATTGGAGTCGAAGGTCGAGATCCCGGAAGTGACGACCAAGCGCGGCCCTCGCTATACCCCGGTGTCGCGCCGCCAGGATCGGCCGAACGCCATTCTTTGGCTTCTCCGCAGCCATCCCGAGCTCAAAGACTCCCAGGTCATGCGCCTGGTCGGCACCACCAAGCCGACTATCCTTGCCATTCGGGACCGGACCCATTGGAACTCCCCGAACCTTGTGGCTCAGGACCCGGTAACGCTTGGTCTTTGCTCGCAAATCGACCTCGACGCCGCCGTGAAGAAGGCGGCGGCGCGGCTTGAGCGCGAGCTCAAGAAGGCGGGCGGCGACCCCGCTAAGGCCGGTTCCCTACTTCCCACCGAGGAGACCATCATCGTGGACAAGCCAGAGACCGAAGCCGAGACACCAATGGCTTCGGCGCTGGCGCAGGAAGCCCGCGAGGCCATGGCCGCACCGGAGGTGGTGGAAGATGCGCCCGACGCCGATTCCGTCTTCGCCAAGCTGAAAGAGCTGAAGCAGGGCGAGGCCCCGGAAGCCAAGACCTCTGAGGCCGAAGGCGAAGCCTCTCCAGAGGAAACTCCCACGGAGTAGCGCGGCTGGCGCTAGAGCTGCCCCACACACCAATAGGTTTCACCTCGATCAAGGCCGCCCCAGTGCCTGAGGGCGAGCCTTAGCCCCTTCGATCGTTCAAAGAAGGGGGAGATGTCATGAGCCAGTTCGAAATTTTATATCTCGTAGCGGTGCTGGTCACCTTTGGTGGCTTTGCCGCCATCCTCGCCTACTACACGCACCGCTAGGTCTGTTATCCCAGAAAGAGCCGACAAATCGGCTCCCGGCACGGGAAGAAGAATTGATTAACGGCCGCCGCCTTGGCTAGTGTGCGCCCGAGAAACGCACCTAGAGAATTCAAGGCGGGGCATGGTCCACCCATTCGACACAGGCCTCGACAGGACTCCGGCGAATTATCAGCCGCTGACGCCTCTCGTCTTTCTTGAGCGCGCGGCGAGCGTCCACCCGGACCATGTCGCAATCATCCACGGGAGCGAGAAGGTCGCTTACCGGGACTTCTGCGCGCGTTCGCGCCAGCTCGCCTCGGCGCTGCAAGCTCGCGGCATCGGCAAAGGCGACACCGTCTCGGTGATGCTCGCCAACACGCCTGCCATGCTTGAGGCCCATTACGGCGTGCCCATGGTGGGCGCGGTGCTGCACTCCATCAATACGCGCCTCGACGCCGCCACCATCGCCTTCATGCTCGACCATGCCGAGACTAAGGTTCTGATCGTCGATACCGAGTTCGGCGTCGTGCTCAAAGACGCCCTCAGCCAAGCCACGGTGAGGCCGCTCCTGATCGATTATCGCGACATCCAATGCGACGTCGAAGGGACCCGCTTAGGCGACCTCGACTATGAGGCATTCGTCGCCAGCGGCGATCCGGAATTTCGGTGGGCAATGCCGTCCGATGAGTGGGACGCACTGTCGTTGAACTACACGAGCGGCACCACCGGCAATCCCAAGGGCGTCGTCTACCACCACCGTGGCGCGGCACTCATGTGTTACGCCAACACCGTCGCCACCGGCATGGGCCAGCATCCCGTCTATCTGTGGACGCTGCCGATGTTCCACTGCAATGGCTGGTGCTTCCCCTGGTCGCTGTCACTCGCCGCCGGCACCCATGTGTGTCTTCGCGCGGTGCGAGCCAAGCCCATGTACGACGCTATCGCCGATCACAAGGTGACCCATCTCTCTGGCGCGCCCTTCGTCATGTCGGCCCTGCTCAATGCGAGTGCCGATGAGAGGCGTAGTCTCGATCATCGCGTGGCCTTCAACCATGCAGCCGCCCCGCCACCCACCGCCGTGCTGGCCGAGATGGACGAGGCAGGCTTCGAGCTCACCCATCTCTACGGACTGACCGAGACCTACGGCCCGGCGACGCTGAACGAATGGCATGCCGCCTGGGACGAACTCCCAGCCGAGGCCCGGCTTGCCAAAAGGATCCGTCAGGGCGTGCGCTATCATGCGCTAGAGGACCTGACCGTGATGAACCCGGCCACCATGGAAAAGACGCCCGCCGACGGCGAGACCATCGGCGAGGTCATGTTCCGTGGTAATATCGTGATGAAGGGCTATTTAAAAAACCCTGACGCGACGAACAAGGCCTTCGCCGGTGGCTGGTTCCGCTCCGGCGATCTCGGTGTCATGCACCCCGACGGCTATATCCAGCTGAAGGATCGCTCAAAAGACATCATCATCTCGGGCGGCGAGAACATCTCCTCCATTGAGATCGAGGATGTGTTATACCGGCACCCTGACGTTGCGGGCGCGGCCGTGGTGGCGAAGCAAGACACGAAATGGGGCGAGACACCTTGCGCCTTCGTCGAGCTGCGGCCGGACACAGATGTCACCGCCGAGGAAATCATCGCCTGGTGCAAAGAGACGCTCGCCCGCTTCAAATGTCCGCGCCACGTGGTGTTCACAGAGCTGCCCAAAACTTCCACCGGCAAGATCCAGAAGTTCAAGCTGCGCGAACTCGCCAAGAACGTTTAGACCACGCCCCGCCGCGCTAGCCTTAAAGGCATCCCATGCCCCTACTCCGCTTTGACCTGATTGAAGGCCGCACCGACGCCGAGATGAAGGCCCTGCTCGACGCGGCCCACCGCGCCATGTTGGCAGCCTTTGAGGTTCCCGAACGCGACCGCTATCAGATCGTGCATGAGCACAAACCAACGCGGATGATCGTCGAGGACACTGGGCTCAGCATTCCGCGCACCGACAAGGTGGTGTTCCTCCAGGTGACATCGCGCCCACGTAAGCGGAAGCAGAAGGAGGCGTTCTACCGGCTGCTGTGCGAGGAGCTCGAGAAGGCTTGCGACATCGCCCCGTCCGACGTGGTGGTGTCGATCGTCGAGAATGATGATGAGGATTGGTCCTTCGGCCTCGGGCGCGGCCAGTTCCTCACCGGCGAACTTTAGCCCCCTCTCCCACCCGGCAATTCCGGCGAATCGGCGTAGTCTGTCGATCGAGGCAGACGGGGAGAGGCGCGATACCACTCGAAGAACACTTCAACGTCCTGGCCGCCTATGTGGCGCTCGTCATTGAGGTCGGCGCCGTCATCGTCGTAATCATCGGTGGTAGCCAGGCGCTTTGGGGCGTCCTCAACGCCGTGTTCACCGGCCAGGCGACCGAAATCCGCGGACGCCAGATCTGGCTGAAATTCGCGACGTGGATTCTGCTGGCCCTGGAATTTGCGCTGGCCGCCGACATCCTGCGCACTGCCGTCGCCCCCACCTGGGATGACATCTGGAAGCTCGCGGTGATCGCCACTATCCGCACCATGCTCAACTACTTCCTGGCCAAGGACATCGGGACCTTCGAGGCGCAAGTTTCCGAAGCGACGTCACCCAAGCCGGCCTCCTCTTAATCCGCCGGCATGGCTCCGACCGAAGGCTTCAAGGACTTCATCAAGGACCAGCTCGCCAGCTTTGCGCCGGTGAGTATCCGCAACATGTTTGGCGGTGCCGGCATCTATGCCGACGGCGTGATGTTCGCGCTGCTCGCAAACGACGTGCTCTATCTCAAGGCCGACGAGATGGCCGCCCGCGCGTTTGAGGCCGAGGGCATGGGCCCCTTCACCTATACATCGAAGGGCAGGCCACCGGTCGCCATGTCTTATTGGGAAGTGCCGCCGCGACTCTTGGAGGAGCCGGACGAGCTTGCCGAATGGGCACGTGAAGCACACCGCATCGCCTGCGCTGGTAAAAAAGCCAAGACCAAAGCGAAGACCAAACGGAAGCGGCGCTAGCAGGAGTCAGCGACGCTTAGTTGCCGCCGAGCGCCCGGTTGATCATGCTGCCAAAGCCATCGGCATTGCGACGCAACCAGCCGCCCTGGCCCTGCTGGGGCTGATCGTCGTAATAGGCTTGGCCCTGGCCCGGGCGGCCCCGGTTCCCAGTAGACGGTGCAAGGGCATGCGCCTGCATCCAACCGGTCGCGGCACTTTGCGGATCGGTCACTTCGACCCAGCCCTCAAAGCGCGACACCACTTTGAGATTGCGGCCATAGGGGAACGCAAACAGCATGGGGGCATCGTCGGCCGCCGTCGACCGCATGCCTGCGCCCGAGACGATGACCTCTACCCATTCTTCCGTGTTCTGATCCGCCCACTCCGTGCTCTCCTGGCCGCCATACTGACCGGCTTGCGGCATGGCACCTGGAGGGGGTCCGTAAGGATCGGCTTGACCCATTGGAGGACCATAAGGATCCCCCGGCGGCGGGCCGTATCGGCCAGCCTGCGGCGGCGGTCCATAGCGCCCGTCTTGCGGGGGCGGACCGTAACGTCCGTCTTGAGGAGGAGGTCCGTACTGCCTGCCCTGCGGAGGCGGACCGTAGACCCAAGGCGGACGGCCATTGTCGCGCCATTGCTCAGCACCCGGCTGGCCCTGGGGCTGTTGCCCGGGCTCGCCCGGCAGTGCCGCGAAATCTTGTGAAGGATCACTCTGCGATGAATTGCCTAGCGTTGGATCGTCTTGTGATGGGTCGGCGCCTTGGTTCGACCAGGGCAAGCCGCCTTGGGCATCCGTTCGCTCATCCAGCAGCGATCCAATATCTTGAGGCGCGTCCATGTCCTCGTCTGGAGGCAGGGCCACAACTGCGGAGGGAGCCGCGCCGTCTTGCGAGCTGACCTCGGGCTCCGATGGGCTCGTCACCGTCTCGAAGGCAGGAATATCGGCCTTCTTCGCGCTGTCGTCTTTTTTGTCTGCGCCGGCTTTGGCATCACGCTCAGCAAGCGCTAGCTGATAGGCAAGCGGACGCGCCGCCCGCTCTTCCGCCGCTGGTTTAGCGGGGGAAGCCGGGTCCAGGACCGTCCACACGGCGCCGAGCGCGATGAGGCAGACGACCACGAGGGAAAAGATCAGCTTTTTTATCGCGGTTCTCCCATTTTTTCCCTCGCGACTTGGCGGGGAAAAGGCGGCAACAGCGTGTCCTTAACTCTGCTTTGTGGCCTCGTTAAGCTTAATTTACTGTGAACTGTAGGGTTCCACCATTCGGGCCGGAAAAGCCAGGCTTTCGGAGCGAAAAAGCTAGTACCACGCAAGGACTAATGGCGACTGTCCTATCCGCTGCAAATGGCGCTTGGCTCGCTGCTAGGCGCACCCTCCTCTCCTCGGCTAGGATGTACCTGCCGGCAGGACCGGCGAATCGCGTCTATGATCTGAGTTTCTCATGCTTTCCTACACCGAACACGACAACGCCCAAGCGGTCGAGATCGTCTTGAGCGGCCGCGTCTTGACGGAAGAATTCGATCGGGTCGCAGACAAGCTAGAGGCCTTCATAAAGCGCCACGGCAAAGTGCGCGTGCTCGAGGTGATCAAGGATTTCGAGGGCATGGATGCAGCCGCGCTCTGGCACGACGTCAAGTTCAGCCTGCGGCACTTGCAAGACTTCAGCCGCATCGCCGTGGTGGCCAGTCCCGACACGCATCATCTGTGGTCGAGCCTCGTCTCACCCTTCATGCACTGCGAGGCCGAACATTTCGCGCCTGACGAAGTGGATGACGCGCGCGACTGGCTGATGTGGCCGGAAGGCGCCGCCGACGTTTAACCGCTTCGTGGCTAGTTGGCCGGTGCGTCCACTTGGATCGACTTAAGATAAGCGACGATGGCATCGACGGCGTGAGGGCTGAACACGAAGATCGGCATGTCCGGATGTCCTGAGACAATGCCTTCAGCCAGCGCCTCCGCGAGATTCTCGATCGGGTATTTGCTGGAGAGCGTGCGGAAGGGCGGCGCTGCCGAATTGGGACTGTCGCCCGTAAGTCCGATTGCGTGGCAGCGCGAGCAGTTCTCCCGCACCAGCACTTCGCCCTTGTCGGCCAGGCCCTTCTCGGCCGCCATGGCAGGAAGCGAAAAGCCCGCTCCCAGCAACACGACAATCGCCACCGCCAACGCCTCACACCGTGCCCAGCCGTGCATGGCCGCAGTCTCCCTTCATTCGAATCTCATCTCCGGCCAATGATAGGGGTTTCGACCGGCGGCGTCCTGACTTGGGTCAAGCTTGGCCACAATCTGCGGCCCAAAAACAATAGCCGCGGGGAGGCTCCGAAGAACCTCAACCTCGCGGTCATAGAGCCTTCCCTTAGCGCCCAAACGCGGGATCAAGGCGCCCCAATCTCAGTCTCTAAACCCTACATCTGAACGAGGCCCGATGGCCTAATGGCCAGGCTCTTCCCTAAGCCGTTCCATTTCGTCTTTCAGATGTAGTTTTTGACGCTTCCATTCCGCGATCTTGAGGGGATCAGCCGTCGGCCTCTCCTGCTCTTCGTCGATCCTGCGATCTAATTCGCGGTGCTTTTCAGACAAACCTACGAGGTGTGCGTCTAGCGCCATACCGAACCTCCTATGTCAATTGTCTCCGGGACTCAGTGTGTCAAAACGGCGACGACTTGTCTAATGCTGGCGCCCCGTTGCAATATCACTGCACGGGAAAATTGCTTGCGCCGGGATGTCGTCGAAGTCCCCAGCTTCCAGGGCCCAAGGCCTTGCGCCGCTCCATGTTCGTCGCGATACTCTGAGCGGTCCCACGGAGGGCAAAGCAGCAGGGGCGCCCGATGGAGAGCGACGAGATTCGCGAGCTTCGGGCGGTGTTGCCCAGGCTCAAGCAGGAGCATCGCGACCTCGACAGCGCCATCAACGCGTTGGACGAGTCTGGCCGCGCCGACGCGCTGCAGCTCAAACGCCTGAAGAAGAAAAAGCTCTCCCTGAGAGACGAGATTTCCCGTATCGAGGATCAGCTTCTCCCCGACATTATTGCTTAGTTTTTCGATCCTCGTAAGCGAGCACGGCCAGACCGAGCAATCCGCCAAGAACTTCCAAAATGAAATAAATGTCGAGCAGCAGACTGGCGCGGCCATCAATCGCGAAGCTGACCGCGCGGCCGACCGCGAGCGACAGCGAAAAGATAATCGCCCAGATCACCGCCGCGCGCTGCCACGCCGGGTTGAACGCGGCGATGAGCCAGAATGTGGCAGCGCCGAGATAGAGAAACATCATGGCGCGGAAGATATGGATTTGGTCGGTTCCCGTGACGGTTATGTCGAGGATCTTAGGAAGCATGGCGACCGGATCGACGCCGTAGCTCAGTGCGATGGGCACGATTAAGGCCGCGACGAATAGGAGATAGGCCCGCATCAACATGGAGTTCCGCGGTGGTACCAGGGTCGGTTGGGGCATCTAATCCCTCTTTCTCTAATGACGGTGAAGGCCCAGGGCACCCGAATTCGTCCCAAACTGCAAGCCGATAGCACCAGACTTGCCGTGAAGACTTGCCTTGCCAAGCAAGGCCCCATCCCTATAATCCCGCGCTTTCCGCGAGGGGCCTTTAAGGGTCCTTGGCCCCGAACCCTTCCCATGAGCGATCCCATGAGCGATGCAAAACCAGCCGTCGGCATCATCATGGGCAGCCGCTCGGATTGGCCCACGCTGAAAGCGACGGCCGACGTCCTCGACGCATTGAACGTGCCTTATGAGACGCGCGTCGTCTCGGCCCACCGCACACCCAAACGCCTCTACGAATACGCATCGACCGCGCGCGACCGTGGCCTCAAGGTGATCATCGCCGGGGCCGGCGGCGCGGCGCATCTTCCCGGCATGGCAGCGTCCATGACGGAACTACCGGTGCTTGGCGTACCCGTGGAAAGCCGTGCCCTGAAAGGCCTCGACAGTCTCTTGTCCATCGCCCAGATGCCTGCCGGCGTGCCCGTCGGAACGCTCGCCATCGGCACGGCCGGCGCCACCAATGCAGGCCTGCTTGCCGCCGGTATCCTGGCGCTGAGCGATGCCGACCTTGCCACAAGGCTTCGCGCTTGGCGCGCGGCGCAAACTGCTTCCGTAGCCGAGGCTGTCCAGGATGATGCTTAAGGCCCCCCTGCCGCCCGGCAGCACGATCGGGGTTCTCGGTGGCGGCCAGCTTGGGCGCATGCTCGCCGTCGCGGCCAGCCGTCTCGGCCTCAAGACCCATATCTATTCCGACGAGGCGAACCCGCCTGCCTCCGATGTCGCCGCAGCGACTGCCATAGGCCGCTATGACGATGACAGGGCACTTGCCGCCTTCGCCGATGCCGTGGGTGTTGTCACCTGTGAATTCGAAAACATCCCGGCCAAGACACTCGAGATCGCCGGCCGGTCGGCGCCGGTGTTCCCGCCGCCTAAGTCATTCGCCGTAGCCCAAGACAGGCTTGTCGAAAAAGACTTCGTGAGCGAGCTTGGCATCCCGGTCGCGCCTTATGCCGCCATCGACGATTTGGACAGTCCCCGACAGGCCCTTTCCGACATGGGGGGGCCGGCGATCCTAAAAACGCGGCGCTTTGGCTATGACGGCAAAGGCCAGGTTTTCGTCCATACTGAGTCTGAAGCAGAGAGCGCCTGGGAGACAATCGGGGGCGTGCCGTCGGTTCTGGAAGGCGTGGTGCGGTTCGAACGCGAGGTCTCGGTGATCGCTGTGCGCGGGCAAGACGGCGAGGCGCAATTCTATGACGTGGTGGAGAACGTGCATCAGAGCGGCATCCTGGCCACCAGCCGCGCCCCGGCCCGCATTTCTGACAGCACCGTTTTCGAGGCGCGGCGGATCGCCGGAGCCATCGTCGAAGCGCTTCAGCATGTGGGCGTGCTCTGCGTCGAGATGTTCGAGCGGGAGGGTGAAGCGCCCGGCCTGATCGTCAACGAAATCGCGCCACGGGTCCATAATTCGGGCCACTGGACCATTGATGCCTGCCAGGTCAGCCAGTTCGAGAACCATGTGCGGGCGATTTGCGGATGGCCGCTCGGCACCACAAACCGCCACAGCGACGCGGTGATGACCAATCTCATCGGCGACGACGCGAACCAATGGCCCGCGCTCGCCGCCGACCCCGGCGCCACCGTCCATCTCTACGGCAAGTCCGAAGCCCGGCCCGGCCGCAAAATGGGCCATGTGACCCGGCTTTTCCCGAAGAGCTAGTTCTCCATTAGGCTAGGATGCTTCCTCGTGTCACGCCGGCACGGGCACAGAACTCGGTGAATCCCGGGAGGCAGAAAATGAAGTGGATGCTTCTTGTTCTCATCTTTGGCACGTTTCCAGTAGAGACGGGATTGCTCTTCAATGACCTCGACGAATGTCTGAACGCTGAGGAAGAGATGCGCGGGGAATACGCTCGGGCCTACAACACCTGGCACAGATGGGCGCAAGCTAACCCGAAGGAGGCCGCCTACCCGGAAAGCCAGAAATTCCAGCGGCAACGTTTGGGTATGGATACAACCGCGACCTGTATTCCTCATGCTGAGAGGGTTCCCTCACCAAACTGATCAGAGGACGGGTCTGGACAAGGGCCTCCCGGTTTGGTACACGACCCACCTGGATGCGGGACCTTGGCTGGTTTTAGCCAGGGTCATTTTTTGGCCCCCGCTCCAATCCCAAATCATCGGCCAATCGGAGACTAAGGCGCGTGCAAGTCGTCGTTCGCGATAACAATGTCGATCAGGCCCTCCGGGCTCTGAAGAAGAAGATGCAGCGCGAAGGCATCTTCCGCGAGATGAAGCTCCGTAACTTCTACGAGAAGCCCTCGGAGAAGCGTGCGCGTGAGAAGGCCGAGGCTATCCGCCGCGCCCGCAAGCTCGCTCGTAAGAAGGCCCTGCGCGAGTCTGGCGTTGCCGCCAAGCCCCGCACGCCGCGCCGCTAAACACTCATTCTCTAGAATGTAGCTGATTGAGCCGGGAACTCGTTCCCGGCTTTGTTGCGCGTCGGGTTCTGCGTCCGGCCTACTTGTCGGCGTTGGCCGCCGCAACGGCTTCGACGGGTTGTCCGGCCCGTGCCACCGGCAGCACCACAACGGGCTCCGGCGTGAGGCTGGCGATAAAGTCGCGCACTTGAGTCCACGCCCCCTGCTCGAACAGGTCGTTATGACCCGCCTTCGAGACGACCCTGAGCGTCTTCGGCTCGCTGGCCGCATGGAACACCCGGCGGGCGTGGTCGACCGGGATGGTCGCATCCCGACCGCCGTGGACGATGAACAATGGCACGTCGACCTGATCGATGCGGTCAACCGTGCGGTACTGATCCACCATGATGAATTTGAGCGGCAGGAGCGGCCACATCAAACGACCGACATCAACCACCGACGTGAAGGGCGCCTCGAGCACAAGAGCCTTGGGCTGACGTTGCGGGCAAAGCCGCGTGGCAACAGCCGAGCCGAGCGACTCGCCATATATCACGACATCGTCGGGTACAACGCCGAGACCGCGCAGAGTGTCGTAGGCGCTGACCGCGTCCGCGGCATTCCGCTTCTCGGTCGGGCGCCCGCCTGAGCCGCCAAAGCGCCGGTAGTTGAGCATGAACACACCATAGCCATCCGAAGTGATCGCCTTGATCTTGCCGGCGCGGTCGGCGGTGTTGCCGCTATTGCCTGTAAAATAGAGGAGTGTCGGCTTGCCTGGTTGCGCCGGCCGGAACCAGGCGATGAGCCGCGTGCCGTCGGCCGCCTTGAATACGATCTCCTCGACGCCAGAGAGACCCGCATCCTTAGGCATGACTCGCGTCGGGTCGGGCACATAAACGAAATAGCGATGCAGCAATCGCGCGACGATGCAGAACAGCGCGAAAATCCCTACAAGCGCTATGAAGAGGTTCAACATGGACAGACAAGACCCTTCAAATTGTGCTTTGGCAGGCAGAACGGCACGAACAGCCGAAAGCTCTATCGGCCGATCTGAGCCTGATCTTGGCGATTATTCGTTATTTTTGAGACGGTTAACCAAGCCAAAAATCTATAGCGCCTTGGCGATTTCTTCCGTCATTTTCTTGGCGTCGCCGAGCACCATCATGGTGTTGTCGCGGTAGAACACGGGATTGTCGATCCCGGCATAGCCGGACGCCAGCGACCGCTTATTGAACAGCACCGTGCCCGCCTTCCACACCTGCAACACGGGCATGCCGTAGATCGGCGAGGACGGATCGTCCTCGGCAGCTGGATTGACCACGTCATTGGCGCCGATCACATAAACCACGTCGGCTTGCGGGAACTCCGAGTTGATGTCCTCAAGCTCAAACACCTCGTCATACGGCACGTTCGCTTCCGCCAGGAGCACATTCATGTGGCCCGGCATACGCCCGGCAACCGGGTGAATGGCGTATTTCACTTCGACGCCCGCTTCTTTCAGCTTATCGGCCAATTCGCGGAGCGCGTGCTGCGCTTGAGCCACGGCCATGCCGTAGCCCGGCACGATGATGACCTTCTCCGCGTTCTTCATCAGGAAGGCGGCATCTTCCGCCGAGCCAAGCTTGACTGGCTTCTGCTCGCCGCTACCGGCAGGACCCGCCACCTCGCCGCCGAAGCCGCCAAGGATGACGCTGATGAAGGAGCGGTTCATGCTCTTACACATGATGTAGGACAGGATCGCGCCCGACGAGCCGACCAGCGCGCCGGTAATGATCAAAGCCGTGTTGCCGAGCGTGAAGCCGATACCGGCAGCGGCCCAACCCGAATAGGAGTTCAGCATCGAGATGACGACCGGCATGTCGGCGCCACCGATGGGAACGATGATGAGCATGCCGAGCAAGAAGGACAGACCCACGATCGCCCAGAAATAGATCGCGCATTGCGTCTGGCAGAACAGCACCAGGCAAACGATAAGCGCGGCGGCAAGCCCAATATTGATGAGGTGACGCGCGGGCAGGATGATCGGCGCGCCCGACATGCGGCCTGACAACTTCGCGAACGCGATAATCGAGCCGGTAAAGGTGATGGCGCCAATGGCGGCACCGAGCGACATCTCGATCAAGCTAGAAATGCGGATCGCGCCCGGCGAACCGATGCCGATGGCCTCAGGCGCGTAATAGGCCGCACCCGCCACCAACACGGCAGCCAAGCCAACCAGCGAATGGAACGCGGCGACAAGCTCAGGCATCGCCGTCATGGGGATCCGGCGCGCGATCACGGCACCGATGCCACCGCCAACGGCGATGCCGCCGACGATCATCGCCCAGGTGAGCGACGCCTCAGGGGCCGCCACGGCAAGCGTCGTGACCACCGCAATGGCCATACCCGCCATGCCGAGATAATTGCCCTGACGCGACGTCTCGGGCGAGGACAGCCCACGCAGCGCCAGGATGAAGAGGACGCCGGAGATAAGGTAGAGAAAGGTGGCGATTTCGCTACTCATTTCAGCGATCCTTACGTCGGTACATGGCAAGCATGCGTTGGGTGACGAGGAAGCCGCCGAAAATATTCACGCTCGCGAGAACCAATGCCGCGAGCCCGAGAAGCTTGGCGATCATATTGCCGGAGTCGCTCACCGCACCGGCGCCTTCGACGGCGACAGCGAGCAACGCGCCCACCACGATCACCGAAGAGATAGCGTTGGTCACCGACATGAGTGGCGTATGCAGGGCGGCTGTCACGCTCCACACCACGTAGTAGCCAACGAATACGGCGAGTACGAAAATGGAGAACTGCGAGAGGAAGTCGTGCCCGCCTTCGGACACGCCTGCCTCGGCCGCGTAGGCATTGCCCATCCACGCCGCATCGGCCAGCATGGCCGCGGCGAGGAGGACGAGCCCTAAGCCTAAGGTCCGTCTCATCATCTTGTCTTGCCTCCCATGGGCTTACGCGTCGTGCTGGTCCGTTTGGCTGGAACCTTCGTCTTGGCGGAGCGCTTGGCGCGCGCGGCCTTAGCTGAAGCACGCTTGGCTGGCGCAGTCTTGGTCGTCGTGCGCGTAGACGTGGCGCGCTTAGGAGCCGGCTTTGCCGCTGCATTGATAGGCTTGCCGCCCAGGGCCTCAGCCACCATCGCGCTGACGATGGCGCCATCGCGGGAAATAGCCGTGCCCTTGGCCAATTCGTCATCCCAATCGATCGCGAGCGTCTTCTTCTCTTTGTCGATGAAGGGATCGAGGAATGCCTGAAGGTTGCGCGCATAAAGGCTGGAGGCATTCACCGGCACTTGGCCCGGCAGATTGAGCGGGCCGAAAATCCGCACGCCCTTGTGCTCGGCAATCGCGCCGGGCTTGGTCAGTTCGGCGTTGCCGCCCCGCTCGGCGGCGAGATCAACGATGATGGAGCCGGGTCGCATGCTCTCGATCATCGCCTTGGAAATCAGCTTCGGCGCCGGACGGCCCGGAATGAGCGCCGTGCTGATGACGATGTCCTGGTTCTTGACGTGGTCGGCGATGAACGCGGCCTGCTTCTTCTTATAAGCCGCTGACATTTCTTTGGCATAACCGCCCGAGGTCTCCGCCTGTTTGAATTCTTCGTCCTCGACCGCGATGAACTTGGCGCCGAGCGAAGCGACTTGCTCCTTCGCGGCGGGACGCACGTCCGTCGCGGTGACGATGGCGCCGAGCCGGCGCGCAGTGGCAATCGCTTGGAGCCCGGCGACGCCGACGCCCATGACGAAGATGCGCGCGGCGGGAA
This sequence comes from Methyloceanibacter sp., assembly GCA_018067145.1. Lineage (GTDB taxonomy): Bacteria > Pseudomonadota > Alphaproteobacteria > Rhizobiales > Methyloligellaceae > Methyloceanibacter. Next base: position 28,597 of record JAGPVD010000037.1, read on the forward strand.
CAGTACCGGCCGCCGTCATCATCATCGGCAGCGCGCGGCCGAACGCGGCAGCGGCATCGATCACGCCTTTGTACCCGGCGAGGTTCGACTGCGACGACAGCACGTCCATGCTCTGCGCGCGGGTGATGCGCGGCATCAGCTCCATGGAAAACATCGAGACGCCGGTCTTGGCGAGGGCGTCGAGGCCCTTGGCGTCGGAGTATGGATCGAGCATGCCGATCAGCGCAGCACCTTTCTTCATGGCCCTAGCCAGAGCCACCGGCGGACGCCGCACGGTGAAGACGACATCGGCGCCTGAAACAGCCTGAGCGTCGCTCTTGGCGATCTTGGCGCCGGCGTCGCTGTATTCCTTGTCGGTGTATTGGGACCTTGATCCGGCGCCAGAGCGCACGGTGATCTGGGCTCCGGCTTTAACGAGCTTCTTGACTGTCTCGGGAGTAAGCCCGATCCGCGGCTCGTCCTTGCCTTCTGCGGGCACGCCAATCGTTATCATCGTGGCTCCGTCAGCTGACGAACCGGCCGCATAGCGGCCAGCTGCCTGCGTGGGTTATTTCTGAAGTTGAGGGATGAGCTAAGGTGAAGTTCACCGCGAGCGCAAACTTGGCTTAGGTCAGGAAGTAGGCCATGAGCCCCATGATCACGGCCAAAATGATCACGCTCCACAGCGTCAACTTGCAGAACATATTGTATGTTTGCATGTGCTGAGCATAGTCCATATCGGGACTACCCTCTTTAGGATCGATATGCATTCCGCTTTCCCCCAGGGCCGTTCATTATTGACTGCGGTGTAACGCGCCCAAGCGAAATAGCAAAATCTGGGCCGTCCCGCAATAATCGCCGCCCAACCGGGTCGATTGGCCCTAGTTCCCCTTGAGCACGATCATATGGCCATCGGGGTCGCGGACCGAAGCCGCCCGGCCGCCTGCCTTTAGCGTCACGATACCCGACGAAACGATGGGCACATCGGCTTCTTTCAGCCGTTTCGCAAGGGTTTCGAGATCGTCGACCTGGTGGACCTGACGGGCGGCGGCGACGTCATTGGCGTTGACCGGCGCTGTCAAAGTGCGGCCCAGTGGGGTCCGATAGTGCAAAAGCTCCACATGAGGCGTTGCCACTTCAGACGGTTGGAGCGCCACCACATCCACTTCGCAAGCCGGTAGCTCGTCGAGGCGATCCTGCTCAGGCCCCTGGTTCAGCGAGCGACCGCCGATATGGAAGCCGAGCAGGCCGGTATAGAAGTCGACGCTCCGCTCCATATCCATCACCGAGATGGCCGTGTGGTCATAGCCAAGTATCCCTGAGCCCGGCGTCTGATGCCAGACCGGCGCGCCAACACCTTTAGGAAATGAGATCAGCTCGAGCGGATGTCCTTCCGGATCGCGAAACTTAAACGCGGTGACGCTGCCGGTGTTGGGCGGCAGAAGCACTGGGGCGCCGATGGTGACTTCGCCCGGTGTCCCGCCTTCCAGCCGCTCCCACGCAGCCGTCATATCGCCGGCGACAAGCGCGACATGCTCGAACCACTGATCGTTCGAGGCGCGCATCGCAGGATATGGCTGACCCAGCGGATCAAACGCCACCAGCTTGATCGCGTGCCCCCCGACCATGATATCGACGGCGCGCGCAGTGCTGTCCGGCTCCAGTCCGAGCAGATCAGCCCAGGCCGGATCGCCCAAGCTCTGTTCCGGTCCGACATCGAGTCCGAGCCAGTCGCGATAGAAGGCGGCCGTCCCCGCCAGGTCGGCGACCGTGATGCTCACCCTCAATAGCCGCGTCACCGGCATTTGTACGCTTCCTCTATTTGAAGGCGCCAGGCAAAGCGCCATCCCAGAGTTTAGGATCGAGTTGGACGAGCATCAACGAGCAGGCTTCATCGCCCACCGTGCCTGAGCGATGTCCGATCTGGCCTACTGAATCCACTTTGGCGTTTTGATCGCCGCCGAACGAAAGCTCACCGGGGCCCATCTCCACGCGCGTACCGTCCATGGTCTCCACGAACCAATGGCCCGACAGCACGGTGATCCATTGCGGCTTCGGGTTCTCGTGCCAATTTCCAATCCAGCCGACGGGCAGGACGCAAAAGAGCAAGCTCGTCTCCCCGGAGAGCAGATGGACGTTCCATTGAGCCGCCGCCTTGCCCCCCATGCTTTGCATCTGGAACTGGCTAAGCGCGCACCGGGTTTGGTGGGTCACGCCTTCGTCGTCGGTCCACACGTGCCAATAGGGGATATTCGGCGTTTCCGAGTCGGCGCTCATTCGCGCCCGCCCATCGCGGTCTCGACTTCAGTCGCCGCGGATACTTGCTCGATGTCACTGCCGACTTCTTGGATGAATCCGCTCGCATACATGACGAAGATGAGCCCGCCGACCAGGCCGAAATTCTTGAAGAAGTCCCAGACATGAGAATAGCCGTCGCTCTTGGGCGACCAGAAGCGCGGATAGCTCCAAAAGTTGTGGTAGACGATCGCGGTGACGGCGCAATAGCCGGCAAGGACGAACGCAGCGATCCCGTCAAAGAAGCCAAACACGATCATCGGCGGCGTCAGCAACTCAACTGCCATGGCCAGGACCAGCAGGACCGGTCCGCCGCGGAAAAAGCCTGAATTCAACTGCTTGAGGGCGTTGTCCCAGTTGAAAAGCTTGTCGAGAAAGCTGAACGGGAAAATCCAGACGATAAAAACCCGCGCCAGCACCGGCAGCCCGTCATTGATCAGCCAATCCATCGTCCGCCTCTCCTCTCGAATAGAGTTTAGAGACTCGGCGATGTGGGCGCCGATCACAAGCCTTCAGGTAGGGGCACGCCGGCGGCGGCAAAAGCCTCGGTTTGACGCCGTGTCACATCCGCTAAGTCGGCCCCAGCGATCGCCTCGTTGAACAGCTGGAAAAAATTGAGCTCGGCGTTGAGGTGCAGAAACACAGCCCCAAGCCCGATGGCCGCCCGATCCATGAACACGAATTCGCGCGGCACCTTGACAGGCCCCTTCTCGCGCAAGCCCTGATGCACTTTGAACGCCTCCTGGCGGCCATAGGTGCCGGGCTTCATGCCCCCAGCGATATTGCGTACACGATCATCAAGCATGGGGCCGTAGATGAAGTTTGCCCAGATATTGAGAATGTCGATCAGCTCGTTGGAGAGCCCGGCGAAGCCCCAGGTCTCATAGGCATGGACCACGAGCGCCCGGTCGTCGCGCAATAGCCCGTGATAGAGATTAACCACGCCTTGGATGAATTTCGGCGCGAAGGTGCGCATGCAGCCATAGTCGAGGAGATTGATGCCCGCCGCCTTGCCGTCGGCATCCTCAAACACAGTGTAATTGCCGAGATGCGGGTCGCCGTGGATCACGCCGTAGCGGCCGAACGGGAACCACCACGCGCGGAACATGGCGCGGGCAATTTGGTTGCGCTCTTCGAGCGGCCGGTCCGTGTAGTCAAGCAGAGGCTTTCCGTCGAGCCAGGTCATGGTGAGAAGCCGCTGCGTCGACAGCTCCGACACGATCTCAGGAACCCGGACCTGCGCGTCGTCCTGAAAGATGAGCCCATAGAGTCGCGTGTGCTTCGCTTCTAGCGCGTAGTCGAGTTCCTCGCGAAGCCGCGCCCCAATCTCCTTCAGCATCTCCGACGTCTCAACGGCGGGGCTCATGCGGCGATGGACGGAGAACAGAACGCCGAGCTGGCTGAGGTCCGCCTCCACCGCCGACCGCATGTCCGGATATTGCAGCTTGGCCGCAAGCCGCCGCCCATCGTGAGCCGTGGCGCGATGCACTTGGCCCAGCGAGGCAGAGGCGGCGGCTTCATGCTCAAAGTTCGCGAACTTTGTCTCCCAGTCGGGCCCAAGCTCGGCCGCCATGCGCCGGCGCACAAACGGCCAGCCCATGGGCGGGGCCTGGCTCTGGAGCTGACCGAGCTCGGCCGCATACTCGGCCGGCAGCGCCTCGGGGATCGTGGCAAGCAGTTGAGCCACCTTCATGATCGGACCCTTCAGCCCGCCGAGTGCAGCGGCGAGCGAGGCCGCGTCCTTGTCGCGCTCGGAACCGAAGCCGAAGAGGCGCCGCCCAGCAATGCGCGCGGCGACGCCGCCGACATTGGTGCCGACGGAGGCATAGCGCGCGGCACGGGCACTGAAGCGGTTCTTCTCGGGGTCTATGGGACCGTCATTCATAGGGTTAGCGTCTAGCCTTAACAGCTGCGGTGTTCTCTCATATAGGAACCCGCAGCAATCATGCCGCCCCATTCGGAAAATTCGAAGAGAGTCCGCCGCCGGTGGCCAAGCAACTCACGGCGCTGGTCGCGGCAGGGCTCTGCTTCGGCTCCATTGCGGCAGCGCACGGCATCCTCGCCAATTGGTGGCCTGCGCTCGACCTTATCAATAACGGCCTCCCCTTCCTCGCCACCGGCTGTCTGGCGGTGCTCGAACTCGCCATCGCCACCCGCGCCCGGACACTTATTCGTCTGGCCGCGCTCCTCCTCGCCGTCTGTTTTGCTCTACTGCTCACAGGCCTGCCGGGTGCCGCGCCAGAGGCCGAGGCCGGCAGCGAGCGGTTCTTGCGCGTCACCACCTTCAATAAATTTCTGGACGAGATCGAAGCCGATGCCGTCGTGCTCGAATAGGTGCGGCCGCATCATGGCGACTTTCTCGCAAATCTCAACACGCGCTATCGACATCGCGTCGGCGAACAGAACGGCCTGATCATCTTGTCGAAGCACCCGATCCCGGGCGACGGCCGCGTTGATCGTGTAGGCCAGCCGCCTCGCATGTCGCTCATTATCCGCTGGGCCAGGCTCGACGTGAATGGTACACCCGTCGAACTCGCCGGTGTTCATCTGGCCAGACCGTTTTACCCGGAGTTCCAACAAGCCTACATCTTGGCCCTGACCAAATTCGCGCAGTCCGGTCCGCTCCGCTGATCCTTGCCGGCGACTTCAACATGGCGCCTGGGCCCAGAAGCAGCGGAGGCGCTTTACTCAAGCGACGGGTCTCAGGCGTTTCGATGCGTTCCAGCCGACTTGGCCCATGCGCTGATTGAACCTGCCGCTCCTGCCGTCGCCCATATTGCGCTGTCTAAAACGACAGCCGATTAGAATTGCTCTGCACCGTTGGCAGAGTCATTCTCCCGCGAAGGAGAAATTTCTTATGTCCATACGAACTGTCTTTGGGTGCTGTCTCGTGCTCCTGCTGGCATCGCCCGCGCTTGCCGCCAGAGACGAGCAATCGTCCATCGAAGTGTGGAAATCGCCCACCTGCGACTGCTGCGGAAAATGGGTGAAGCATCTTGAGGACAACGGCTTCGCCGTGAAGGTCAACAACGCAAGGTCGTCGACGCTTCAGCAGATCAAGCGCCAAGCCGGCATCGAGAAAAAGATCGCCTCTTGCCACACCGCTATGGTCGGCGGCTATGTCATCGAGGGCCACGTGCCCGCCGCTGACATTGAGCGCCTGGTGAAGGAGCACCCCGACGCGGTCGGCCTCACCGTGCCCAAGATGCCCATCGGCTCGCCAGGCATGGAGCACCCGAGCGGCGAGACCGAACCCTATGACGTGCTGCTGGTGAAGAAGGACGGCTCGGTCGAGGTGTTCGCCCGCCACTAGCCGCAGGCATGCCAGGCGTCACGCGCCGAACGTCAGTCCTACTTGTTGAATTTGCCGAGCGCGTCTTGGTAGGAATCCATTGCACGCCGCGCCACCTCAAGCTCCGCCTCGAGCGCTAATGTGTCGGGCGATTTCGGCCGGGGCCGTCGCGCCGCCACTATGAGAAGTGCAAGCACGACCATCGGCGTGAGGAAGTCGGTCACCAGGATCGGCCCGGCTCTGCCCGGCGCGAGATTGCCGTGCTGGGAAATATCCACGACATGGCCAATGCCGGCGCCGATCAGGAAACTGGATGCAGCGATGGCCACAGCAACCCGGGCGTAGAACCCAGTGTAAGCCGCATAGAGGCTTGCCAGCCCGATACCGAGATTGGCGTAGCCAACCTCGAACTGGAAGGGGCTCGCTGCCCTGCCGATTTCCGCCGCCGCCCGCTCGGAAAAGAACACGTGCACGACAAAGGCCCAAAGGCTCATCAGCCCAAGCGGGAAGATAAACAGATAGCGCAGCGCCCGGTCGACGGCGAATGCCTGCGTCATCGGTCGTGCTGCCCGCCACAAGGCGACGCCCCAGAACAGAAGCGCCACGACCCAGGCCAAAATGGAAATCAACGAAACCTGAGACATGATCTAAGCCTTCGCCGCTTTCTTTCTGCCGGATTTTTTTCCGGCCGTTTTCTTCTCATCCATGGCCTCAAGCTCGTCGATCATACCCTCTATCATCTTGAGACCCATGGACCAGAAATGCGGCTCGGTCGCATCCAGACCGAACGGCGCCAGCAGTTCTTTGTGGTGCTTCGTGCCGCCCGCCGCGAGCATGTCGAGATAGCGCTCAGCGAAACCCTGATCCGCATTCTCGTAGACGGCATAGAGCGAATTCACCAGGCAATCGCCGAAGGCGTAAGCGTAGACGTAGAACGGCGCGTGGATAAAGTGCGGGATGTAACACCAGTAGTTCTCGTAACCTGGCTTGATGTCGATGGCCGGCCCCAGGCTCTCGCGCTGCACGTCGAGCCAAAGCTCGCCGAGACGCTCGGATGTGAGCTCACCGTCGCGGCGTTCCTCATGCACCTTGCGCTCAAACGTGTAGAACGCGACTTGCCTGACGACGGTGTTCAGCATGTCCTCAACCTTGGCTGCGAGCAGAGCTTTGCGCTCGCGCTTTGACGGCGCCTGATTGAGCAGCTTGCGGAAGGTCAGCATCTCGCCGAATACGCTCGCCGTCTCGGCGAGCGTGAGCGGTGTCGGCGCCATTAACGGGCCTTGCGCGTTGGCAAGCACCTGATGCACGCCGTGACCGAGTTCGTGAGCGAGCGTCATCACGTCTCGCGGCTTACCCTGATAATTGAGCAAGATGTAAGGGTGCGCGCTCGGCACGGTGGGATGAGAGAAGGCGCCTTGCGACTTCCCTTCCCGCATCGCCGCGTCGATCCAACGGTCCGCGAAAAACTTGCCGGCGATGTCGGCCATGCGCGGAGAGAAATCCCCATAGGCGGTGAGCACCGTGTCTTGCGCATCGTCCCAGCCGATCACCCGCTTGGGCTCTTCCGGCAGCGGCGCATTGCGATCCCAATATTTGAGCTTCTTTCTACCTAGCCATCTCGCCTTCATGGCGTAGTAGCGATGTGACAGGCGCGGATAGGCGTCGCGCACGGCGGCGACCAATGCATCCACCACGTCCTTCTCGACCCGGTTGGCGAGATGGCGGGAATCGGCAACGTCGGAGAAGCCGCGCCAACGGTCGGAAATTTCTTTGTCCTTAGCCAGCGTGTTGGTGATCAGCGTGAACAGCCGCACATTTTCGCCGAACACTTTGGTCATGGCCTCGGCGGCCTGCTTCCGCTTCTTCTCATTCGGATCAAGCATCAGGTTCAGCACCGGCTCGAGACTGAGCTTCTCGTTGCCAACCTTGAAACGGAGCG
>JAGPVD010000044.1 GCA_018067145.1 Methyloceanibacter sp.
CGACCGGCAAGACGCTGCTTGGGCTTGATCCTCTCATCCCAATCGATCCCACGACCCGTGAAGGCGACCGGCTCATCGGTCCGTTTTCCGCGCTCTGGTATTTCGTATTTGTGCTGCCGCTTTTTTTGTTCACGCCAGACCAGTCCGAAAAGGCTCCGGTCGAAAACGCGGTGCGGGCGAGTCTCGGCCGTCTCGCCGGCACGGTGAAGAATCTCCTGCGCCACCATCGCACCGTCGCGCTCTTTCTCTTGGCACGCATGCTCTATGCAGACGGTCTGGGAGCCGTGTTCGCCTTCGGCGGCATCTATGCCGCAAGCGTGTTTGGCTGGGGCGCCACCGAGCTTGGGTTGTTTGGTATTTTGCTCACCATCGCGGGCACAATCGGCGCAGGCCTCGGCGGCCTGCTCGACGACCGCCTCGGTTCCAAGGCCGTGATCGTCGGGTCGTTGCTCTTGTTCATCGCCGCGTCCATCGGCGTTCTATCGATCGACGCGGATGAGGTGCTGTTTGTCATCCCGGTTGCCCCGAAACTTCCAGCCAGCGGGACGTTCTCGTCGCCCGGCGAGCAGGCCTATCTGTTGTTCGCCATGTTCATTGGGCTGTCAGCCGGCCCTATACAGGCCTCGAGCCGCACCTTGCTGGCGCGCATCTGCCCGCCCGGCAAGACCACAGAATTCTTCGGATTCTTCTCCTTCTCAGGCAAGATTTCGGCCTTTGCTGCTCCGCTTGCCATTGGCGCGGTCACGGCGCTCACCGACAGCCAGCGCCTCGGCATTTCGGCCAGTCTCGTGTTCCTGGTGGGTGGTTTGCTGCTCTTGCTGCCCCTGAAGGCGCGCTGAGGACAAGGGACGGCACCGCTCGCGCGGCAATCCGCCAGCATGTCCATAGTAACCAGCATGTCCATAGTAAAACGGAGCCGTAGGCGCTACGTTCGTGCCGCTGGGGCGAAATTTACTTTTATCGGGGGGCGAGCATGAGAAACTTACCAGTTATTGCGGTCTTGTCTGCGGCGTGCCTCTTGGCGGCATGCGAACAACCTAAGGATTCGGGCGACAAGGCGGCCAAGGATTCAGCCGACACGATGGTCGTTCCGCCGACGCTGGCGACCGACGCACCGTCGGAGCCTTCTATGGGCGAGCCGGCGTCTGCATCGCAGCCGCAGCCGGTTTATCCAAACGGCGCACCGGATGCCGCGATGAAGGCAGAGCCCGAGAAGCCATCCGTCACAGATGAGCCTGCGGCTGACGAGGTGATGGAAGAAGGCCGGGAGGAAATCATCATGAACCCGCCGACAGTTTCCGCGGACGCACCGTCGGAGCCCTCCATGGGTGAGGATCCTTCCCCGTCGCAGCCACAGCCGGTCTATCCGGGCGATGCGATGGAGGCAGAGCCGGAGAAGCCATCCGTCACAGATGAGCCTGCGGCCGACGAGGTAATGGAAAAAGGCCGGGAGGAAATCATCATGAACCCGCCCGCGGCCTCCGACGACGGCCTCGCCTCACAGCCCCAGCCGGTCTATCCGGACGGCAAGCCCGACGGGATGTAATTTCCAAATTCTATCTCGACGTAAAGGCCTCCCTTTTGGGGGGCCTTTTTCGTGCGCTATGGCTAGTGCCGGAAGTGACGCATGCCAGTGAGCACCATGGCGAGGCCTGCCTTGTCGGCGGCCTCCACCACCTCCTCGTCACGCATTGATCCGCCCGGCTGAATAACCGCGGTGGCGCCCGCCTCCGCCACGACCAATAGGCCGTCGGCGAAGGGGAAGAACGCGTCCGAAGCGGCTACGGAGCCTCGCGTCAGCGGCGCCGATAGGCCAAGCAGTTTCGCTGCGTCTTCGGCTTTCGATGCCGCGATCTTGGCGGAGTCGATGCGGCTCATCTGGCCAGCGCCGACGCCGACCGTGGCACCGTCCTTGGCATAGACGATCGTGTTCGACTTGACGTGCTTCGCCACCGTGAAGGCGAATAGCAGGTCGGCATATTCTTGATCGGTGGGCTGCCGCTTCGTCACAACCTTCAAATCGAGATCGGCGATCGTGCCGTTGTCGCGGGCCTGAACCAGGAAGCCGCCAGCGAGCGAACGGAATGACAGTCCGGCCGCGCGCGGGTCCGGCAATCCACCGGCGATCAGCAGACGTAGATTCTTCTTCGCGGCGATGATGTCTTTTGCCGCGGCGGTGGCGCCGGGCGCGATGATGACTTCGGTAAATATTTTGACGATCTCCCGAGCGGCGTACTCATCGAGATCGCGGTTGAGCGCGATGATGCCGCCGAACGCGCTCGTGGAATCGCACGCCAGCGCTTTCGTATAAGCTTCAGCAAGGGACGCAGCGGTCGCTACGCCGCACGGATTGGCGTGCTTGATGATGGCGATGGCCGCCGACTGTGCAGGATCGAACTCGGCGACCAGTTCGTACGCCGCGTCGGTGTCGTTGAGATTGTTGTAGGAGAGCGCCTTGCCTTGCATCTGCTCGGCGGTGGCGACGCCGAAGCGCTGCTCGGAGGACTGAGAGAACGCCGCCCATTGATGCGGGTTCTCGCCGTAGCGCAGCGCGCGCGCGAGCGTACCGGCGATAACGCGCTTCTGCGGTGTATCTTGGCCTAGTTGCTCGGCGAACCACGATGCGATTGCTGCGTCATAGGCGCTTGTATGTGAAAATGCCTTGGCCGCAAGCGTCTTGCGTAAGGGTAGCGCGGTGCCGCCATCGAGACGTTCGATCTCTTCGAGCACATCGGCGTAGTCGGCAGGGTCAACCACGACGGCAACGCCGGAATGGTTCTTCGCCGCGGCGCGAATAAGCGCCGGCCCGCCAATGTCGATATTCTCGATGCAATTGTCGTAGTCGCCGCCAGCTTTCACCGTCGCCTCGAACGGATAGAGATTGGCGACGAGAAGATCGATGGGCGGGATGGCGTGATCGGTCAGCGCCTGCTCATGGTCCGCGTTGCCGCGCATGGCGAGCAACCCGCCATGGATCTTCGGGTGCAGGGTCTTGACCCGCCCATCCATCATCTCGGGAACTTCCGTGATCTCGGCGACGTCGATCACCTCAAGCCCGGCGTCTCTGAGTTGCTTGGCTGTGCCGCCCGTCGAGACGATCTCAATGTTTTTGGCCTTCAGCGCCTTGGCGAAGTCCACGACGCCCGTCTTGTCGCTGACCGAGAGCAGCGCGCGGGCAATCTTTCGTGTTTCCATGTCTTAGGCGGCGTCCATATCAGTGTCGCTGGGGTCGACCAGCGGGTGCGCGTCGGTGTCGCCAGTGCGTTCGATGTTCCAGACAATGCGAACCTGGCGCGCTTCGCCCATCATGCCGCTCAGCACTACCTGCGAAGTTTTTTGGGGCCCGCGATGGTCGGCGAGCAGCGCACTCTCTTCGATTGAAGTTTCTTCGGCATTAGAGCTAATCCGCCAAGTCTCAGCGTTGCGAAGGATTAAGGTGACGGCCGTCCCGTCGCCCGTGATTTGCGCCTTGACGCTCGGATGGAGATGGAAGCGGATGGCGTAGGACCCAGCGATCAAGCCATGCGGACTCTTCAGGCCGCTATAAGCGGAAAGCTTGTCCTCGCTGCTGATCAGGTTCCCCGACGACGACACCAGAATTTGCCGCGAATGGCTCACGCCGTAACGGCCCACATAGCCGTCATGGGAGCCTTTGATCCTGAGATTGTCACCCTGATCGCTGAAAGCACCTTGCGGGTTCGCTGGTCCCACCAGTGTTGCGTCGACCGCGGGCCGACTGGCATTGGCGGAGACCGTGAACTCGGCGAGTGAGTCGTTCTCGAGGCTCAGCGTGGAATGAGCCGGTGTCGTACGCGCGAATAACGCCCACTGATCGTAGTCGGGGGACGGTGCACCGCAATTGATGATCATTGGTGCGTCGCCCGAACTCAGCTCAAAGGACAGAAAACCGGCATGCGCAGTGGTGGTCAGCGACGTGGCGGGCGGTGGTCCGATGTCGCAGATGACGAGCGTCGTGCCGCATTCAAGCCGCACATAGCCGGAGTTCGCCGCGGTGCGTACCGGCGAGCCCTCGATGTCGTCATAGGCCAGCACGGTAGCCAGCGCGTCAGTCTGGGTCGGCCCGGCGCCGTTGAAGCGCGCCATGGCGCCATCGCCAAGTCGGAAGAAGCGCAGCATCGGCATGATGCGGTCAATGGCGTCGGTCAGCTCTTTGGGCGGCACCCGGTCGCGTGCCACGAAACACTGCCTGAGCGGCAAGAGGTCGAGCAAAAGCTCAATCAGCGCTTCCGGGTCGCGCGAGATATGCCCGCCGTCGGGCAGGATTTGCCGCTCAAGCTCTTTGCAGAAATGCTTCGTGTAGCGATCGACCACGGCCTGCTGGTCGGCGATGCAAAGCCCCGCATAGAGCAATGCCGTGAGGGTCAGGAGGCGCGGCGTGCCGTCCGGAGTATTGCGATAGCTCGCCGAGAGATAACGGAGTTGCGCGGTCAGCGCCTTCAGGAACGACGCGTAGGCTTGCGGCTCACCGGTATCGAGAATGAGCACGGAGTTGGAGAGCCAGGAAATGACGCGGCGGGCGACAATCTCCGGCTGCCAAGCCAGGCCGTGTACACTGCTGCCAAGCCGGATGAAGTCATGGACGAGGGCCTTGGCCTGTTCGCGCGACAGCTCGCTATCGGCGGCGCGCAGATGCCGGAGCCAGCCGAAGCCGTATAGCTCGCGCGCCCAGTTGGCGGCAGGCGGCACGATCTCGAACGGCGATTCGGCACCAATCTCGGCGAGCTTGCCAGCCAGCCCGAAATGGCCGTTGTAGATTTCAGTAGCAAAGCTTGGATCGGCGGTGCGCAACTCTTGTGGGGCAAGGAGAAGCTGCTCGGCTTTTGAGCCTGGATAGCTGATGGACGCCATGCTGGAGAGCATCAGGCGGCGCAACGGGCTGGGCCCGCCAAGATGCACCTCTTGAACGCGTGCGCCGCGCTCGAAGGCCTGATCAGCCGCCATTTTGGTCATTCTCCACTCAAGTCCGCGCCTGTGCTCTGACGCGCAAGGCTCCCCGCCGTGAAATTCCATTTTCGGGCAGCAAGCGCCTGGGAGCAAGTGGGCTAGGGAAATTCGTCATCAAGCCAGTGTGAGCCGGACGGAGAAAAACCCGTCCATGCCGCTCCACTCAGGCTTATCGGCTTGAAGCTCGAAGGGGAAGGTCCGCAAGCAGCCAGAGGCCTGCGCCCAGTCCGTCTTGCCAAACGGTTCGTCCGGCCTGATGGGGTCGATGCGGATGGCGGAGTTGCGCGCCATGAGCGCGGCCACCTGGGCCTCGCCCTCCTCGGGCTCAAGCGAACAGGTCGAATAGACGAGCGTGCCGCCAGGCTTGAGCAGGGCCACCGCATTGTCGAGCAGCCGTGTCTGCACCGCCGCCAGCTCCTCGATATCCTTGACTGACTTCAGATAAGGGATGTCGGGATGGCGGCGGATGGTGCCGGTCGACGAACAGGGGGCATCGAGCAGGATGGCATCGAAGCGTTCCTTTGGCTGCCACGTGCTGGCGTCGGCGCGCACGGTCTCCGCCTCAAGCCCGAGACGTTTTAGGTTTTCGGTCAGAAGCCCAAGCCGCGTTTTGGACCCGTCAACGGCGACCACCGACGCTCCAGCCAGGGCGAGCTGTGCCGTCTTGCCGCCGGGTGCGGCACATAGATCGGCCACGCGCTTTCCGGAGACGTCGCCGAGAAGCTGTGCCGGCAACGAGGCGGCAGCGTCTTGCACCCACCATGCGCCTTCGTCAAAGCCAGGAAGTTCATCGACGCGGCCCTTCGGCAGAAGGCGGATGCCGCCGGACGGCAGGATGCGGCCCGAGAGCCGTTCCGCCCATTCGGTGGGCTCGGATTTTACGGTGAGGTCGAGCGGCGGCTCCACCAGATGTGACGCGGCAATCGCATGAGCCCGCTCCTCGCCCCAAGACCGCACGAGGCGTTCCCAAAGCCAGTCCGGCGTATTGACCCGTGCCGCGTCGAGGCTCGACGCGATGGCTTCGCCCTTCTCCGACACCCGCCGCAGCACGGCGTTGACCAGCTTGTCGTAGCGCTTGGCCTTCGGGTCCCATTGGGCAAGCCGCACGGCAAGGTCGATGGCGGCATGCGGCGGGACTCTCATAAACAGAAGTTGCGCCGCGCCCGACAGCAAGATGGCGTAGAGCGAGCCCGACTTCGCCGGCAGCCCGCGCTCAAGGAAATGGTTCAGCACATGGTCGATCTGCCCGCGACGGCGCAAGGACGTGCCGACAATGGCGCGGGTCAGAGCCCGGTCGCGCACCGGTAGGTCGAACATCACCCCCTTGTCGCGCGAGCGGCCGAGCATATCGTCGAGCGGTTGCTTCTTCTGCAACACGGCATCAAGCAGAGTCACGGCGGCACGCCGCGCAGGTAGGCCGACTTGGTGATCGCGCGTTCGCGACAGCGGCGGGGGAGTCTCTTTAGATTCCGTCATGGTCGTTAATCTAGCAGGAAGAGAGGCTTAGCCCCAAGGTCCGCGCGAAGTGCTCGGTTGCTCCGGCGACCACGGCCCCGACGGCGCAGGCTCCGAAGGAAGAGTCGATGTCGCCCCGCCCATGGCTTGTGACATCGCGACGAGCCGCGCCACACGGTTTTCCACGGTGGGGTGGGTCGTGAACAGACTGTCGATGCGCGCGCCGGACAGCGGGTTGACGATGAAAAGATGCGCCGTAGCCGGGTCACGCTCGGCCACCATGTTGGGAATATTTTTTGCTGCGCCGGAAATCTTCTGCAAGGCCGAGGCGAGCGACAAAGGCTGCCCGCTGATCTCGGCGCCCTCGCGGTCGGCCTCATATTCGCGCGCGCGGCTGATGGCCATTTGCACGATACCCGCCGCCAAAGGCCCGAGGATCATAAGCGCCAGAGAGCCAATGAAGCCGATGCCGCCATTTTCGTTGCTCCGCCCGCCAAAAAAGAAGGCGAAGTTGGCCAGCATCGAAATGGCGCCAGCGATGGTCGCCGTCACGGTCATCAACAGCGTGTCGTGATGTTTGATGTGGGCCAGCTCGTGGGCGACCACCCCGGCAAGCTCGTCGTTGCTCACCATGTTCATCAGGCCCGTGGTCACCGCCACTGCCGCGTTCTTCGGATTGCGTCCGGTGGCGAACGCGTTGGGCTGCGGATTTTCCATGATGTAGACCCGCGGCATGGGCAGGCCAGCTTCTCCGGCGAGCCGCTGGACAATGTCGTTAAGCTCAGGCGCGGCACTGGCATCGGCCTCGTGCGCCCCATACATGCGCAGGACCATCTTGTCGGAGTTCCAATAGGCGAACAAATTCATGGCGCCGGCGACGACAAGCGCGATGATCATGCCGACCTGACCACCGATCAGGAACCCGATGCCCATGAACAGCGCGGTCATGGCTGCCAGCAGGATGGCGGTGCGGAAATAACTCAATTGAACCTCCTAACAAGGCGCATGGCAGCAAAAACCCACCACCTTCAATATGTTGGAGTTCTTGGTGCGCCGCACAAGGGTCTGTCGCGGCATGGAGGATCGCTGCGGGCGCCCGGTCGCGGCCCAGGCTTAAGACCGCGCTTACCTTAACGCTTCGTCAATATGGAGGGCCCATTCTGGCTGGCAGTATTGCGTTCGAAGGAGTAGCCAGTCATGTCAGCCGCCGTTCAAACCTCTGTTGCCACCCCGAAAAAAAGAGCCCGCCGGACCCGGCACGCGCCGTCCACGGACACGCAGCTCACTGCCGAGGAGAAGCGCCTTATTCATTTAAGCTTCCTCCGCGTCGAGCCGGCGCTCGATCTCGTGGCCCAGCTCTTCTTCCTCAAGCTCTTCCGCCTCGATCCCAGCCTGCGTAAGAAATTCTCAGGTCCGATCGAGGTGCAGGCGCGCAAATTCGCCGCCGGCGCCAAGCTCGCCATGATTTCGCTCGGTCATGAAGATGGATTGGCACCGACGCTCAAGCTTCTCGGCGCGCGTCATCGTCAGCTCGGCATTCGCTCGCGTCACTACCGCACGATGTCTCGCGCGCTTGTGTGGACGATGGAGCGGTCGCTTGAGAAGAAGTTCGACCGCGACACCAAGGACGCCTGGAACACGTTGCTCAGCTCTTTCACCCGCATCATGGCGGTCTAAGCATCAGAGGTTAGCGCCTTAGGCCAAGCGCAGCGGCGCACCGCAATTCGAGACTAACGAAATTGCGCGTGTGTTCGCTGCGAATACAGGTCTGAGAAGGCGAGAAGCAGAGCCATAATGCCGTAAAGGAAATGATCGTGATCGCCGCGATCTTCGCGGCGTCACTCATTATTGCAGTGTCGCTCGCAGGGGCTTTCGTCCCGTGCTTCTTTACCGGCGTGTGGTTACGGGGCCACTTCGTGGTGTTGCGCCGCCTTCACCTCAACCCCACCGCCCTTCTTCACGTAGACCATGATGTCATGAGCCGGGTCCAGGTCCTGGACCTTGCCGTCGACTGTGAGCTGATCCGGGGAAACGGCGATCTCGTGGCCATCCACCACGACCTTGATGCCATCGGCGGTGGATTCCTGCGTGACGTTCTCATAGTGACCGGCCACCGTGACGGTGCGCTGGCCGACCGCTAGAGACAGGGCTTGGGTCGGCGGTCCGCTTGCACCCCAATTTCCGATCACCAGCACTAAGACGATCACGAGTGCCAGAACAATTCCTAGACCGACTAGAATTCGTATCAGCCACGTCATTTGTTTTTTCCTCCCGACTATCGTTGCTTGCGCGCCGTCAGGCCGGCTTCCGGTTCTGACGGTTCTCGACGAGATCCGAGACGACACCAGGATCGGCAAGAGTTGAGGTGTCACCAAGATTTGAGAAATCGTCCTCGGCAATTTTTCGTAAGATGCGCCGCATGATCTTGCCTGACCGTGTCTTGGGCAATCCCGGTGCGAACTGAAGCTGGTCCGGCGAGGCGATGGGGCCAATCTCTTTACGCACCCAATCGCGCAGCTCGATCTTGAGTGCGTCGGAGTTGTGCTCCCCCGCCATCAAGGTCACGTAGCAATAGATGCCCTGGCCTTTGATGTCGTGAGGATAGCCGACCACGGCCGCTTCGGAGACCTTCGGATGGGCGACGAGCGCGGACTCGACTTCCGCCGTGCCCATGCGATGGCCGGACACGTTGATCACGTCGTCGACCCGGCCCGTGATCCAGTAGTAGCCGTCCGTGTCGCGCCGACAGCCATCGCCAGTGAAGTACTTGCCTTTGTAGGTCGAAAAATACGTCTCGACGAACCGTTTATGGTCGCCATACAGGGTGCGCATCATTCCGGGCCAAGCGTCGAGTATGACGAGATTGCCTTCCGCCTCGCCTTTGAGAATCTTGCCGTCGGGATCGACGATTGCCGGCTGGACCCCAAAAAACGGCAGCGTCGCCGAGCCCGGCTTTAGCTTGGTCGCGCCGGGCAGCGGCGTGATGAGGATGCCGCCCGTCTCGGTCTGCCACCACGTATCGACGATGGGGCAGCGGCGATCGCCGACCACATGATGGTACCACTCCCACGCCTCCGGGTTGATGGGCTCGCCGACTGTGCCAAGCAGCTTCAGCGACTTGCGGCTCGCGCGTTTCACGAAGTCGTCGCCCGCGCCCATCAACGCTCGGATCGCGGTCGGCGCCGTATAGAAGATGTTGACCTTGTGCTTATCGACCACGTCCCAGAACCGGCCAGCATCGGGATAGTTGGGCACGCCTTCGAACATCAGCGTGGTCGCGCCGTTGGCAAGCGGTCCATAGACGATATAGCTATGGCCGGTGACCCAGCCGACATCCGCCGTACACCAGTAGACGTCGCCGTCGTGATAATCGAACACATATTGGTGCGTCATAGAGGCGTATACCAGATAGCCGCCCGAGGTATGCAGCACGCCCTTCGGCTTTCCCGTGGAGCCCGAGGTGTAGAGGATGAACAGCGGGTCCTCCGCGCTCATCTCCTCAGGGAGACACTCCGCGGGAACCTTGGCCATCTCCTCGTCGAGCCACGCATCGCGGCCCGGGGTCCATGGCACGTCGCCACCGGTATGCCGCACCACCAGCACCGTCTTGACGTGCGGGCTCTTCTGAAGCGCGGCGTCGACATTGGCCTTGAGCGGAACTTTGCGACCACCGCGCAAACCTTCATCGGCGGTAATCACAATTCTCGAATTGCAGTCCTCGACGCGGCTAGCAAGCGCGTCCGGCGAGAAGCCGCCGAACACGACTGAGTGGATCGCGCCGATCCGCGCGCAAGCCAGCATGGCGTAGGCGGCCTCGGGGATCATCGGCAGATAGATGGTGACCCGGTCGCCTTTCTTGACGCCCTGGTCTTTCAGCACATTGGCGAAGCGGCAGACATTTTCATGGAGCTCGCGATAGGTGATGTATCGCGCTTCCGCGTTCGGGTCGTCAGGCTCCCAGATGATGGCTGTCTTCTTGCCGCGCTTCTTCAAATGGCGGTCGGTGCAATTGGCGGCGACGTTGAGCGTGCCGTCTTCGAACCATTTGATCGAGACGTTGGGATACTCGAAGCTGGTGTTCTTGACGTGCTTATAGGGTTTGATCCAGTCTAGGCGTTTGCCCTCTTTGCCCCAAAACTTGCTCGGCTCGTCCGTGCTCTTCTCGTAGAGCGTCTCGTATTTTTTCTTGTCGATGAAGGCGCGGTCCTTCCACGTCTTCGAAACTTTCAGCGTCTCGACCTTGTACGTCTTATGCTCGGACATTGGTCCACTCCTCCTTACGCGAACTCGGGCCTACGCCCGTTCTCAGCTCTCATATCTAGAGCCCGAAGGCACCGATAACGGCTCCCTGTATCAGCAGCACGGCAAGCCAATGGCCGCCGTCGATTACAGTAAGCATTGGCTTGGCGTGGCCAAAGGCATGATTGACCCCCATGGTCGTAATAACGAAGCCGAGCCAGATCAGCGCGCCGGCAATCACGCCGCCCCGCACGGTGTAACTACCGAGATGGGCCATAATCCCGGCGAGCATGGTCGCCATGACCAGAAGGGCAACGATGGCGATAACGAAGGGCATCGCCTTGGCTAACCCTGAGTTTTGCTTGAAATCGCCTTCCGTCTTGCCGATGGCACGCAGCCAAACGCCGCCGAGCACCATGTACCAGATCGCGCCGAAGCCGAACCCGGCGAGAGCAGCGATGATGACGGCGAAAGAGTTCACCCCTGAGACTGTCACCTCTGATTCCCCTCTCTTGGTCCAGCCAGCATTTTTTTGATCTTACCCTAGGATGCGGGCTTGCGGCACTAAGCAGTTGGGGGTTTGGAAAGACCGCCGAGGGCGCAGACTTTGCGCCATTCGGACGCCGTTACCGGCTGCACCGACAACCGCGAGTTGTTGACCAGCACCATGTCTTTCAGTTGCGGCTCGGCTTTAATTTCGGCCAGCGTCATCGGCTTTGGCAAATCCGTGACCGCGGCGACGTCGACGCATTCCCATTGGTCGGTGCTGGCAGTCGAGTCGGGATGGGCTTCCACCACGATCTTGACGATGCCGACGCAGGCTCTCTCGCCGCCGGAGTGATAAAAGAAGGCGAGGTCGCCCTTTTTCATAGCGCGCATATTGTTGCGTGCCTGGTAGTTGCGCACGCCGTCCCATTCGGCGCCCGGCTTGCCCTCTGCCTTTTGCTGGTCCCAGGACCAAGTCTCGGGCTCGGACTTCATCAACCAATAGGCCATGCGCTGCAGCTCACTCTTCCTCGTCCATGTCGTTCGTGTTGTCGATGGTCCAAAGCCAAGGCCGGACATCGACAGTCGCGAATACGTCCGCCTTGGCGAATGGATCGCCAGCGGCGATCTTGCGCGCGGCGCTGATAGAGGGTGCTTCGACAACGAGTAGACTGCCATTCATGCTCTCGCCGTCCTCCTCGGTGAACGGGCCGGCGAATAGCAGCGTGTCGCCCAGGCTCTGCAAGTAAGCAAGATGCTCGGGACGTTTCGCCTTGCGGGTGGCGAGCGCATTCGGCTTGTCGGTGCAGATCAATGCAAAGAGCATCGGTGTCCTCATAATTGTTAGCGATGAAGCTATTGCGGCGGTGTGCCAGTGTCTATGCCACTTGCGGCCTTGGTCACATCTCCGACCGCAATGGCCGGGCGAGTAGCGCTTCGATCGCCGCGTCCACCGTGGTGCTTCCCGAAATTACGGAGTGCACGGCCGTGGCGATGGGCATGTCGATGCCACGCGCCGCCGCCATCTCGACCATGGCGCGCGCCGTGGGCACGCCCTCGGTCACCGTCAGACGGCCATCGAGGGCCTTCTCGACGGTCTGCCCTTGCCCGAGCGCGATGCCGAGGGACATGTTGCGCGAGTGAGGACTACCACATGTGAGGACGAGATCGCCGAGGCCCGAGAGCCCGGTCATGGTCTCCAGGCGCGCGCCTAGCGCCAGGCCGAAACGCGCCATCTCTGCAAAACCACGTGTGACCAGCGCCGCATGGGCACTGGCGCCGAGTCCTTTGCCGGCGACGATGCCTGCGGCGATGGCGTAGACATTTTTCACCGCGCCACCGATTTCTGCGCCGATGATGTCGCGGCTCCAATAGCAGCGGAAGCGCGCATCGCTGAGCGCATGCGACAGGGCGCTACCTCGCGTCTCGTCGGCGACCGCAAGCGTCACTGCCGCTGGAAGCCCAGCGGCGACCTCCGCGGCGAAACTCGGCCCCGACAGAACGGCAATCTCGGCCTTTGGCAGAAGGTCGGTGGCCAGTTGCGACATGAGTTCGCCGGTGGCCTGCTCGATACCCTTGGAGCAGAGGACGAGTGGCTGGCCTTGCCTAATGTGTGGCGCAAGCTCGTTTGCGATACCGCGCAAATGCTGCGCCGGCGTAACCATCAGCAGAATGTCGCAATTGGCGATTTCGTCGATTGAAGATGTCGCCTCGATGGCGGGGTCGAGGGCGATGCCCGGCAGGAAGATTTCGTTGCGATGGGTCTCGTTGACGGCGGCGACGGTTTCCGGTTCGTGCGCCCATAGGCGGACGTCACGCCCCGCGCGGCGCGTCGTGACGGCTAGCGCTGTTCCCCATGCGCCCGCGCCTATGATGCCGACTGATTGAAGTTCCATAATGCCTCGGGGTCTTCTTATCCCAAATTCGAGAGGCGTGCGCGTTTGCGCGCTAACTCCAAGCTCAAGCTTTGACTCCGGCGCCGAGCGCCGGCGGGGCGTCTGGATCGAGCGGCCAGCGGGCCCGGGCCGGCGCGCTGAGGTCGTCGGTAAGCCGACGGGCCAGTCGCTCCGCCCCAGCCCAGGCGATTATGGCGGCGTTGTCGGTGCAAAGCTCTGGTGGCGGCACCACCAGGCGGAAGCCGTTTTCTCGTGCCACTTGCTCAAGTGCCGCCTTGAGGCGCTGATTGGCGGCGACACCGCCCGCCACCACCAGGGCTCGTTGGGCCCCAGGCCCAAGCCGCTCCGTGTAAATTTCCATGGCGCGCGCCGTCCGGTCGCTCACCACGTCGGCCACTGCTTCCTGGAAGCTAGCGCAGAGGTCGGCGACGTCCTGATCGCTGAGCGGTTCCCGCGCCTTGGCCGCGTGCCGGAGCGCGGTCTTGAGCCCGGCGAGGGAGAAATGCGGTTCGGGCCGTCCCTTCATTGGGCGCGGCAGCTTGATATTGGCGGAGCCGTGTTTGGCATGAGCCTCTACCTCGGGCCCGCCGGGATAGCCGAGGCCGAGCATCTTGGCCGCCTTGTCGAAGGCTTCGCCGAGCGCATCGTCGAGCGTGGTGCCGAGACGTTCGAAAGCGCCAACGTCCTTGACGATGAGAAGCTGGGTATGACCGCCCGACACCAAAAGCAGGAGAAAAGGGAAACCAAGGCCGTCAGTTAGCCCGGCGCTGAGCGCGTGGGCCTCCAGATGGTTGACCGCCATGAAGGGCTTCGTGAGCCCGAGCGCCATGGATTTTGCCGTGGTCACGCCGACGATAAGCCCCCCGATCAGGCCTGGTCCTGCAGCCGCGGCGACCCCATCGACCGCGCCGAAGTCCAGATTGGCATCGGCGATGGCCTGGCGGATGGCCGCGTCGAGCAGGTCGATATGGGCGCGCGCGGCGATCTCCGGCACCACGCCGCCATAGGCCGCATGCAGGTCGATCTGCGTGCGGACCACGTTTGACAGGATTTCTCCCCGCCCGTCCGCGTCGCGGCGCACCAAGGCGGCGGCTGTCTCGTCACAGCTGGTCTCTATGCCGAGCACGATGAGGGGGGCGTCTGTTTCGCTTGCCATCATGCCCCTTTCTATACGGTCTCAGCGCCCGGATTGAAGGGGAAGCCGAAACCGGCCATTAATGGGGCTGTATCGTCCCCTGTTCTTAAAGGTGCTCAAGGAGTTCCGCTTTGCCGGAAAGCACGCACAATATCGGCACAAGAGGCAGCCCCCTGGCGCTGCGGCAGGCTCAGCATGTGCGTGACCGCTTGATGGAGGCCCATGGGCTGGATGAGCGCGCTGTCGATATCCGCGTCATCACCACGTCGGGCGATCAGATCCAGGACCAGCCGCTGCGCGACTTCGGCGGCAAAGGCCTGTTCACCAAGGAGATCGATGAAGCTCTGCTATCGGGTGACGTCTCTCTCGCCGTGCACTCCATGAAGGACTTGCCGACGGAACTTCCCGAGGGGCTGTGCATCGCCGCCGTATTGCCGCGCGCCGATGTGCGCGACGCTTTTCTAAGCCCCAACGCGTCGTCCCTGATGGACCTTCCGCCCGCCGCCGTAGTCGGCACCTCGTCGCTGCGGCGCGGCGCACAGGTGAAACGCTTGCGTCCGGACCTCCGCGTCGTGGACTTCCGCGGGAATGTGCAGACACGGCTCAAGAAACTCGATGAAGGCGTTGCCGACGCAACCCTGCTCGCAATGGCGGGTCTTGAGCGCTTGGGGCTCGCAGCCGAGGCGAGCGCTGTTCTTTCGGTCAAAGAAATGCTGCCCGCGGTGGCCCAAGGGGCCATCGCCGTTGTGATCCGTGAGAATGATGAAGCGATGAAGGCGTTGCTCGCCCTGCTGAACGATGAAGCGACGGCAATCGCGACCACGTGCGAGCGTACTTTTCTTGCACGTCTCGATGGCTCCTGCCGCACGCCCATCGCCGGGCTCGCTGAGATCGAGGACGGTGTGTTGCGCTTTCGGGGCTTGATCCTGACACCAGGCGGCGCAGACTGGCATGAGGTCGAGATGACCGGCGCGCCGGAGCAGGCAGAACAGCTCGGCGCTGACGCCGGTGAAGATGTGCTCGCCCGGGCGGGCCCCAACTTCCTCGTAAGCCTGCCATGACAGGTCGGCCATGATGCGTGTGTTGGTAACCAGACCTGAGATCGATGCGCGCCGCGAGGCGGAGGCCCTTGCCGCGCGCGGACATGAGCCGGTTGCGGCGCCGCTCCTTGAGATCGAGTTTCTGCCTGACGTAGAACTGGACCTCGATGGGGCGCAGGCGCTGATTATCACCAGCCGCAATGCGCTCCGGGCATTAGCCTCCCATGAGGCGTTCGAGCAGGCGCTTCGTCTGCCGTTATTCGCCGTGGGCGAGGCAACGGCCCGGGCGGCAAGAGACATTGGTTTCGCTGAGGTGACCATTGGGCCAGGGACTGCGGCAGGGCTCGCTCCCCTCATTCGCCGCGAGGTTCATCCAGACGACGGGGCGCTGGTGCATGTGGCCGGCGCGGCCTTGGCTTTCGACCTAAAGGCGGCGCTCGAAGAAGAAGGGTTCCACTTCCGCCGCCCCGTGCTCTACCGCTCGCACAAGGTGCCTGCGCTTTCCGATGAAATATTGGCCGGGCTTACAGACGGGACCATTGGCGCGGTCATCTTAATGTCGCCACGGACTGCCAAGACATTTGCCGCGCTAGCGGAGCGTCACGGTGTGGTAACGCAAGCAAAGAATCTCGTTTGCTATTGCTTATCGCAGACGGTAGCAGGGGCGGTGATGCCATTGGGTCTGAAGGTGCGCGTTCCTGCGCACCCGCGTGAGGAAGATGTCCTTGCGCTCTTGGACTCCGACGCGCCATCCTCGTGAAACGCGCGAATCTTCTGGACGTGAAGGTGGTGAACTGATGGCCGGCTCCGGCACTAAAAAGAGCACCGGTCGGACGGCTAAGCGTCCGGTGCCGACAATTGAAGGCACCGCGACCGAGGTGACCGTCGAGCCCGTTGCCAATGCGGCGAAGTCTGAGAAAGACAAAGTCACGACCAAGGCGGCGAAGCGGGCGTCTGCCGTACCTGACAAAAAAGCTGACAATGCCAAAGACGATAAGCCCGAAGAAATCGCCGCGCCCAAGGTGTCGGCGAATAAGTCGTCAGGGTCGAAGACATCAGCGCCTAAGTCGGCAACGCCTGAAGCGGCGCCGCGCAGTCGCGGGATTCTCTCTGTTTTAGCCGCAGGGCTCTTGGGCGGCGTAGTTGGCGTTGGCGCGCTAGCGCTCGCTTGGGGATATTGGCCCACCAATGAGCCGGCGGAAGCAATCGACCTCACGCCGCTGGCGGACCGCATTGCCAAGCTCGAGGCAGCGCCTTCAGCACCTGACAAGAGTGCGGACTTGGCGAAGCTCGACGCGCGCCTCAATGATCTCGAAGGCCGTGAGCCTCAGGCTCCGCCAGAAATGGGCGCGCTTGCCAGCCGCGTTAGCCAACTTGAAGCAAATCTAGAGTCGATGGTGGAAGCAGCGAAAAACGGCGGTTCTGTCGCCGATGCGGCGGCTATCAGCCAGCAGATCGGCGAGGCCGAGAAGCGCCTTGATGCAAAGATCGCCAGGGCGCTGGCTGGTGCAAAGTCAACTGATGCTGGCGCGCTCAAAGCCTTGCAAAAGGAAATTGCCGGGATCGACGCCAAGCTGCGGGCGCTTACCGAAGCCGAGTTGAGTTCGGGCGACGCTCATCTTGCGCCAGAGGTCGCCGTCATCGACGAGCGGCTGGCGAAACTCGAATCCGTACTTCCCGCGCTGGCCGACGCAGCCGACCGTGAAGCCCAAGATACCAAGTCCGCCACCGTCGCGATTGCATTTGCCAATCTGCGTGCCGCCGTCAGCGAGGGTCGCCCATATGTATCCGAGCTTGCCACTTTGGCGGCCCTGTCGCCGGGCACGGGCGATATCGGCGGTCTGCTTGATTACGAAGACAAGGGGATCCCGACGCTGCCCGAGCTTACGCGCTCGTTCCAAGTGGCCAAGGACACAGCGCTTGCGACGCCCGCGACGGATGCGGACGACTCCGTGCTTGGCCGTTTGATGTCGAGTGCAGAGTCGTTGGTCAAAGTTCAACGCATCGATGCGGAAGCTGAGGGCGATGGAGCCGACGCCGTGCTGGCCCGCGCCGCGGCGAAACTGAAGCAAGGCGACCTCGCCGCTATGGTGAAAGAGGTCGAGACGCTAACAGGCGCACAAGAAACAGCCTTTGCAACCTGGCTCGATCAGGCCCGCGCCCGGCTCGGTGCCAATGCGACTTTGCAAAGGCTCCAGAACACCCTGCTCGTCTCGCTTGGCGGGGGCGGAGCGGGCGGCGAAAATCAAACAGAAAAGCAAGAAGACTAGACGATGACTCGTATCCTCTTTTTCATTTTCTTTATCGTGGCGGTCGCCCTCGGCCTTGCCTGGCTTGCTGATCGCCCCGGCATGGTCACGGTCGAGTGGCTCGGCTATCAGATCGAGACCAGCGCTTTTGTCGCCACGCTCGTGCTTGTCGCCCTGGCCGCGGTATTGTTCATCGTCTTCGCGCTGCTGCGATATATCTGGACGCGCCCGACGGCGGTCGCCGCCTATATGCGTGAGCGAAAAAAGCAGCAAGGCCACGAGGCGTTGTCACGAGGTCTTCTGGCGATCGGCGTTGGCGACCGGGCGATGGCCCAGCGCTATGCCGGGATCGCTAATCGCAATTTGCCAAGCGAGCCGTTGACGGCGCTGCTTCGGGCCCAAGCGGCTCAGCTCAAAGGGGACCGAGTGGCCGCCCGGCGCGCGTTCGAGAAAATGCTCGACGGGCCGGAGACGCAGCTTCTTGGCGTGCGTGGCCTCTTCCTTGAGGCACAACGCAGCAACGATGCCGATGCCGCACAAACGCTCGCGGAGCAGGCGGTCGAGCGCGACCCGAAACTTGCTTGGGGCGTCAATGCCCTGCTCGATATTCAGGCCCGAAATGGCGACTGGGAGGGCGCGCTTAAGACGCTGGCCATTGCGCGGCAGAACGGCCATCTGAAGGCTGACGTCGCCAATCGCCGCCGCGCCGTTCTGCTGACTGCCGAGGCGCATGAGGTGGAGGCTTTCAATCCCGACAAGGCGCTGACACTTACCAACGAGGCGCTGCGTCTGGCGCCATCGCTGGTGCCGGCGGGTGAACAGGCGGGGCGCCTCCTCGCGGCCAAGGCTGATGTGCGTGCCGCGTCCCGTCTTCTCACCAAGACGTGGAAGCTGTCCCCCCATCCCGATCTCGCGGTTGCCTATGCCTTCGCCAAGCCGGGCTTGTCCCCGCGCGAACGGCTGAAGCGCGTCAAACAGCTGGCCGACCTAACGTCAGGCGACATCGAAGGCCCGATTGCTGTCGCCAATGCCGCCATCGATGCCCAGGATTGGGCAGAAGCGCGCGATGCCTTGGCGCCCTATCTGGAGGCGGCTCCCTCTGCTCGCATCTGCACCTTGATGGCGCGGGTCGAGGCTGGCGAGCATAGCGACAAGGGTCGTGAGCGCGAGTGGCTGGCCCGTGCCGTGCGTGCGCCGCGTGACCGTGCCTGGATCGCCGATGGCTATGTCTCTGAACGCTGGCTGCCGGTTTCACCCGTCAGCGGGGCTATCGATGCCTTTGAGTGGAAGGCGCCGGTGGATGCGATTGGCCGCGGCGACGACACGCTTTTGATTGAGCCGGGAGCTGGTGCTGATGACTCAGGCGAAGAGAGGGCTTCGGTCGAGGATCAAGAGTCTGCCGTGGTGGTCGACGTGACGCCGGACGCCACCGAAGAAAAGTCCGGAAAGGCCGACACATCACCGAAAAGAGACAAGACCGCCTCGGATCGCGCGGTCAAGACGGAGCCGGAAGCCCCGGCCATTGTGCCGACGCGGGCCCCTGACGACCCTGGCGTGACGCAGTCCGAGGAGGATGAGAGCCCGACGTCGCTGGAGCGCCTGCGCGCGGCCCAAATCCGCTAACCTCAAGGGCGCAACCATCGCTCTGGCGTCCAACTTGCGCCATCCCAATATTGGCTTTAAGCACTGGGCGCGCGAGCGTGTCCTTTGCGCATCGGAGCCGCAGTAGCTCAGTCGGTAGAGCATCGCATTCGTAATGCGGGGGTCAGGGGTTCGAATCCCTTCTGCGGCACCACAAAATCAAGCACTTAGCAGATAGGTACCTCGAGGCACGCAGCGCCTGGGTGCATTTTGGGTGCACAGGAGCCCTGCGAGATACGCCCAGGACGGGCTGAACAGGCTTTCGTGTGTGTCTGGTGTCTGGTGCCCCGGAGAGGCGCCGGCGCCCCTGTGAGCCTCTACGCTGCCCCGCCGCTCTAGCTCATCGAGACCAGCACCTCTGGAGCGTCGATTTCGGCTTGTCAGATGGCGTTCTCGGTGAGTGTCGCGAGTGTCCTGATCGAGATTGCTTACTGAGCAAACCCATCGTTCACAGCGGTAAACATCGCCGTCA
>JAGPVD010000188.1 GCA_018067145.1 Methyloceanibacter sp.
AGTATATAATACTGCAATGAGGGTGCTTGAGCCTTCAACCAGTCAGGATCAAAGGGATTGTTGCAGAATCGCACAGCAGGAAAAAACCTGACGACCTCATCTTCGCACTGTTTATCAAGAAGAAGATGCATGTTTTCAAGAAGCACCATTTCATTGGTATATAACCCGATTCTATACTCACGCATGACCCGCCAACACCGCTGCGGCCATTTTGACTGGTATTGCGAAAAAGGAATATCTCCCTGGACAGCTCCGGCCATATCCCTATAATTACCTGCGAAAACAGCTTCTCTACTCAGCAGTTCAATTATTTCATCGGGACAACGGCAATCTTTGTCCAGCAGTACAAGATCCTGAAGCTTTAGAATATAAGGACTTAAGGTGGATGAAGTCAGCCATTCTCCTTGGGGACTTATTATCCTGGCCCTACGAAGACAATTTGCAAAAATAGTCCGGTTTACCGGTTCATAAATTATGGAAGCAAGCTGAACGAGTGACTTTTCAAAAAGGGATAATGTCTGATAGGCAGCAGGGAGGCCTGCTTCATTTGGCTTGTTTGATTCTGTAATCATTTACACAATAATAACTTTGGGTATACTGCCGGCATAGCAGCGCCTTCAGCGCAATTTGTAAACCATCAACTCTTCAACCGCAAGCTATGCAGTAAAATGCGTCACAATGCTTTCGACCAGGCCAGGTATTGTATACTCTACAGGTTGAACATCCACCTTCAACCCATGGCTCTCTGCAGTTTTTGCTGTTATCGGCCCAATAGCCGCGACTGCAACACCTGACATGAGCCTCTGGAGTTCATCCGGCCCACTTGTATCCAGGAGTGTCACAAAATTCTTCACAGTGGATGAGCTTGTAAATGTCACCATGTCTACACTCTTTTCTTCCAGAGCCTGGCGCAGATCATCTTTCAGGTGCTCACCGGCACTGCTCTTGGGCAGAACATTCTGATACACAGGGGCCACCGTTACTTCAGCGCCGACCCGGCTTAATTTCTCAGGCAATGTTTCCCGCGCCTTTAAGGCCCTGGGAATAAGAATGTTCAACCCCGTGACACCTTCATTGATCAACGTTTCAGCCAGGCCATCCCCGGTAAATTCTTCAGGCAACAGGTCAGCCCTGATGCCCCGGCTGGCCAATGCTTCTGCCGTGACTCTGCCGACAGCAGCAACCTTGGGCCCCTTGAGATCCCGAACATCCATGCCCAACTCAAACAAACGTTTAAAGAAATAATCAACAGCATTGATGCTGGTGAATAAAACCCATTGGTAGGTATCTATCTCTGTAAGGGCCCGGTCTAAAATCTCGTACGAATCAACCGGCGCGAGCGAGATTGTAGGATATTCAATGCATTCTGCCCCATAATTTTCAAGCAGATTCACAAGCTCGCTCGCCTGCTCCCTTGTCCGGGTAACAACTACCCGCTTGCTGAACAGGACCCTTTTTTCATACCAGTTAATGGTATCCCTCAGATTGACAACTTCGCCGATAATGACAAGGGACGGTGGTTTTATGTTATTTTTAATTACTACCTCGGCAATATTTTCCAGGGTTCCTACAACTGTCTGCTGCTCAGAGGTGGAAGCCCAGCGTACCACAGCAACAGGCGTCTTTGGATCCCGCCCATATTTGATGACCTTCTCGGTGATGGATGCAAGATTTTTTATGCCCATATACACCACGATGGTACCAACACCTGTGGAAATTTTGTCCCAGGCAACGTTGCTTTCCTTTTTTGTCGGATCTTCATGGCCCGTTACAAAGGCAACCGTAGCTGTATATTGCCGGTGGGTGATAGGAATGCCGGCATATGTGGCTGCAGCAGTGGCTGAAGTAACTCCAGGCACCACCTCAAATGGTATCCCTGCTGCAACAAGCTCCTCAATTTCCTCTCCGCCCCTGCCAAAAATAAAAGGATCGCCACCTTTCAGCCTGACAACCATTCTCCCGGATAAGGCCCTGTCAATAAGCATCTGGTTAATTTCCGCCTGGGTGTGGGTGTGCTTGCTGCCTCCCTTTTTTCCGGCATAAATGAACTCTGCATCCCTGGGCACATACTTGAGAAGTTTCCTGCTGGCCAGGTAATCATAAATGATCACCTCGGCTCTCTCAAGTAACTGCTTGCCCCTGATGGTAATCAAGCCCGGGTCACCCGGCCCGGCCCCCACGAGATATACCATTGGGGCAGAACGTTTTTCTTTCACCTTGGTTTGTGTTAACGGGTTACTCATGTCGTGATTTCTTTCTTTATATTTTTGATTCATTCCTGTCCGTAAACCTCAGCCAGAATCTCCCTGGCGCCCTTATCAAGGAGTTTATTTGCCAGTTCGGTACCAAGCTGATGCGCATCATCACTTAAACCCTTGATGGATTCCTTCAGCACCACCTTGCCATCAATTGAGGCAACCAGTCCCGTCAGTTCCACCTCGCCGTTTTCAACCTCAGCGAAAGCGCCGATCGGCACCTGGCATCCCCCTTCAAGCCGAGTCAGGAAAGCCCGCTCTGCGGCAACAGCAATGGTTGTCTTTTCATCGTTAAGAAATGAAAGACCGGCCAACAGTTCATCATCATCCTTGCGCAGTTCGATGCCAAGGGCTCCCTGACCGACTGCGGGCAGCATTTCCTGTGCAGAAAAATATGCTGTTGCCCTGTTACTCATACCCAGGCGGTTCAACCCTGCGGCTGCAAGAATAATTGCCTGAAACTGTCCTTCATCAAGCTTGCGGAGTCTGGTATCAAGGTTGCCACGCAGATCAACTATTTCAAGGTCAGGACGCAGGGCAGCAAGTTGGGACCGACGCCTCAGGCTACTGGTACCAACCGTTGCACCCGCCGGCAGATCGGCAATTGATGTAAAATCCTTTGCAATAAAAGCATCATGGGGATTTTCCCGGGGCGGGATAATCCCTAAATGCAACTCTTCAGGCAGTTCCGAGGGCACATCTTTCATACTGTGCACAGCCAGGTCAACATCCTTTCGAAGCAGCGCCTCCTCAAGTTCCTTAACGAACAATCCCTTGCCACCTACCTTGGCTAAGGGCACATCAAGGATTTTATCCCCTTTGGTCACTATTATAACCAGTTCCACGGACACACCTGGATGCTGGGCCTCTATCTGGTTTTTTACCCAGGTAGACTGGGTTGTGGCCAGGAGACTGCCCCGGGTACCAATCTTAATATGCTTTCTCATAATAAAAATCCCTGTAAGATTATTTATAATTTCTCTCTTTAAACTGACAGATAATAGCTGACTGCAACAATCTAATGACAGGTACTACAGCTGGAACTGGAGCAACTGGAACATCCTGACCCACTGCCAGAACCGCCGGAGGAGGAGGAATCACCACCACTTCGATGGGCAAAAACAGACATCTGCTTTTCAAGGTCCTCACTTTTACAGTCAGGACAACTCGGTTTACTGCTTCCCATGACCAGTGCTTCGAATTCCTTGCCGCAGGAACGGCAAACAAAATCAAATAAAGGCATATTTTGCACTCCTCATATAAATATTGAATCAGCA
>JAGPVD010000048.1 GCA_018067145.1 Methyloceanibacter sp.
GGCGTCATTCCCGCGGCGGAGGTGAAGTGGACGCGAAAAACCGTAACGAAGGCGCTGAAGCCTGGCGATGTGATTTACGCCGCGCCGCGCAAACCGAAGAAGAAGAAGGACGGCACGTTCGAGGCGGAGGAGACGGTCGCCGGTCAGTGGTCGCTACAACAGCCGCCTGAGGTCAGTGGCGCGATTGTCGCCATGGACCCGCATACCGGCCGCGTGCTCGCCATTGCTGGTGGCTTTAGTTTCGCTCAGAGCCAGTTCGATCGCGCCACGCAAGCGTTGAGGCAGCCCGGCTCGTCGTTCAAGCCGCTGATTTACACGACCGCCCTCGACAACGGCTATACGCCGTCGAGCATTGTCGTCGATGGCGCCATTTGCGTCAGTCAGGGCAAGGGCATGCCAAAATGGTGTCCGAAGAATTATTCGGGTGGCGGCGCCGGTCCCTCGACCTTGCGCTACGGCATCGAGAAGTCGCGCAACCTGATGACAGTGCGGCTTGCGCGGGACTTGGGTATGCCGATCATCGCCGAATATGCGCGGCGCTTTGGGGTCTACGACAATCTGATGCCGGCGCTCTCCATGGCGCTTGGCGCAGGCGAGACCACGCTGATCCGCATGGTCACCGGCTATGCGATGATCGCCAATGGCGGCAAGAAGGTCAACGCCACCTTTATCGATCGCATCCAGGATCGTTACGGACGCACCGTTTGGCGTCATGACAAGCGTGACTGTGGTGAGTGCGGTGCGCGCGAATGGACCGGTCAGCCCGAGCCGGAGCTTGTCGACGTGCGCGAACAGGTCGTCGATCCGATCTCAGCCTTCCAGATGGTTGGGATCATGGAGGGTGTCGTCCAGAGCGGCACCGCCCGGCGGCTCAAAGTCTTGAACCGGCCCGTGGCTGGCAAGACCGGCACCACCAACGATTACAAGGACGCCTGGTTCATCGGCTACACGCCGGACCTCGTCGTCGGCTCCTATGTCGGTTTCGACCAGCCAAGAAACATGGGCCGCAGTGCCACTGGTGGTGGCCTTGCCGCTCCGATCGTCCGCGATTTTCTGAAAGAGGCGCTGGAAGGTGTGCCGGCCGTTCCGTTCCGGGCGCCTCCTGGGGCCGTGTTGGTGCGCGTCAATCACAAGACCGGCCTGCCGGCGAGAGGTGGTGGCGCCGGCGTGATAATGGAAACCTTCAAGCCCGGGCAGATGCCCGCAGGTGCTGTCGGTGTTCCGGTGGAAGGCGAGGCCCAAGCGGCACCAGGTGAGGGTTTCCCGGAATATCCGGACTCCGCTCAGGCAGGTCCGCCACCCGGCCAAAACCGGCCGCGGCCGCGACCCGCGCCCTCTGGCTTCCCGACCCCGGGCGCGGGCGGCCTATACTAAACCCACGCGAGAGCTGGTTTCAGGCGGGGTCTGTCCGCGTCTGACCGCATGTCATCTACGAACGAAACCCGAGGAAACGATGCGCGCGGAAACTGAGACGGTCGTTAACGAAATCAACGAATCCCTGTCTTTGCTCCGGAGGCATCTTTGACCCTGATCGAGCAAAGGCGAGGCTCGCCGAACTCGATCGCGAGGTAGAGGCGCCGGACTTTTGGAACGACGCAGCGCGCGCGCAGGGTTTGATGCGCGAACGCCAGCAGATCGAATCCGCGATTGCCGCCTTCGCGCGCATCACCAGCGAGCTCGACGATAATCTCACCCTTGTCGCTCTCGGTGAGGATGAAGGGGATGACAGCATCATCGCCGAGGCGGAAGCGAGCTTGCGCAAGCTGAAGCGGGAAGTGCACACCCGCGAAGTCGAGGCGCTGCTGTCGGGCGAGGCGGACGGCAACGACGCTTACATCGAAATCCACGCAGGCGCCGGCGGCACTGAGAGTCAGGATTGGGCTCAGATGCTGGAACGCATGTATATGCGCTGGGCTGAAGGGCGGAGCTACAAAGTCGAGCTGATCGGCGAGCACTACGGGGACGAGGCGGGCATCAAGTCAGCCACTATCCTCGTCAAGGGCGTCAATGCCTATGGCTGGCTCAAGACCGAGTCGGGCGTGCACCGGCTGGTTCGCATCTCGCCATTTGACTCCAACGCACGCCGCCACACGAGCTTTGCGTCGGTCTGGATCTATCCGTCCATCGACGACGCCATCGATATTGAGATTGATGAGAAAGATGTCCGCGTCGACACCTACCGCGCGTCCGGTGCGGGCGGTCAGCATGTCAACACCACCGACAGTGCGGTTCGCATTACCCATGTGCCGACGGGCATCGTTGTTCAGTGTCAGAACCAACGGTCCCAGCATAAAAACCGCGCGACGGCTTGGGGCATGTTGCGGGCGCGGCTCTACGAGGCGGAACTCAAGCGGCGCGAAGAGGAGGCGCTGGCCAGCGCAGCCACGAAGTCCGAGATCGGGTGGGGGCACCAGATCAGGTCCTACGTGTTGCAGCCCTATCAGCTGGTGAAGGATCTGCGCACGGGCGTCGAAAGCACTAACCCGAGCGCTGTGCTTGATGGTGACATCGATGCGTTTATCGAAGCGGCTTTAGCAGAGCGTATCGACGCTGACGCCAAGACCTAGAAGACAAAGCAACGGCGTGAAAGCCAATTAGGCCTTCACGCCGTTCACCAAGAGTCTGATGATAGAACTCCGCTACTCTGCGGCGCCGCCCGACTTAGGCTTGTCGCTACGAGAGCCCGAGCTTTTGGCATCGGCCATCGGATCGTCTGACCGGCGCGACTTCCCTTCGAAATAGGCGCCTTGCTCGATGGCGAGGCTCTGATGGTAGATGTCGCCGTCCACATGGGACTGCGCCTGCAGGGTCACCCGGAGGCCGCGAATGGAGCCTTCGACCCGGCCACGAATCACGACGTCTTCGGCAATGACCGATCCCGCAATCTTCGAAGTGTCACCGAGCAGGAGGGAGCCACAATGAATGTCGCCCTGGATCTCACCATCGACCTGAATTTCGCCTTTTGAGGTGACGTTGCCGGTGATCTTCAGATCTTCGCCAATAATGGAAGGGACCATCTTGCTGGCGCTAACGCTCGGGCTGGGTGCCGAACTTGCCCCTTTGCTAAACGTGGCGGGCCGCTCAGTGAAAGGCGACGACTTGGCATCCTGACCGCCGCCCGGCCGATCACCAATCTTGGTGCCACTCTCACCAGGCTCAGGTTTCTTCGTGAACATCCGTCGGTACCTCCCCAATCAATACAAGTGACGCAGCGCGCGATACATGCTCGGCACAAGGCCCCGCGACAGGAAATGTTAAAGCCGCCCTATAGATTGTCGCGGAGCTTCCTGGATGATGGCTAAAGACCAAGTGCCCAACTCAAGATCGCGACAATATCTCTTCGATGTAACATTGTCATGGACCTTCTCTGGCCTTTCGCTTGGCCGTCCTCGCCGTGGCGGGGTGTCGTTTTTGGGGTCGGAATCGCCTTCCTTTAGTCGGTTTTCGCCGTTCATATTGGTGAGTCCTTCGCCTCGCGTTGCGCGCTGTGGTATCGAAACATGCGCAAGGTGCTAAGGGTGCGCCTTTGGGGGTGTTGATAATAGACCATGAGCGGACCGGGTGTCGCTATGCATCAAATAGCGAGGCCCGTGGATAGATTCGACTGCTCGTGCGAGCCCTGAATCGAAGTGCGGCGATCAGGCGCTTGGCCGAAATTTTTGGGGCCTGTGACTGAATGGACGAACGGATCGCAGGGACCTTAGCCAAGCTGACCACCGAAGGTGGTAAGGCCATCCGTGACTTGCCCGAACGTGGCCGGGCATTGGTGAAGCGTGTTCCCCCGACGGTTCAGATTGAGCTGGCCAAATTGTCGTCGCGCGGTGCCCATGTTTTCCGCGAGATTTTTGCCGGTATTCTTGTGGTCGGGCTGATGGCCATTGTCGCCGGCTATGGACGGCTCGCCGGCGGCCCGATTTCCCTCCCCAGTCTCATTCCGCCCATTGAAACGGCGATCAACGAACAGCTCTCGGATCTGCGCGTGAAGATCGACGATGCGGTCCTCCTGCGTAGCCCCGATGGGCCGGGCGTATTGTTCCGGCTTCGCAATATTCGCCTGATCGACATGGACGGCGCGATCGTGGCGCAAGCACCGCTTGCGGCCATTGGCCTGAGCGGCAGCGCACTCCTGTCGGGACGGGTGGCACCGGGTAGCGTCGATTTCATCGGTCCGCGCGTGCTGCTCTCCTACAGCGCCGATCAGGGTGTTGCCTTGAGCTTCTCAGAGCCACCGGGCGTGGATAGCGATGGATTGATTCGTGGTGCGTTGCCGGGGGATGGGTCTGCGGAGACGGCGGCGGGGCACGCGTCGCCAGGGACATCCATTGCCACGGGTGCTGAAATCTCGGTTGGTGGCGGCAGCCGCGAGTTCGATCTGACAAATGCCGTGACCGACGTGTTCGACCGGGCGCGGCGCGGCGACACGTCGTTTCTGACTCGTTTCGGTTTCAAGGACGCGATTGTTGTTCTTAGCCAGGATGGCAAGCAGTCCCTCTGGCAGGTTCCCGACTTCGCCATTGATCTTGAGCACAAGGGAAATCGCAGCATCCTTGTCGGGGAGGCCAATGTCGCATCGAGCCGGGGCGATTGGCAGCTCGAAGTCCGCACCGAACAACACGCTAGGCGCAATAGCCTGGGCATCACCGCGCTGATCGAAAACCTGGTTCCTTCCGGGATTGCCGGTAACTTCCCGAGCATCGGTGCGCTTAGGGCTTTCGACATGGCGGTCGACGGCGAGGCCAAGGTCGAGTTGTCGAACGCCGGAAAATTTTTATCGGGAGAGGCAAAACTCAGACTAGCGCCAGGTCAGATCATTCCGCCCTGGGATCGCGAAACGCCAACACGGATCGACCATGGCGACTTCACCGTGCGCTATGTAAAGGACACGGACGTCATCGAACTCGCGCCCTCGACACTGCGCTGGGGTAAGAGCCAGGCCACATTTAGCGGCGAGTTCCGCCCGGTTCTCGATGCTGCGGGGAAGCCGGCCTCTTGGGACTTTTCCTTGAAAGCGGACAACGCGGTCTTGGGCGTCGAAGAATTTGGTCTTGGTCCCACCAAGATCGACGAGTGGACGGCCACGGGAAATCTTTCGCCCGAAGAGGGGCGTTTGACGATATCCCGCTTTGTCATTCGTGCCGGTGACGCGTCGGTCACCGTAGCCGGCAATGTTGTGGATGCGCCGGGCTCGCCGGCCGTCAGCCTGGCAGGTGAAGTGAGCCCGATGGCGGCCGATACGCTGAAACTCTTCTGGCCGAGATTTGTCAACGGCAAGGCGCGGGGGTGGGTCTTCGAGAGTGTCGCCGGCGGACAGATCCTAGGCGGCAAGTTCGACGTGAATTTGCCGGGCGGAAAAATTGCCGAGATGATCGAGCAGGGGACCGAAGCACCAGACGGCGCCGTCAACGCGGAACTCAATTTCACCGGCGTGGGCGTCACCTATATCGATGGGCTGCCGCCGGTGGTGTTGGGCCCCTCAAAGATCACAGTCTCAGGGACAGAGTTCACGGTCAGCGCGCCCAAAGCAAAAGTCGTTGTTGCATCGGGACAGGAGATTGCCGTCAGCGACGGACGTTTCTTCATTCCGGATCTCCGGGTGGATCCTCAGCAGGGTGTCATCACCTTCAAAGGCGCCGCCACAACTGGCACAGTGATGCAACTCCTCGATCACGAACCGCTGGGCTATGTCCGGGCGATCGGCATGAAGCCGGATTTCCTCGGCGGGACGGCCGAAGGCGAGTTCATATTGTCGATGCCAATAAAGCTCGATCTAGAGTTCGATGAAATCAAGGTGAGCGGCTTGGCACGGATTAACGACGCCATCGCCTCAAACCTCGTGGGCAACATGGATATCGACGGCGGTGCGCTTAACGTGGCCCTCTCCGAACAAAGCGTCACGGCGACGGGTGAGATCAAGATCAAGGGCGTGCCCGCCGAGCTCCATTGGCAGCACGTCTTTGACGCGGCCGACGACCAGCAGCCGCCGATCAAAGTCACTGCTACGCTTGATGAGGCGCTGCGCAAGGAACTCGGCATCAAGGTCAACCATCTGGTTAAGGGCCCAACGCCGGCGACGCTGTCCGTCACCAATGTGGGGCAGCCCGCTCAAACCATGCGCATGGAAGCCGACCTGACGAACGCGCAGCTTCTCTTTGGCTCTATGGGTTGGACGAAGCCGGCCGGTCAGGCAGTAACCCTCAGTCTAGATGTCTTGCAGAATGATGACGGTTCAACGGACCTTAAGAACCTGCAGATGGTTGGCGATGGCGTCGCCGTTTTTGGCGAAGTCTCTATCGATTCCAATCAGCACGTTAAAAGCTTCTACTTCTCGGATTTCTCCGTGAATCCTCAAACTCATGTCGAGATCACCGCGAATGTTCGCGATGACCAAGTGCTCGACGTCACGGCCCTGGGCACGAGCTACGATGGCAAGCAGTTCTTCAGCTCTTTGTTTTCGGCAGGTCAACTCGTCGATGACGGATCTGCCGATTCCTCCGATCCGTTTGGTATCGACTTCACGGCCAAGATAGGACGGGTCATTGGCTTCCACGATACGACCGCGACCGACGTTGTGGTTTCCCTCAAGAAGCGAGATGGCCGTATCGTCGCGCTCAACGCCACGGGCAAGCTGAATGGCAAGTCGGCTGCCGTCGTCGAGCTTGAGCAGAAAAACGGAGCGCGCCTGCTCAAAGCGGAAGCGCTTGATGCCGGTGCCGCGTTCCGGCTCGTTGGCTTCTACGGCAACATCGTGGGCGGCAAGGCGTCGCTCCAGGTAAATCTCGATGCCGGAAGCGCGGGCGCGAAGTCTGGAACATTATGGGCGCAAGATTTTGCGGTGGTCGGCGATGCGGTGATGACTGATGTCCTGACCGATCCAGGTGCAGCCGCGGTCCTAGGGAATCGAAAACAACAGATCGCCAGGTCGCGGATTGTCTTCAAGCGGTTGCGCGCGCCTTTCGTCGTTGGCGGCGGTAAGTTCCGGCTGAACGACGCCTATATGAATGGTCCGGCGCTTGGCGCGACCATGCGCGGAACGGCCGATTTCAAATCGCAGACGGTCGACCTTAGTGGCACTTATGTGCCGCTCTATGGCCTGAACTCAGCGCTCGGCGCCATTCCCATTCTTGGAAGGGTTCTCGTTGGCCGTCAGGGAGAGGGCGTCGTCGGCATCACCTTCGCCATCAAGGGCAAGCTTGATGACCCAAATGTGCTCGTCAATCCGATCTCGGTGATGACGCCTGGCATCTTCCGGCAGATTTTCGACTTCTCCGGTGTCCCGGACCCCTCGGCCACCGCTGCCGCGCCGCCCAAACACAAGCGCATCAAGCCCTTCGGCAGTCCCTGAGGTGAATTTAGACGGGGCGGATAAGCGCGTGGCGCTTTTTTCCGAGCGAAAGTTTTATCACGCCTTCCTCAGTTAGGTCCGACGGTGAGAGCGCATGGCGTTCATCGGTAACGGTCGCGTCGTTGACCTTGATCCCGCCGCCTTTGACCTGACGTCGTGCTTCACCTGTCGACTTCACGAAGCCGGCGAGCACGCTTGCGGTCAAGACACCGAGTCCCTTTTCGAGATTGGCGCGGGGCACTTCAATGCTCGGTAAGTTCGACGATGTCTGCCCTTGTTCGAATGTCGTGCGCGCAGTCTCCGCCGCACGATCAGCGGCATCGCGTCCATGTACGAGCGCGGTGGCCTCGGTGGCGAGGATTTTCTTGGCCTCGTTCTGCTCGGCGCCTTCGAGCGCGGCGAGTTTCGCAATCTCATCCAGCGGCAGCTCGGTGAAGAGCTTGAGGAAGCGCGTGACGTCCGAGTCTTCCGCGTTCCGCCAAAACTGCCAATAGTCGTAAGGGGAGAGCATGTCGGGGTTGAGCCACACCGCGCCCGCGGCCGTCTTGCCCATCTTGGCGCCGGAGGAGGTCGTGAGCAGCGGTGTCGTCAGGCCGAACAACTCAGCACTTGCAGTGCGCCGGCCAAGCTCGATGCCGCCAACGATATTGCCCCATTGGTCCGACCCGCCCATCTGCAGGCGGCAGCCTTGTCTCCGGAAGAGCTCGACGAAGTCGTAGGCCTGGAGCACTTGATAGTTGAACTCGATGAAGCTCAACGACTGTTCGCGGTCGAGCCGGAGTTTCACGGAATCATAGGTCAGCATCCGATTGACGCTGAAATGCCGCCCGTAGTTGCGCAGGAAGTCGATGTAGTTCAGCTCTTCGAGCCAGTCGGCATTGTTGACCATCACGCTGCCGCGGTCACCGCTGCCGAAGCTCAGGAATTTCGAGAACACCGACTCAATGCCGGCGATATTGGCGCCGATCGCCGCCTCGTCGAGGAGCTTGCGGGCTTCGTCCTTGCCTGAGGGGTCGCCGACCTTAGTCGTGCCGCCGCCGATCAGCACGATGGGGCGGTGCCCCGTCTGCTGCAATTTGCGCAGAAGCATGATGCTGACAAGGTTGCCAACATGCAGACTGGGCGCCGTGCAATCGAAGCCGATATAGCCGGTGATGGTCTCGGTCTGCGCGAGCTTATCGAGCGCCGCCTCATCGGTGCATTGGTGAATGTAACCGCGAGTCTTGAGCTCGTGCAGGAGGTCGGATTTGACGGTGGTCATGGCGTGGTTGGCCGTTGATTCGTGCCCTCTGGCGTTGGCCGGACTCTCTAGCAGGTTTGCGGTGTGACCCCCAAACCTGTCCTCCCCACGAAGCGCAGAATAGGCGGCCTACGCCGCCGGCTCCTTCTTCTTCTTCTTCCTTGTCGGCTTCGCCTTGCCGAGGCGCTTATCGAGATAACCGTCGATGACCCCCATGAGGCCATCCATGCGGTCCTCGAAGAAGTGGTTCGCGTCGGGGACAGTCTGATGGTCGATGACGATGCCCTTCTGCGTCTTCAGGCGGTCCACCAGCCCGCGCACGGACTCCGTGGGGACGACCTTATCCTTTGCTCCATTGACCATCAGCCCGGAGGACGGGCAGGGGGCAAGGAAGGTGAAGTCGTAGAGGTTCGCCGGTGGGGCTACGGAAATGAAGCCCTCGATCTCGGGGCGCCGCATCAGCAACTGCATCCCGATCCAGGCGCCGAACGACACGCCGGAGATCCAGCACGATCGCGCATCGGCGTTATAGGCCTGCAGCCAGTCCAGCGCGGTCGCGGCGTCGGCAAGCTCGCCCGGGCCATTGTCGAACAGGCCTTCGCTCCGCCCAACGCCACGGAAGTTGAAGCGCAGCACCGAGAAACCACGCTTCTGGAAGGCGTAATACAGGTGATAGACGACCTGATTATTCATCGTCCCGCCGAACTGCGGGTGGGGATGCAGGATCAGGGCGACGGGCGCGTTTGGCGTGGGCTCGTGATGGTAGCGGGCCTCGAGCCGGCCGCTGGGGCCATTAAGATTAACTTCAGGCATGAATCACTGGCCTCGAGTGGACGTTAAATGCGCGGATGGGGTCGCGTTTGTGCATGGGGGGCATGGGGTCCGGGCGCACCAGCCAATGCCACAAAACTTGACTCTGCTGCCCCTGAAACCTATAAAAATAAGAAATTAGAATACTTCCAAACAAGGCTGTTCCAAATCAGCTGAGCGCTCGGAGCGGTCCATTGTCAGGCCGCGCTTCATAGCACGTGCGACGGGGTCTGGTGCAAGCGTTAACCGGCGGATTCGTCCGCAAGCTTCGGCAGAGCATGAACCAGCGCTCCTATCTCGACCACAATGCGACCACACCTCTCCGTGCCGAAGTGCGCGAGGCGGTTGTCGATGCGCTCGCCATTTCGGGCAACCCATCTTCGGTTCATGAGGAAGGGCGCGCGGCGCGCGCGGGCGTCGAGGTCGCGAGAGCCAAGATCGCCAGTTTGCTCGGTGCAAGGCCCGAGGACGTAATCTTCACCAGCGGCGGCACCGAGGCCAATGTGCTGGCTCTTGCCCCCCAATCTGGCGAAGCCTGGCACTGCTACCTCTCTGCGATTGAGCATCCGTCGGTGCTCTCCGGCGGTCGGTTCGATCACGAGGCCACCAGTATTTTCTCCGTCACGCCAGATGGCGTGGCCGATCTCCCAGCTTTGTCGAAGATGCTTGAGAAGGATAAGGCAGGAGGCGTAAGGCCTCTCGTCTCGCTGATGGTGGCCAATAACGAAACGGGCGCCATTCAGCCGGTAGCCGAAGCTGCCGAGATCGTTCACGCCGCCGGTGGGATTTTGCATAGTGACGCCGTTCAGGCCGCCGGACGGATGCCCCTCGATATGGGCGAATTGGGTGCCGATATGGTGACTCTGTCGGCCCACAAGATCGGTGGTCCTAAAGGCATCGGAGCGTTGGTTCTGGCGGAAGGCTCGAAGGTTGAGCCGCTTATTAAGGGCGGTGGCCAAGAGGGACGCCGGCGCGCCGGGACAGAGAATGTGGCTGGGATTATCGGTTTTGGCGTTGCGGCGGAGCTTGCCGTCAAAGACCTTGCTGAGATGGCCGCCGTGGCCAAGCTCCGGGACGCGCTTGAAGACGGCGTGCGCGCCATTGCTCAAGACGCGGTGGTGTTTTCATCGACAGTGCCGCGACTTCCGAATACTTCGTCTTTCGCGGTGAGCCGGACTAAGGCCGAGACGCTAGTTATTGGGCTCGATCTTGCTGGAATCGCGGTAAGCGCAGGCTCGGCCTGCTCGTCGGGGAAGGTTGAGGCCTCCCACGTGCTGGCCGCCATGGGCGTTGAGCCCGAGCTGGTGCAAGGCGCAATCCGGGTAAGCCTTGGAGTCGGCAGTGAGAATACCGATATCCAAAGCTTCTTGAGTGCTTTTTCCGACCTGATCAAACGGCTCAAGCGGAACACGAAGGCAGCAGCCTAAGAGATTCGAACAAGAAAGGAATCGGCAGCAGCCATGCCGGCAGTTCAAGACACCGTCGAACGCGTCAAAGAGATTGACGTCGACCAATATAAATACGGCTTCGTCACCGACATTGAATCGGTAACGGCCCCAAAAGGTCTGAACGAGGACATCGTTCGGTTTATCTCGGCCAAAAAGGACGAGCCTGAGTGGCTGCTCGAATGGCGGCTTGAGGCGTTCAAGCGTTGGCTAACGATGCAGGAGCCCGAATGGGCCAACGTCCAGTATCCTAAAATCGACTTCCAGGACCTCTATTACTACTCCGCGCCTAAGAGCACGGAGGGCCCGAAGAGCCTCGATGATGTCGATCCGGATCTGCTCGAGACCTACAAGAAGCTCGGCATCCCGCTCCGGGAGCAAGAGGTGCTGGCTGGCGTGCAAGGCGCCCCCAAGGTCGCCGTCGACGCTGTGTTCGATAGCGTCTCGGTGGTCACCACCTTCAAGGAAGAGCTGGCCAAGGCGGGCGTGATCTTCTGCTCAATCTCCGAAGCCGTGAAGAACCACCCCGAGATGGTGAAGAGATATCTCGGCTCCGTGGTGCCATCGACCGATAATTTTTACGCCACGCTGAATTCCGCGGTGTTCTCCGACGGCTCCTTCGTCTACGTGCCCGAGGGTGTGCGTTGCCCCATGGAGCTATCCACCTATTTCCGTATCAATGCGGAGCAGACCGGCCAGTTCGAGCGCACCCTCATCATCGCCGACAAGGGCGCCTATGTGAGCTATCTCGAAGGCTGCACCGCGCCCATGCGGGACGAGAACCAGCTTCACGCCGCTGTGGTCGAGCTCGTGGCGCTGGAAGACGCTGAGATCAAATATTCCACGGTCCAGAACTGGTATCCGGGCAACAAGGACGGCAAAGGCGGCATCTTCAACTTTGTCACCAAGCGTGGCGACTGCCGGGGAGACCGCTCCAAGATTTCCTGGACGCAAGTGGAGACCGGCTCGGCCATCACCTGGAAATACCCGTCCTGCATCTTGCGTGGCGATGGTTCGCGCGGCGAGTTCTACTCGATAGCCATTTCCAACGGCTATCAGCAGATCGATAGCGGCACCAAGATGATCCATCTCGGCAAGAACACGTCGAGCCGCATCATCTCCAAGGGCATCGCCGCCGGGCACTCGAACAACACCTATCGCGGGCTGGTTTCGGCCCATCGCCGGGCGAGCAATGCGCGCAACTTCAGCGTCTGCGATTCACTGCTGATCGGCGACAAGTGCGGCGCGCATACGGTGCCCTATCTTGAGGCCAAGAACGCCAGCGCCACTTTTGAGCACGAGGCGACCACCTCGAAGATTTCCGACGATCAGTTGTTCTATTGCCTGAGCCGCGGGCTGTCGGAGGAGGAGGCCGTAGCGCTTATCGTCAACGGCTTTGTCCGCGACGTGCTCCAGCATCTACCGATGGAGTTTATGGCCGAGACCCAGAAGCTTATCTCGATCAGCCTAGAAGGCTCTGTCGGCTAACGCCGCAGACGAAACAGGCTCAGTTCCAAAGGGGTTAGAAAGAAGCACGAATGCTTGAGATCAAGAACCTACACGCCAATGTCGACGGTCGCGAAATCCTCAAAGGGCTCGACCTGACACTGCCTACGGGCGAGGTGCACGCCATCATGGGGCCGAACGGCTCCGGAAAATCGACGCTGGCTTATGTGCTCGCCGGCAAGGACGACTATGAGGTCA
The DNA here is from genome assembly GCA_018067145.1 of Methyloceanibacter sp. Taxonomy (GTDB): domain Bacteria; phylum Pseudomonadota; class Alphaproteobacteria; order Rhizobiales; family Methyloligellaceae; genus Methyloceanibacter. Next base: position 12,542 of record JAGPVD010000048.1, read on the forward strand.
CCGAAGGCTCTATCACCTGGAACGGTGTGGACGTGCTCGCCTTGGCCCCCTCGGACCGAGCTGCTGCCGGTGTGTTCCTGGCGTTCCAATATCCCATGGAGATTCCGGGCGTCGCCACGATGACCTTTCTGCGCAGTTCGGTGAACGCAGTTCGCAAAGCGCGCGGGCAGGAAGAGCTTTCCACGCCGGATTTCCTGCGGCTGGTGAAAGAGAAGGCCAAGACCCTCAATATCGATACTGAGATGTTGCGCCGTCCACTCAATGTCGGATTCTCCGGCGGTGAAAAGAAGCGCAATGAAATTTTGCAGATGACCCTGCTTGAGCCATCGCTGTGCGTGCTCGATGAGACGGACTCCGGTCTCGACATCGACGCCTTGCGCGTCGTTGCCGATGGCGTCAACGCGCTGCGCAGTCCTGAGCGCTCCATGCTGGTCATCACCCATTATCAGCGGCTTCTCGATTACATCGTGCCGGACCGGGTGCATGTGCTCTCCGATGGCCGGGTAGCGCGCTCGGGCGGACCTGAGCTTGCGCTCGAGCTCGAGAAGAGCGGTTACGCCGGGTTCGGCGACGAAGCCACGGCCGCGTAGGGGCAAAGCTCATGAATTTGTCCGTCCAACAGTTCCGCACCAAGGCTGAGCAGGAGCTTCTCGACCTTTACACCAAGGCGGAGAAGACGCTTCCCGGCGCAGGCAATCCGTTCGTCGCCGATTTGCGGGAGAAAGCCCTAGCCACTTACGCGCGTCTCGGTCTGCCCCATCGGCGTATCGAGGCGTGGAAATACACCGACCTCCGCGCACATCTCGAGGACGTTTATCCCTTGGCCACGCCGCGCGGTGCGGCCATTGGGGCAAACGAGCTTGAGGCGGCGCTTGGCAAGGCGATCGCGGATTTCTCCGCATACCGGCTGGTGATCGTCGAAGGCGAGTTGCGGGACGATCTATCGGATATTTCCGCGCTGAAAGATGCCGGTGCGGTAATCGTATCATTGGCGGAAGCCTTGGAGTCGCCGCCGGAATGGCTCAAGCAGACTTTGAGCAAGGCTGGTCCGCGCGAGGACGATGCCGTGTTCGCCCTCAACACCGCGCTGATGACTGGTGGCGTCATCTTGCGTCTTCCGAAAGGCCTGACGCTCGATAAGCCGATCCATCTCATTCACCTCGACGGGACGGGCGATCCGGCCACGATGGTCACGCGGAATGTGATCATGGCGGAGGAAGGCGCATCTGCAACGGTCCTGGAAAGCTATGGCGGCCTCGGCATGACGGGGCTACAGCGCAACGCCGTGACCGAGATTGAAATCGGCGACAAAGCGGCAATCCATCACATCAAGTTTCAGCGGGAAGCCGTTGAAACGACTCACCTTGGCATTTGGCTCGCCACGATTGGCGCCGACGCTCGCTATGACGCTTTTCAGGTCTCGACCGGTGCATTGCTGGGCCGAAACCAGATCTATGTGGGCTTCGACGGCGAAGGTTCCTCGACCGACGTTTCGGGCGCATGTCTCATGCGGGGCCGCCAGCATTCCGACACGACGCTGGTCGTCGAGCATCGCGTGCCGTCCTGCGTCAGCCGCGAGCTGTTCAAGGTGGTCCTCGATGACCATGCGCGGGGCATCTTCCAAGGCAAGGTCATCGTCGCACCCGACGCGCAGAAGACCGACGGCAAGCAAATGGCGAACGCCCTACTTCTGTCGGAGACGGCGGAATTTGATTCCAAGCCCGAGCTTGAGATCTTTGCCGACGACGTGGTCTGTGGCCATGGCGCGACCTCGGGCCAGATGGATGAGGACCTGCTCTTCTATCTTGAGTCCCGTGGGCTCCCGGAGGCGGAAGCCCGCGCCATGCTGATTCAAGCCTTTGTCGGCGAGACGTTTGAGTGCGTCGACAACGAGGCCTTGCGCGAAGCCTTCGCCGGTGTTTCCGCCGATTGGCTTGGCGTTCAGGTTGAGTAGCGGGGCGTTCCGATGACCATCATCACAGCATCAGCTAGGGACGTCGCGGTAGTGAATGCGCCCTATGATTTAGAGGCGATCCGCGCTGACTTTCCCATTCTGCGTGAAAAAATCCACGGCAAGCCGCTCACCTATCTCGATAACGGTGCCTCGGCACAAAAGCCGAAGCAGATGCTGGATGCCATCCGGAACGCTTACGAGCACGAATACGCCAACGTCCATCGCGGCCTGCATCATCTGAGCAATGTCGCGACCGCCAATTTCGAGAAGGCGCGCGAGAAGGTGAGGGCGTTCCTCAATGCGCGCTCCGATGAAGAGATCATCTTCACCCGCAACGCCACCGAGGCGATCAATCTGGTGGCGTCGTCCTTTGGCCGGTCTCGGATCGGCGAGGGCGATGAAATCCTGCTCACCATCATGGAGCATCATTCCAACATTGTGCCGTGGCATTTCATTCGCGAACGACAAGGCGCGGTCCTGAAATGGGCGCCGGTGTCGGACGAGGGCGAGTTCCTGCTCGATGAGTTCGAGCGGCTGATAAGCCCGCGCACCAAGATGATTGCGGTCACGCAGATGTCGAACGTGCTCGGTACCATCGTGCCGGTGAAGGAAATCGTGCGCATCGCCCACGAACACGGCATACCCGTGCTGGTCGACGGAGCGCAGGGCGCTGTCCATATGCCGGTCGACGTGCAGGATCTCGATTGCGATTTCTATGCCTTCACCGGACACAAGCTCTACGGCCCAACCGGCATTGGCGTTCTTTACGGCAAGAAGGAGCTGCTGGAGGCCATGCCGCCCTATGAGGGCGGTGGCGAGATGATCTCTTGGGTCACCCAGGACGACGTGGCGTATGGCAAGCCGCCGCATCGTTTCGAAGCGGGAACGCCTGCCATTGTTCAGGCTATCGGGCTCGGTGCCGCCATCGACTATGTGGA
>JAGPVD010000053.1 GCA_018067145.1 Methyloceanibacter sp.
TTCCTATCGGCTCGCGGCTTCTAAAGGCCGCCATGCAAACTCGGAAACTGGAGCTGGTGGGGGATCGTCTAATGGTAGGACAGCGGACTCTGACTCCGCCAGTCTAGGTTCGAATCCTAGTCCCCCAGCCACCTTATTCCACAGCATTTCAACGCCTTGAAGATCGCGGTCAGGCTTCTTGCCGTTGAACATTACTCAGTAACGGCACCCTGAATTGCTGATACGGCGATACGCAAAGATTCTGACAGGGTTTCGAGCGTTTCGTCCACATCCTGACCTGACTTGATTGCGGTTTCGGCTTCGGCCGCGTGTTCAGCAAGTGAATTGATGCCAAGCGTACTTGCGGACCCTTTGAGCGAATGAGCCGCCCGTTCTGCCGTGGCACTATCACCTGTCTCGAGCGCCGCTCGAATCTCGCCCACAATCCCAGATTGGCGATCGGCAAACTTTCGCAGGAGTTTAGCGTAGCGATCGGCCTTGCCCCCCATGATCTTCAGCCCGGCCGCGCTATCAAAGCCCGCGCCATCGAGCACTCCACAATCCAAGTCCATTGGTCTAGCCCCCACACTCTTGATCTATAGCTGCCCGATCCAGCTGATCAGCGCGCCAAACAGCAGATCTGGATCAATGGGTTTCGCGATATGATCATTCATGCCAGCCTCAAGACACCTGTCTCGATCTTCCGCCATGGCATTGGCGGTCATGGCAACGATGGGCAGCTGATCGAAACGAGAGTCCGCCCGGATAATCCGGGTTGCTTCGAGTCCATCCATGACCGGCATCTGCATGTCCATGAGGACGATGTCGTATTCCTTCGACCGGACCATATTCACGGCGATCTCACCATTGTCGGCGACATCGACCTCCACTTCAGCATCTTCAAGTTGGCCGAGAGCGACTTCTTGGTTGATTTCGTTGTCCTCGACCAAAAGCACGCGAGCGCCGCGCAAGTGAGAAACATCGAAATGCGCTTCCGTGTGGTCTTCCACGATACCGCGGCCCTCTTCGTCCGCTCCAAGTAGGCTCAGAGTCGTGTCCAACAGCGTCGAAGGCGTGACAGGTTTTACGAGGATGCTATCCAAGCCTGAATCCTCGGCAGTCTTGAGAACTTCCTCTCGTCCGTAGGCTGTGACCATGACAAGGCGTGGCGTCGGGACACTTTCCAACGCCATGATCTGCTTGGACGTCTCAAATCCATCCAGTGTCGGCATCTGCCAATCGATGTATACGATATCGTAGGGCTCGCCCCTCTCGGCGGCCTGTTGAACCATCTCAATGCCCTCCCGGCCGGAAGGCGCTTCGTCGGAGGCCATCGACATGTCGCCCAAAAGGCTGGAGAGCACTGTTCGCGCTGACGAATTGTCGTCGATGACCAATGCGCGTCGTCCTTCAAGATCCCTACGCAACATCCGGCGCGGCGCCACTATTCTCCTAAGGCGAGAGGTGAACCAGAACGTGCTGCCTTGACCCAGCTCGCTGGTCGCGCCGACCCGGCCGCCCATCGCCTCGGCCAGTTTCTTGGAGATCGCTAGCCCAAGGCCCGTTCCGCCATATTTCCTGGTCGTCGATGTGTCTGCCTGTTCAAAGGCCTGGAAGAGACGAGAGCTTTGTGCCTCGGACAGTCCAATTCCGGTATCAGTGACCGAGAATTCGACGAGCAGGTCGTTCGCATATTCCTCCACGGCCTTCACCCGGACTACGATTTCGCCCTCGTCCGTAAATTTAACGGCATTGTTGCAGAAGTTGATCAGGACCTGCCCCAACCTAAGCGGGTCACCCTCAAGGCCCGTCGATAACGAAGGATCGACGTCGAAAATCAGCTCGAGCCCTTTGGCGGCGGCTTTCTCCGAGATCAGATTGACGACGTTCTCGAAAACACTATCCAGCTCGAAGGGGATACTCTCGATGTGGAGCTTCCCAGCCTCGACTTTCGAAAAGTCTAGAATGTCATTGATGATGCCGAGCAGATGTTGCCCCGAGTTCTTGATCTTGACCACGCGATCGCGCTGACGCGGAGGCAAATCCGTCTTCAACGCAAGCTGCGAAAGGCCGATGATAGCATTCATCGGCGTGCGGATCTCGTGGCTCATGTTGGCGAGAAAATCCGACTTGAGCCGCGTCGCCTCTTCCGCAACCTCCTTTGCCGCCTGCGCTTCCGCACTACTGACTTTGAGAGCCTCGATCAGTTCGTCGACACTCTGCTCGGCGATGATCGCTCGGCATTCGCCGAGTTTGGACTCTGGAAGTTCAGCCTCCACCCCCGTGCGGCAGTAGCCACGCCAACCATAAAGTTCGCCTTTCTCAAAGGCCTCTATGCGCTCGAACCCCACACCGAGAAATAGGCTATCACTTCGCCGCTTACTTAGCACTTCCACATGGACTTCTTCGGCCGCTCTCGAACCGCTAAGTCCGACGATTATCTCGACCGGCCCCGCCTTCACCAATGCCTTCGCATGATCCGAAACGGCAGACGCGAGGCGCACACAGCGAACATGGCTTATGCTGAGCGCGTTTGCGATGCCGAACAGTTTCCGACGCATCGCCAGAACTGCGGCTTCTCCCTTGACCGAAAGTGTACCAATCTCAGTCATTTGCACCGCATTACCGCGCACGATGCGTCGTCCAACCCCTTGCCGAATCTGCGCACCACATTGAGGGCTATTGTTGACGCGGGATCGAGATCGAGGCTTGGATAATTCTCGGGCCCAAAACGGCCGGTGACGCCATCAGAAAACAACACGAGGACGTCCGCGGGTTTCAAACTCAAAGCTTGAGGTCTGGGCGAGCGCACTCTTTGGCCAAGCACGCCATCACTAAACTCCACAGTCTTAGTCACCTCTCCGAATATTCGGCAACGAGCGTTTCCGACGCCGGCGATCCAACCCTCGAGCGAAGCCGTGTTGAGCCAGGCGACGGCGGCAACCGCGCCTCGGGTGCCTTTAGCACTTTCATGGAGCAGCTCCATCGCGCCCTCGGGCTCCGGACAGGCCGTTGCGTGCACCCAATGCGACAACGCGCTGCGAAGGCGTACGCCAACCTCGTGCGCTTCCGGCCCGTGACCAAGCCCGTCTATGACCGCAGCGAGCACGCCGGTGTCTTCGTGCTGCGTGAGCACGACATCCCCCGACAATGTCTCGCCCTCCAGAGGTCGCACGTATTCGCCCAATTCAACGGTTTCGGTCACGCCGACGGATCCATATTGTTGCCGTTACCACGGCCCCCTCTCCAAGCTCGGATTCGATCTCAAGTGCGTCCATGATACGTGCAACGCCCGGAAGTCCGAGGCCGAGTGTTCCCGAAGTGGAATAGTGATCAGACAGTGCGCTCTGCTTGTCGATGAAGCCGGGCCCATGATCGACGGCCTTGATTTCGACGCCATTCCCATGGTTCGGCACATCGTCAATCCAGGTCACGAGCAGGTAGCCCTTGGCGTCGCCGTACTTCAGAATGTTGCGCCCAAGCTCGGAGGCGACAGTCGCAAGCATTGTGATTTCCGTCGTTCCAAATGACTCCGCAAGTCGCTTATTGCGTTGGACGTGCAGCACCGCAATGTGAAGATCAGCCTCCGCCTGAATATCAAAACGACCTAAAACTGTCCGGTTCGAGCTCAGACTCGTCGTCTTGTTCTGCTTCTGGTTCCGGCTCTCGTTCATCACAATTAACCGTTAGCTCCTCCAGCGCCAGCTCCAAGTCCAGAGCTGTGCGCAACGTTCCCAATTCCACCCCGCTCGAAACGATATAAGCGGCGATCCCGGGCCTCAATCCGGCCACGACACACCGCAAGCCAAGCCATTCGACCGTTCGGACAGTCTTCTGCAACTCGGCAAACTCATCGAGGTCCATCACCTCGCAGGCGGACACCTCGAACACGACACTGTCGACGTTCTGCCGTGCCTGTGCCTCGGACAAGGAGTTGACCAAGTCTCCAAGCTCGCCCGCATCGATGGCCCCCTCAAAGGTCGCAACCATGGATTGGTTCAGCCGGGTGATGACGAGACGCCCGTCTCCCATGAGATCCTCCGACCGTACCGCGCACTTAGCGGGGCAAGGCGTTGCCCTGCGCGCGCCTTCGACCGTCGCGCGCCGTAGGCTCTATCGACGCCAGCGCGAGCTGTAAGGCGTCTCGCAACGTCGCCGTGGTGCGGACTTCGCCAACATTTGCGCCCAGCTCAACCAGAGTGCGGGCAACGTTGGGCGAAATACCCGAGATGATGCAATCGCAGCCCATCAGCCGCGTGGCCTGGGTAATCCGGATGAAGTTGTTCGCCACCGCAGTGTCGACGGTGACGACGCCACTAATATCCATGACGAACATGTGCGCGCGCGTTTCGGCAATCCGCGACAGGCTCTTCTCCATGATGTCCTGCGTGCGCTGCGAATCCACAATGCCGACCAAGGGTAAGAGCAAGATGCCATCCCAGATCGATGTAACCGGCGTCGACATCTCCAGCATGGTCTTGCCGCTCTCGATGACGCGCCGCCGCGCAAACTGGGCGATCTGATCGCTCGTAATGAGCATGTCCAGCAACCTGAGCTTGTCAAACACCGTAAACGCTCGACTAGTGTCGTCATGAGAAAAATCGCAGGATATGATGGCATCGGAATAGAGTTTGTTGAAGTGAGCCATGGCTGCAAAATAGGCCAGATTGGGCACGTCGCGTTGCGCGTGGATCTCGCCGATCCGCACACGATGGTCGATATAGTTCTGATCCACGACACCGCTGAAGAACTCTTCCCAATAGATCTTCTGGAGTCTCTTGACGCGCTCGACAGTCTCTTGGCTATTGAAAAAAATTGAGAACTCGGGTTGCTCGCCCAGCCACTCGAAAAACTGGTCGATAACGCTCTGGATCTTGTTGGATAAACCAAACGTTTCTCCACACCGCTTTAGCAAAGCAAGATCTTCAGGCGAAATATCAAACCGCTCCAAAAGCAACTTGGCATCCAGTGACTGCGACATTGATGCATTTCCTGATCTCTACCGGGGACCCTGCGAGCAAATGATCGATTCCATCTAAGGTCGATCCCCATCGGGCACGACTTGGCATTTTGCACCAAAATTCAAGAGTTGTATCGTTTTTTCAACGACAGCCATTCTGGGTTCCTTGGCCTCGCTCCTAGCAACGACTGCCGTGTTTTTTCCATCTTGGTTCCCTCACGAGGTAATCACGGTTTCTAGTCCAAGCGGTCAATTCATTGACTCACGTTTCGCGATCACCGGCATGATTCACAAACATCGCTATAATTAGGACGCGAGCGGGGCATTGTCAGAGCAAACTGGCTTGAGCCATCTGGCGAAGTTTTCTGGCCTCCGGCGATGCGAAATCCCTTCCGTTGTTTTAGCAGCTCGCCCGAGTTGATCCGCCTCATGAGGGCGCCCGTGACAGGACGCGCGCTAGAACGGCACACGCATAGTCTGCTTGACGCGGCGAGCCGACCACGCCGAGAACGGAAGACATCCTTGCCCCCCGCTCGGCCAAGGCCTCTAACGGAAAGTCTCCAAATTCTTTTTCGATGATCTTGATAAGCCGCACATAATCTCGCCGAGTACGTTCACCGATTACTTATTGGCGCTTATTCGAGGCGTTGATCGCAAGCACGATGAAGATTGCAATGACGATGCCGGCACCGACGACTCCCATGAGGCCCCACAAAGTTACGGATTCACTTTCCATATCGTCCTTCTAGACATGCTGTGGGTCTGCATCTTGGTCCGCTAAGTGCAAAAAAGAAAATATATAAAAATTTAAATTTCATTTTTAAGGGCTAATTAGTATTCAGCTAGAAGAAAATCAAAAATCGTTCCTAATTTCAAAAATAACGTCTTTACACATTAAATAGTTGAAAAAATAAGTTAAAACTTACCATTAAAACTCAAACGCAATTTTCTATTGTATTCTTCCATCAACCAATCTTTATAATTTTGAGTACTGTTCATTATGCAATACGAATATTGTTTAATACGATATCCAATATCATCCTGAAGCACTTTTGTCATTGCTCTGGCTTCAAAAACATCTTCACAATTTTCAATACATATTTGAGAATGCTGTTCTATAGAAGCTTCAATTGCAGCAATAGACTTTAACCCTTTTTGCAAAGCATTAGAGTAAGCTTCTTTCATATCAAAATCAATAGACTTCGACTTTTTGAATTTTTTTCTTACCACTTCTGGCATCACGTAAACAAAGTCGCGCTCAATATCTTCATCATTTC
>JAGPVD010000084.1 GCA_018067145.1 Methyloceanibacter sp.
GCCAAATGCCTGTGGGATCAGCCGACGCCGCTTGGGCCTGGCCGGTGGGAATAAGGGTGGCGGCAACCAGGAATCCTAGGGCCGCAGTAAGCGTGCGATGCCTCATAAGCACCTCCGTCTTGGGTCGGGCCGTAGGCGAAACCGACGCCCCGGCAATGTCTCTTTTGCCCCTGTCCTGCCGGGCCTCGTTGGGCCCAAGTCCTTATTGCTTCGGATGAACACTTATGCCGTGCCTATTTCCTCGGTGGCCGTTCTAGACGGCGTCTGCGCCTTGACCCCTTCCAGAATCGCCGCGACGCCCATACCACCGGCCGTACAGGCCGAAATCAACCCTCTCTGACCGCCCCTACTATGTAGGAATTTTGTCAAAGGCGCGAAGTCTTTAGGCATTCAGCGCCGCAGACATTTGGTGTCACGAAGCTCAGAGCTTCTTCAGGGTCACGCGTGCCTGGCCATTGGAGCTCTTGAACGTAACAGTTTGCACTGAGCCCTTAACGGTGACAGTGACCTGCCCTGAGATATTGTGTTTTGCATTGGAGAACCGCCCCACATATTGGGTGGGGCTGACCTGCCGCAATCTTCCTACCTGTCGCATTTTTTTGGACGTCGATCTGCATTTTATATCAACACCAACGCTCGTGGAGCTCTGTTCGCTGTAGCTGATGCGACAACTCACTTTCTCGCTCTCGCCATCCTTTGGAGCGACCATGCCGCTTCCACTCCAAGTGCCGCTCAGTGACGTGGCGGCGGCGGCCTCAAGCGAGACGAGAAGGGCGAGTGGTGCCAATGCTAAAAGCCGAAGTGAGGTTTTCATCTAACCCTCCTAATTTGTTTGTTGTGACTATAGGCTGCCCGGCTCGTTCTGCCTGAGTATAGACCGTTTTTCAGACCTCTTGAACCGTCTCCAGAACCGCTACAGGGCCTGAGTAGACCAGCGATCTAACCCACGATAGTCGTGACGAGGTCAGCACGTTTTGTCCCGTTCGTTTTCGTGATCGAGCTTGTCCGCCCCACTTCGGCTCGAGCGGCGTTCCTCCATGGACGCAATTGTGGCTGGAAGAATCAGGAGGTCGCCGAAAAAGGCCGTCACCAAGAGGACGATCGTGACTATCCCGAATAAGCGCAGGTTCGGCAGCTCGCTAAGGAGGGTGGCCCCGAAGCCGGCAATCAGCACCGCGGTGGTGACCACTATAATTGGTCCTATGGTCCTGATCGTTTCTGCCAAAGCAAGTTTGACAGCTTCGCCCTTCGACCGAGTCTGGTTATAGTAGTTAAGGATGTGAATGGTGCTGTCGACGGAAATGCCAAAGCCGATGGTGAATGCTACCACGGCGGTGAACTGCAATCCAACACCAGCGACGTAAAGAACCGCGCCTGCAACCGCGATGGGCAGGAGATTGGGCAGGATGCTATAGAGGCCAGCTCGCGTTGACCGGAACACCAATCCGATTAGCAAGATGTTCAAGCCTATGGCTATGAGAAGACTCCTGTTGAGTTGGGCTATCATCTCATGGCTGGCCCGGGCGGAGACCACTGCGGTGCCCGTCACGGCGAAGTGGACATTTGGATAGGACGCGCGCATATCCGCCAGCTGGCTCTCCAGGTCATCCATGATCGGTAGAAGCTCGACGGCATCAATGTCGGGGAAGTAGCCGGTCACTAGAGCGGATTTGTGATCCAGGGACAGGATGCGCGCCATGAGTGGCGACTCGGCCTCGCTCAAAAAGCTGAACAACTTGCCCTTCTCGAACCCGCCGTCGGACGCCCACTTCTGGATACCGTACAAAGAAGTCACTCCTGTAATCAGCGGAAGCTCCTCCAACAGTCTGTGCACCTTCTCGACCACCTCAAGAGTCTCGGTCGTCTCGATTTGATAATCCGATGGCCACTGAATAAGGATGAGCATCCTCTCTGTGCCGCCAAGCCGCTCATCAATGGTGCCCATAGCGGCATGAGCTGCGCTGTGTTCGGGCAGATATTCGCGGTACTGATAGCTGGGACTGATCGAAGCGTAGAGCGCGCCGGCACCCGCAGCCAGCAGAATGCCACCCGCAAGGACCGCGCGCGGTTGGCTCAAGGTGACACGGCCCAGTCGCGCGCAAGCACGGCTTGCCGTATCGAAGACGACATTGATGCTGCGATCCGACGCCGGCTTCGAGCCGATCTGGCTAAGAACCAAATACGCCGCTGCCGGTAGAACCGTGATCGTTGCGAGAAAGGCGATAGCCGTCCCGATCGCCGCGGTGAGACCGAAGCCCGCAACCAGAGAATGTGGCACGAGCGTGAGAGACAAGAGCGCGATCGCGGTAGTGACCGACGCCAGAACGCAGGCGGGCCCAATTTCGACGACCGACGATGCTATGGCGTCGCGAAGAGCGGCGCCTTCCGCCAGATTGCGCCTAAGCCCGAACAACAAATGCAAGGCGCTTGCGACGACAAGCACGATCACAAGAGCCGGCACAACACCGGTCAATACATTGACCTCTTGTCCTCGCAGTTGTGTCGCCCCCATCAGCCATATGACGGCTACGATAGCCGGTATGCCGCCGAGGGCGGCGTAGACGATACTGCGGAAAAATAGCCAGCTGACGATAAAGGAAATGACGAACCCAACGATAATGAATGTTCGCTGGTCTCGGATCAGCGAGGAGACGATCTCAAGGCGCAGGAAGGCCACGCCAGTTGGCTGAGCGCGCACATCAGAACCGGCAAGCACGGTGTCTACGACGCCGTTCAGCTCGGTGGCTAGGCGCCGAAGATCTTCTATGTCCGGCTGCGGCTCGATGGAAATGATGAAGAGACCGGTCCGTGCATCCTCGGAAAGCAGCGTTCTCGAAACAAGCGGATGGTGCAGCACCGCCTCGCGTATTTCTGGAAGCTCATCGTCTCTTAGCTCGAAGGGGAACACGGGGTCGCTCCGGCCCGATGCGTCTGGAGGGTCACGGGCGGAGAAGATCGACAGGACGTCTTGGACGCCGTCGACGAAGCCGAGTTCCAAGTGTAGGTCCCGCAAGCGCTCGAGATTCTCGCGCGAGAGAAGAGCGTCGGCTTCCACCAATAGCAGGATGTCCCCTACGCTTTCAGGGTACTGCTCCTCGACCATTGTGAGATTGGCGTAGTCGGGGCTGTCGGAACGGAAGATCTCGCGGACATCACTGGAAAACTGAATCTTGCTCGCGGTATAGCCGAGAGCGACGGTGACTATGGTGATAACCAGAAGCGTCCAACGCGGAAAGTGTAGCGCGAGTAAACCGAGCTTTTCGAGGCCGAATCCTGCTGTCATGAAGGACCAACTCTTCCAGGCTAGGGCGGATCGGAATTCATACGACCGCTTCGTCCGTTAGCATATTTCGATACTATCGGACCAGTAGGTCGTAGCTGGCCGGGATATGGGGCGGGACATTATCACTTAGGGGCATCAGGTAAGTCTTGAAATGCGCGTCATACGGCACGAACCCCGCCAACAGCATCTCGGAAGAGCCGATGTAAGGCTTTTGCGGCAGCAACGCGAGGCACGCACCGCTTTGTTTCAAACGCCAAAGCGTGGCCGCTAGGAGGCGCCGCCGGTCTCGGCTGCCGCTTACGCAGACCAAGTGCTCAATGATGCCGACGTGCAACGGTGCTGCGTCCGACATCGGGAGTATATGAAACATGGACATCGCTTCGGGCCCTGATCCTCGGTCCAAAACAAGCGTCTGCGGCCCCACGTCCAAGCTCGGGGCGCACTGCAACTCCCACAAGGTTGGCGCGGTACGCAATTGGGCCGGAGCTTTTGCCAAGAGCTCTTGGCAGCGCTCAAGATCGTCGCTCGCAAACTCGCGAATGTCAGCGGTGGCGCTTGGCTTTGACACCGGACGCAATCGCGCTGCAAAGCCGCCTAGCTTGAGCAATGGATCCTTGACCGCACCGGCAAATGTAACCCCGTCCAGAACTCGGGCCCAATACTTCAGATCGCGCCCCGGGGAGATGTCCTTGGGAAAGGCGCGCGCATAGCTCTCCCAGAATTCGAGACCGACACCAGGACCGGAGCGATAAGCGACACCGACCAAGAATTCCACACCACGAGCCGAGAGACGCGCCTTCAGCTCATGAAGCAGCTTGATTGCAGCGAACTGACCTGCCCCTTGCGGGGTGACGGCCAACCAAGACCCGTACGCGCCTACGACTCGTCTGCTGTCCATGTGAACAGCGTATGGCTGCGCCATGATCAGACCGACAAGCTGACCTCCCATGTATGCACCCAAAGCATGGTCGGGCGTAAACTGAGGATGATCGAAAATGATGTGCTTTAGGAACGAACCCTTCCACCGTGGAACGAAGGAGTCACCATGCGGATGCTGGTCATAGACCTTGGCAATGAACCGCGCAATCTCGGCAGGCTCGATACTCAATGGAGCAATAATAAGCTCGTCTGTTGCATCCGA
>JAGPVD010000087.1 GCA_018067145.1 Methyloceanibacter sp.
GCCAAATGCCTGTGGGATCAGCCGACGCCGCTTGGGCCTGGCCGGTGGGAATAAGGGTGGCGGCAACCAGGAATCCTAGGGCCGCAGTAAGCGTGCGATGCCTCATAAGCACCTCCGTCTTGGGTCGGGCCGTAGGCGAAAACGCCGCCTCGGCAATTTCTCTTTTGCCCCCTGTCCCGGAGCCTCGTTGGGCTCACAACTCGTAGATCAGGCTAAAGGGCACTTATGCTGTGCCTGTTCCTCTGCCTCGTCTGGTCCGCTTAACCGGCTCTCGCGTTTTGACCCCTTCGAGGATCGCTGCAACGCCCATTCCGCCGGCCGTACAAACCGAAATCAAACCTCTCTGACCGTCTCCGCTTTGCAGGAGTTTGGCCAGAACCGCCAATATCCGTGCGCCTGTGGCAGCAAATGGATGACCGAAAGCAATTGAGGACCCTTTGACGTTGAGTTTCGAACAATCAATCGCCCCTAAGGGCGCATCCCGTCCGAGACGCTCACGGCAATATGCCTCTGTTTCCCAAGCCTTCAGCGTAGCCAACACCTGTGCTGCAAACGCTTCGTGAACCTCATAATAATCAAAGTCTTGGAGCGCAAGACCGGTGGCTTTGAGCAATTCGCTCACCGCCACCGTCGGCGCCATTAGAAGTCCTTCACCTTGAACATAGTCTACGGCAGAAGTGCGACCCAAAGTTAAATATGCCTGAATTGGTATTTGGCGCTTTTCCGCCCATTCTTCGCTCGCAAGCAGGACTGTGGCGGCCCCATCCGTTAACGGTGTCGAGTTTGCGGCAGTAATGGTGCCATTCACCTTATCGAAGGCGGGCTTCAGCTCAGCCATCTTCTCGAGCGAAATATCTCCACGAACGTTGTTGTCCCGGAACACCCCGGCGCACGGGATGACGAGATCGTCCATGAAGCCCTCGTCATAGGCGGCAGCCGCCTTTTTGTGGCTCTCATAGGCGAGAAGGTCCTGGGCCTCGCGGGTGATCCCCCATTCCTTGGCCATCAGCTCGCAATGCTCGCCCATGCCGAGGCCGGTACGCGGCTCCGACGTTGAGGGCGGCAGCGGGGCCAATTCTCCTGGCCCCATGCCTTTGAAGGCGCCAAGGCGCTTGCCGAGGCTCTTGGCGCGAGATGCCTGAACTAAACGCTGCGCGAATTTCCGTTGGAAAACGATGGGGGCGTCGCTCGTGGTGTCGGACCCCATGGCGATGCCGCATTCGATCTGGCCGGTGGCAATCTTAGCGGCGAGACCAAGCGCGCCCTGCAAGCTCGTACCGCAAGCCTGCATCATGGTGATGCCGGGCGTGCTCGGCGCCAGCGGACTGCCAATCACCGCCTCCCGGGCAAGATTCCAATCCTTGGCGTGGGTCACCACCGCGCCGCCAATCACTTCATCCACATGCGCGCCATGCAGCTCGAAGCGATCAGCGAGACCGCCAAGCGCCGCGGTCAGCATGTCGAGATTGCTGATGTCCGCATAGACCGTGTGCGAGCGGCAAAACGGGATACGCACTCCGCCAAGCACCGCAACGCGCCGAACTCCCGGTTCCTTCATGACGTTCCTTCCGGCCATGTCTCTTACGCCGCTTTATCTGGCGCAGCCGCGTCTGTTGAATGGCGGTAATGCAATGGCCCACCACGGAACGGCGCAAAGCCCGTGCCGAAGATCACGCCGGCATCCACATGGTCTTCGCTCTCCACAACCTTGTCGGCAGCGGCGCGTTCCGCCTCATCGAGCATCGGCTGAACGAGTTCGATGCCTAGCCGCTCGAGCTCAGCGTCGTCGTAACTTGCCTCTTCGCGTTTCGGCTTGCCGTCAGCCCAAACATAGAAGCCCTCGCCCGTCTTCTTACCGAGCTTGCCTTGCTTCACCAGTGTCGCCAGCACGTTGTCAGCGCGCGTCTTGCTCGCGGTCTTTGCCTTAGACTTCTTGTTGGCTTTCGGCACGATGTCGAGCTCCTCGCCAACCTTGTTGCAAATGTCGAGGCCAACCATGTCCATCAACTCCATCGGGCCCATGGGCATGCCGAATTTCAAAGCTGCCTGATCGATCTTGTCGCGCGGCTGGCCATCTTGGTAGAGGCGGACGGCCTCCATCATGTATGGCGCGAGCACGCGGTTGACGAGGAAGCCGGGGCAGCTTTTCACAATTATGGGCAGCTTGTTGATGGCGGTGACGAAGGCGCAGGCGTTGCCCACCTCTTCCTTGCGGCTTCTCTTGCCGCGAACGACCTCGACCAGAGGCAGTTGCGACACAGGATTGAAGAAGTGGAGACCGACGAGACGCCCTGGATCGGCGAGCGGCTTGGCGATGTCCTCAAGCTTAAGCGATGAGGTATTCGTCGCCAGCACGGCGCTGGGCTTCACCTGCTTCTCAAGTTCAGCGAACAGCTTCTGCTTCACGTCGAGCTTCTCGACAATGGCCTCGATGACCACGTCGGCATGTTTGATCTGTTTGCCGTCAGGATCAGCGATGAGCCGCGCAACCGCGGAGTCGATCGCCGTCGTGCCACGTAGACGTTTTTTGAAGAGGCCTTTGGCACGGCGCAGCGCCTTTTCGATTTGGCCCTCGTCGAGGTCCTGAAGGCTCGCCTGCATGCCTGAGACCACACACCAAGCTGCGATATCGGCGCCCATAGTGCCGGCGCCAATGACATGCACCTTACGCGGCTTGAATCCGCCTTTGGGAATCGAGTCTTTCAGCATTTCCGAAAGCCTGAACACACGGCGCAAATTGCGCGACGTTTCGCTCACCATGAGCGGCGCAAACATCTCGGTTTCGGCGACCCGCATGCGCGCGGGATCATCGCCATAGCGCTCGAACAGATCGATGAGACGGAACGGCGCCGGATAGTGATCCTCGCGCACTTTCGCCGCCGTCTTGGTACGCATTTGCTTGGCCAGCATCCCGCGCACGGGCTGCTTCAGCATCGCCTTCTTCCACCACGGCGCGCCCCTGGAGCGGCGCTTCTGCAGCACGGCCTTGCGCGCCGCCCAACGTAGCTTGTGGCGCGTCGGCACAAGCTGATCGACGAAGCCCATGGCTCTCGCCGCCGTGGGGCGCAGCATGCGGGCCGTCAGCATGGCACTCATGCCATCGATGGGGCCAGCGAGCTTAAGTGCGCGCACCGTGCCATTCAGTCCAGGAAACAGGCCGAGCTTCACTTCAGGGAAGCCGATCCTTGTTCCCTCCTCGCGGTCGGCGATGCGCCAATCACAAGCCATCCCTAGCTCAAGCCCGGCACCGAGACAGTAGCCATGCATCGCGGCGACCACGGGCACCGGCAGGTTCTCGATGCGGTCGAGCAGCCCGAGCGTCCCTTTGACCGCATCCTTGATTTTGTCCTCGGTGTCGTAGCCGTCGAACTCGCGGATATCAGCGCCGGCGATGAAGCTTGAGTCTTTGCCGCTGATCAGGACGAGGCCTTTGATCTCACCGGCCTTCGCCTCCTCGACCACCTTGACGATCTGGTCAAGCTCCTCGGTGGGGCGACGGCCGAGCGAGTTCATGCTCTCGCCCTTACGGTCGAACACCGCCCAGGCAATGCCCTCGTAGTCGACCGTGAAGGTCCAGTCCTGCAGCTTGGAAAGCGTCTTAGGCACGAGCGTCTTAGACATGATTACTATTACTCAGCAGCAATGTTTTGGGGCTTCTTCCGGCGCGGGGACCTCTTACCGGAAGGCGTTGGGGTTGGCTTCGGCGTCTGGCGCGCAAGCTCCTCTGGGGAGAAGTCGTCGACGGCGATGACGCGCGCGACCATATCGCGAAGTTCGGCGAGCGAGTGGGCTTCCTCTGCACTAAGCACACCCTTACTCTCCGCATCTGCGATCCAGTCATTGTCGTGGAAGCGTTTCACTTCGCCCCTGCGAATGGCGCGTTCGAGTTTATTCTCTGCCGCTTCGCAAGCCACGGATTTTAGGAAGGTTTGCTCAAGGAGCCCAATGTTTTCGTCAAGATCATCGGGCGAGAAAATGTCCCTGGTGAGACGGTCGCGGAAGGCGCCGGGCTGAAGCGCGCGCCGCACTATCACCTTGCCATCTTTGTCGCTCGCTGGACGGCGCACGCCGAACGGCAACACAAGCGGGCCCATGAACCACGCAGCCCAACGCACCGGGAAATTGTCGACAGTGCCGCGCAGCGCCAGGTCGAAGCGATGCAGGCAATTGCGCGCGCAATAATTAACCACGGCGAGGTCTTCCGTGGGCCTACCGTCATCCTCGAAGCGCTTGAGGATCGTCGACAACAGATAAAGCTCGGCGAGCGCGTCGGTCATGCGCCCGGTGATTTTCTGCTTCATTTTTAAGCCCCCGCCGAGCAGCACCACGGTCAGGTCGGCGACGAGCGCGAAGGACCGCGAGGCGCGCGCAAGCTGACGCCACCAGCGGCTGACATCGCCAGCGTTCGGCGGCTCAGCTGCGAACTTGCCGAAGGTAACGTTGTGGAACAGCGACCCGGCCACGTTCGACACTGTGAAGGCCAAATGCTGATCGAACGTCTTCTCGAATTTGTCGAGGCCCTGCTCGCGATTGGTATCTTGCAGCGCCTCAATCTCAGTGAAGAGGTAGGGATGGCTGCGCAACGCGCCTTGAGCAAAGGTGATCAGCGTGCGGGTGAGAATATTGGCGCCTTCGACGGTGATGCCCACAGGCACCATCTGATAGGCGCCCTGTAGGTAGTTTGACGGGCCGTCGCAGATGCCCTTGCCGCCATGAATGTCGAGCGCGTCATTGACGCTTTGGCGCATTCTCTCGGTAGAGAAATATTTCAGGAGCGCCGAGATGACGGCTGGCTTCTCGCCAGCCGAAACCATCGAAGCAGTGACAGCGCGCGCGGCCTCTAAGCCGTAAGCATTCTCGACCAGGCGCGCGAGCGGCTCCTCGACGCCCTCCATGAAGCCGATGGGCAGACCGAACTGTTTGCGAACGCGAGCATATGCCGTGCTCCGCCGCGCCATAGCCTTCGCGGCGGCAGCGCTTGTGGCGGGAAGCGAAATCGAACGGCCCGCCGCCAGGCAGTTCATCAACATGCTCCAGCCCTGACCCGCCCCTTCCGGCCCGCCAATGATCCACTCTAAGGGAATGAACACGTCGTGGCCTTTGGTGGGGCCATTTGGAAAGGCTGCGCCTGAGGGCAAATGCCGCCGGCCAATCTCGACGCCTGGATGGTCGGTCGGGACGAGACCTAACGTGATGCCGACATCCTCGCCCTGGCCAAGATGATTGTCCGGATCGAACAGGCGGAAAGCGAGGCCGAGTAGCGTCGCCTTCGGAGCGAGCGTGATGTAGCGCTTGTCCCAAGTCAGCTTCACGCCGAGCGTCTTCTTGCCCTTGTGCATGCCCTTGATCACCACGCCCACATCGCGCATGGACGCGGCGTCAGAGCCGGAGGACGGGCCGGTCAATGCAAAGCAGGGAATGTCCTCGCCGCGTGCGAGGCGGGGTAGGTAATGCGCCTTCTGAGCCTCACTGCCGTAGCTCTCGATCAGCTCCCCGGGCCCAAGCGAGTTCGGCACCATAACAATGGTGGCGCTATCGGGGCTGCGCGATGAGATCTTGCCGATAATGAGCGACTGCGCCTGAGCCGAGAAGCCAAGGCCACCATGCTCTTTGGAAATGAGCATGCCTAGAAAGCCGTTGTCGCAGACGAAGCGCCAGATATCGTCGGGCACGTCACCGAGTTCGTGACGCATGCGCCAATCATCGAGACGGTTACAAAGCTTGACGGTCGGCCCATCAAGAAAATCGTGCTCCTCGTCCGTCAGCGTGATCGGCGCCACGCGGCGAAGCTTGGCGAAGTCAGGCGTGCCCGAGAACAGCTCAGCGTCCCAGCCAATCGTGCCCGCCTCCAGAGCCTCGCGCTCGGTCTGCGAGATTTTGGGCATCGCGCCCTTCAACGCGCCATAGGCCGGAAGCGTGATGTATTTGCGTTTGAGGTCGGGGAAGCTCGCAGCAAAGAGGATTGCAGCGACGATCCAGCCGAGCAATGCCCAGAGCGGGAAGCCCGGCGCGTGGAATGCGCCAACGCCGAGACCCATCTGCAAGCTCAAGGTGTAGAGCGCGATGGCCAGCGCCCAAAGGCGGAGAGACGCGCGGTTCATCGCCAAAGCGAAGAACGCGGCGATCGAGAGACAAACGAAAATCAGTTCAGCCAAAAAGGGCCTCCAAATTCACCGGCCCCCGACATATTCCCCAACACCCTAAGACCTCTCGTGGTAGCGAAGCTTGCGGCCCGCGCGAGTCTTTGCGGCTGTTCTTCCATATGGTCTGGATGGGCCATCGACTCAAGCTTCTTTTCCCAAGGCTCCTCCCAAAATTCCGGCCCCTTCGACGGCATGGCGGAAGCCACCGGACCCAACTAAAAGATACAGGAACTTGATCCAGTTTGTTGTCTGAGGGCGGCGAATTGGCTAAGCCAAGAGCAGGCTACAACTCGCCCAACAACGCTAGGGAATACATATGTCAGAGCCAGAGCGACCACAGCTTAGCCCTTACCAGGTCGAGCTCGAAGAGGGTAAACGCTATGCTTGGTGCCGCTGCGGACGAAGCAATAAACAGCCGTTTTGCGACGGCTCGCACGATGGCACCGGAATCGAGCCGCTGATGTTCACCGCCGAGCGCACCGAGACGGCGCTGCTTTGTGGCTGCAAGGATACCGGCGACCCGCCATATTGTGACGGCTCCCATATGATGCTCTGAGTTTGGGCGGGCCGATCAGGCCCCTTCTTGCCGGAAGCGGTTCTTGCTAAGACTGGCTTGTCGCGATGAGTCGGCGGCCATCTCCGTCGTCTCGTCCGTTTCTTCAGTCTGCAAAGCCCGTTCGGCGGAAGGTGCGGCAGGCATCATGGCCTATTTCCTTCAGCAGCTGATCAACGGGGTCGCTCTGGGGTCGATATATGGGCTGATCGCCATCGGCTACACCATGGTCTATGGCATCATCGGCATGATCAATTTCGCCCATGGCGACATCTTCATGGTCGGATCGTTTATCGCGCTCGCGACGTTCCTCGCCCTCGTGGCCCTTGGAATAACAGCGTTGCCGCTGATTCTGTTTCTCACGCTTCTGGTATCGATGCTTTTCACCTCAGCCTGGGGCTGTACGGTGGAACGGCTGGCCTACAGGCCCTTGCGCGGATCGTTCCGGCTTGCGCCTTTGATCACGGCCATCGGCATGTCGATTGTCCTTCAGAACTTCGTCCAGATCACGCAAGGCGCCCGGGTCAAGCCGCTGCCGCCGCAGATCCAGGGCGGGGTCACGCTGATTGAAGGCGTCACCGAAAACGGTACCATCGCCGTGCAGTTGTCCTACATGC